>CALWOW010000001.1 GCA_944383295.1 uncultured Clostridia bacterium
ATCAATGATAATTAACATTATCATTATTGCTGTACTTGCCGTTTCAATGCTTACTGGTGGTATTTTAATCGGTACAAAATACAACACAACCAACGAAATGTCAAATGAACCAGCAAAAGCAGCGTTGGATTATGCTTCCAGCAGTGCAAAAACGCAAAGTACTAATAGTTGTGGTGTACAGTATTTAAATATTCATATTTATTACGATAGTGCGATATATACTTCAGTACGCGTTTCATCAAACACTATTAACAGCACAGGTGGTTCATTAGCAAATTTTACATGGACAGGTAATTTTTCAGTTTCACTTCGAAGTGGATATAGTTGGACAGACACCAGAAAGCAAGTTACTTACGGAACAAGCCGTGATAAATCTAGTGCAGAAGAAGCTCAAACCACCGCTTACGAAGATGCAAATTCTGCTAATGCAGATACGGCAAGTGTAAGTGTGAGCGGTACTAGTATTACCTTAAAAAGTATAAGTGTGTCTGGTTGTGGGTTAAGTGGTTCAAGTCCAGACTATGCAGCAATTGTTGTAATATTTCAAACTTGGTACACAGTAACAGGAAGTATCGAAAATCCTGATACAAGTATAGCAACTGTAAGCCCTAATTCTTTTACATATCTTGCGAATGCAACTAGTGCTAAATATATAAGATATGAGGGAAAAGGCGACTACGATATTGCAAGTATAAAAATTAATGGTACTTCTATAACAATAAATGCCTCTAACCCTGGAAGTTACACCACTATGACAGGATGTGAATATAGGTGTTACCGTTCTGATAAGTATGTTTATGTACATGTACAAAAAGTTACAACTAATCTCAATATGGTTGCTACCTATGGAATACTAAGAAATATAACAGCAAGCATAAGTAATACCGACACAAGTAAAGCAACATTAGATAAAACAAGCGAAACATATTTAGCAAATTCTGGAGCGCAACTAACTTTTACCTACACGGGTAAAACAAATTATTACATAAACACAATTAAAATAAATGGCAATAACATTACGATTTCAGAAACAGCGCCAGCAAGTTTTTCTAGCACAACAGGTACACAATACAAATGTTATAGAGATGCAAGCAAGGTAATTGTAATTGTAACTAACCTTACACAAAACTCAACAATAGTAGGGACTTATGCGACATTGTGGTCCGCGACATCAAATAAACCTTCATTAATCATACAAGAAGATGAAACAACACAAAGCTTTTCAAACTACTTTACAAATACTCACAACGCCTATGCATTAGTTGTTGCACAATTTTCTCGCAATCAAAATATTTATATGTGCCTTGATGGTGTATGGATAAAACTTTATGGTTTAAACTCTTCAGGTTCGGCTACAGGAAATAATGGAAAAGTAAATTACGCACACAACATTTACAACAATTATGTTTACATTGAACTTACAAATTTGCCTAATGGTGCACATTCTGTAATTTTAGACCATTATGTAAGTTCGGGGGCTAGTATTCAAACTAGCACAAACGGCGGTAGCGCAGACATTGCGATTTCACAAATTGACACCAATACTCAACAGGTAGTTGTTCGCCCTGACGGTGACAATTTTTGGGTACAAACCTTACAAATGGACGGAATAGAAGTCCCTATCACCTACTACAAAGCAGAAATCTATGGCGTAGGTGGAGCAAGAACAATTGAGTATGTAGCGAAAGAAAGCACAAACACATTTATGCTTTACATTGAAGGAATATATGAAAGCATAAATATAGTATTCAATCTTGTAAATGTGCAACCTGATTACAAAGTACCACCTACAAGCGGTGGTGCGAGCGTAACAGGAACAGTTGTAACCGCTAGTGTTGGTGGTGAAGCGCGCATTGTTGGAAACGACATAGCAAACGGTCAATCAACCGATACCGTAACTGTAATGGCTGTTGCTTATACTGGATACGAATTTAAAGGCTGGGCATATGCAGATAATGAAAGCGAAATCTTATCTAATAGCACAAGTGTAGTATTTACAAAAGCACAGGTTGACGGCAAAGTAATAAAAGCATTGTTTACCCCCAAAACTTCCGCAACAGGTAGTCCAAACGGACAAACAAACAATACAGACGAAATAGTTTAACAAAAAACGTATTGATTTTGTCTAATGTTTTTAAACTAATTAAAAAGGAATTTTATATAAAGTTCCTTTTTTTATTGCGCTAATTTTAAAACTGTTAACTTTTTTAATGTATTTTGTTCAATTTACAATTTATATAATAATATTTTAATTGTCTAACAATCACTTTTAATTTATAAAATTTTATAAATTTTATTTTTTTACAAATCAACTTTTTATAATTGAAAATAATAAACGCAATTTTTTAATAAAAATATAAGAATAAGTTATTTTAATATTTTTTAAGCCATAAATTAGCGGTATGCAAACAATTATAAATTTCAAGCAAAGTCTTAATGCTTATTTAAAAATTATCGACACACGAATTAAAGATGGTGATTATTTAGGGGCGCTTGATGCAGGGCGCCGAGCAATAGATAGCGCAAAAACTCGTGTTGACCGTGAAAGTATCAACATAATTTTAGGGCAAATATATTTTGAAATGCAACTCTATTTTTTAAGTTGCGAACATTTTTTTCGTGCAATAAAAGTAGCCGAAACTCGTGCAGGTGCGTTTTTTGGTATAGGTAGAAATTTAGTTAAAATGCATAATGAAAAACTAGCACTAGAATATTTTAATGCTACATTAGACACCGCAAGCACGCAAGATTTTAGCGGTGCAGTTTTGGAATGGACTTTTGTAATTCGTGAAAATTTGCGAACGCAAGAAAACGGAAAGTCTTTGTTTGCTATTGCTAAAAATTTAGCCAAAATGGGAAAATATGAACAAGCGATTTCAATGTTAAGCCCTAGTTTTGCAAAAGGTGATATTGACACAAAAATTTTTGTTGCCGATTTATTGATTTTATCTCGTGATTTTACCCGAGCACGTGAAATCTTGTTTAGTATTTTACGAGAAAACCCTGAAAATGTGGAAGCAAATTTAGTTTTATGCAATTTATGTTTGGCGGAAAATGACTTGTGCAGTTTGGAAATAAATCTTGAAAAACTTGAAAATCTGCAAATGGATAAAAATCAATATTTATTAACGGCAAATCTATATTTTAGTGTAGGAAAATGGAACAAAGCAATTAATTTTTATGAAAAGTCTTTAAAACTTGATGAATACAATATCAAAACAATGTTGTTTATGGCAATTGCTTATTACAATTTAGGTGAAAAACAAGAAGCGCTTTACACAATCGGCCGTGCTCGTTGGGTAGATATTGAAAACCCTATTTTAAACGGTTATTATGATATTTTTAATAGAGATTTAGTTCCCCCACCCTTGCGACTAATCACAAAGTTACCTAAAAAAATTGCTGATAACAAAATGCAGAATATTTTTGGCGCAATTTCAAGTGGTAATTTTTGCGAAATTTTAAATACCTCTATAACCTTTGTTGATGATTTAGACTGGTGCTTTACAAACAAAGATAATGAAATAACAAACCGCCTTGCAAATGCCTTATCTAAATGCAAAAGGAAAAAAGCAACTAAATTGTACCAAAAATATTTATTATCGGTTAGGTTGGATACTGAACAAAAATTTTATCTTACCAAACACGCCTTGTTGTCTCAAAATTTAACAGAAATTGATGTGACAGCAAATTTGCGCTACCGTAGTTTTAAAACAAAACTTCCTAAAAAAATACTTCAAAACAGCGTTTGGAAAGAAGCGTATTGCAATGCAGTTAGTTATGCGGAAGTAAATGGAATAATGGTTGATTTTGAAAAAATTAACAACAAAATTTTTGATAAAATAGGTTTAAACAATCAAAAAATACTAAATGAACGAGTTTTTTCTTGCTTGTATTTTTGCTATAATGCGCAAGTTTTAAGACAAGCGTGCATATATTTTGGAGTTGAAAACGACAAGGTTATGCAAGCGATAAATGAGTTTCAATTATTAGTTTAAGGGGTGGATGTTGGTAAAAACAAGCGTAAAACAATCGTTGTTGGTTGGAGCTGTTATGTTTGGCTCTATTGTTGGCGCAGGTTTTGCAAGTGGCAAAGAAGTTTGGTTTTATTTTGCGCAATTTGGCTGGGTTTGCTTTCCACTTATTGCACTTGCAGGACTTTTGCTTTTTATTCTCGGTTATACATTTTTGGAATTTGGGAAACGCCACGGAATTGAAACAGTACAACAAATGAACAATAAACTTTTTGGAAAATATGGAATAATCGGCGAAATAATATTTATTTTTTCAAATTTTATACTGCTTTCTGCAATGTTTGCTGGTGCTAATTCTTTGTTTGATATTGTTTTATCGCAAGGCTTATACCGTTTTGCAAGTGTATTTACCGCAGTAATTGCTGTTGTTATTAGTTGGCTAGGTTTCTCAAAAATGATAAAAATAAATCTTGCCGTTGTTCCCGCTATGGTGCTTGTAATTGCTGGGATTTTTGCTTATTGCTTAATAAACGCAAACGGCTTTGTCGTGCCCCTCATTGATGGTAGCGAACAATTAATAAGTTCCGTATTCTTTTGTATATTGTATGTTTGTAGCAATTTGTTTTTTGCGGGATTTATTTTTGCTAGATTAGGAAACGAACATTCGAAAAAAGTAAATTTATTTGGTTCTTTAATTGGCTCTATTTTTATGGTGGTTTGCTTGATTGGAATGGTAATTTCTATTTACCTAAATCCTTACAGTAGTATGTCTGATATGCCATTAGTTTACATCGCTAGTTCGGCTAGTCACTTGTTTGGAATTATAACTTTAATAGTGGTTTGGATAGGAATTGCTACAACCGCTGTTTCTCTTGTTTATACCATAAGCGCTTGGCTTCAAAAGTATGTGCATAGTTTTAAATTATGTAGTATTGCAGTATGTATAATTTGCTTGATAATTTCGGGGTTAGGTTTTGGCGCAATAGTTAGTTATTTCTATCCTATTTTAGGGGTATTTGGTATTATCTTTATGTTGAGAATGGTGTTTTTAGAAAGAAAATTATTTTTAAAACGAGGTAAAATAGTTGAAAAATAATACAGAAATATCACAAAAATGCAAAAAAACAGCAAAAAAACAGCATTTTTTAAGCAAATTTAAAGGTTTTCAAGTAATTTCACCTAAAACTACTTTTATAGAAAAAGGTGCTAAAATAGGTAAAGACTGCGTAATTTATCCTAATGTCTTTATAGATAAAAATTGCATTATAGGAGCAAATACAATCATCTATTCAAGTTGTATGCTTGAAGGTGTAACCACAGGCAAAAACTGCAAAATAGGACCATTTGCGCACACTCGCACTCCTACATATTTAGGTAACAATGTGCGTTTGGGTAATTTTTGTGAAACAAAAAACTGTAAAATCGGCGATAACACTAAAATAGCGCATTTAACATATATAGGAGATGCAGAAATCGGTAGCGGTTGCAATTTTGGTTGCGGAGTAGTGTTTGCAAACTATAACGGAAAAACAAAATTTAAAACTTTTGTGGGCAACAATTGTTTTATAGGTTGTAATGTAAATCTAATTGCTCCACTCAAAATTGAAAATAATTGTTTTATTGGCGCAGGTACAACCCTTTCAAAAGATTTAGAAACTAATACTTTTGCTCTATCACGTGCAGATTTAACAACAAAAACAAACAAATTGAGGTGAAAAAATGAATGTTGCCGTTGTTTTGGCTGGTGGAAAAGGAACTCGAATGAATAGAAAAAATAATAAAGTGCTAGAAACAATTTGCGGAAAACCTATTATTTCACACATTATTGACATTTTATTGAAAAAAAACATTAAAACTTATGTTGTAATAGGACAAAATGGCGAATTAATTAAAAAATTATTGCAAGATAAAGTTGAATATATTTTTCAACCAACGCCACTAGGAACAGGGCACGCACTAAAATGTGCTTGCGAACAAATAAAAGATAAAGCAAAAAATATTTTAGTATTAAATGGCGATGGGCCTATTTTCGAAAGCGCTTTAATTGAGGAAATGCTTGATAACGTTGGGGCGCTCAAACTTTTAATCGGGTTACAAAATGAAGAGCATAAATTTGGCCGTATAATTAGAGAAAATGGAAACATCGCTAATATTATTGAGGCAAAAGATTGCACTCAAGAACAACTAGCAATAAATGAAGCAAATTTAGGTATTTATTGTTTTAATTTTAATATTTTATGCAAGAATATAGCAAAAATTGACAGGAATAACGCACAAAATGAATACTATGTCACTGATTTAGTAAAATTATATTACAACCAAAAATTGAAAATCACAGGTGTTTGCGCTAAAAATTATTTTATTTTAAACGGTGTAAATACTATACAAGAATTGAATAAAGCTGAAAACGAAATGCGCAAATATATAAATCGCAAGTTGGCAAACAATGGCGTGCGACTAATTGATGAAAATAATACTTATATTGATTGCGATGTTGAAATTAAAAAGGGTTGTACGATTTATCCTAACGTGCATATTTGTGGTAAAACTACAATAGGTGAAAATGTTACAATTTTCCCTAATACTTTTATAAACAACTGTACTCTGCATAACGATATTTTTATAGGAGCAAACAGTGTAATCGATGGCATAGATTTAACTTTGAGCGTTAAACACGGTACGACAATGATTAAAGATTAATAAAAAATAAGCAAATTTATATTTTTTGCTTATTTTTAATTTTTTTGAATGTTTTTTTGTGCTTTTTCTTTTTGTTTGAATATAAATTTCGGCTCTGCTTTTTTCATTATACAATTTTCATCAATGGTTACTTTTTGCAAATCTTGTTTACTAGGTGTAGAATACATTGCATCAAGCATTGCTTCTTCCATTATGGTACGCAATCCCCTTGCCCCCATTCCTAAATCAAGTGCTTTTTGCGCTATTGCCGAAATTGCGTTTTGTTGCAAATCTAACTCAACTCCATCAAGTTTGAAAAATGTTTTATATTGGTCGACTAAATTATTTTTAGGTTTAGTCAAAATATTAATCATACTTTGTTTATCAAGCGCAGACAAGCCAACAACAACAGGTAAACGCCCTACAAATTCAGGAATCAAGCCAAACTCGACCAAATCGTTAGGTTGTACATTTTCTATATAACGATAATTATGCTTTTCTGTTACAATTTCATTTTGATTAAAGCCAACTGCAGAGCGAGCGCAACGATTTTCAATAATATTTTCAAGTCTAACAAAAGCGCCACCGCAAATAAATAAAATATTGCTTGTATCCATTGAAATAGTTTCTTGATGAGGTGATTTCCGTGTATTTTGAGGGACTTGCACAACAGTTCCTTCTAATATTTTTAATAAAGACTGTTGCACCCCTTCCCCCGAAACATCTCGTGTTTGATTGCGCAAATCTAATTTTTTAGCAATTTTGTCTATTTCATCGATATAAACTATACCCATTTCGGCTTTTGTGACATCATAATCTGCGTTTGCTAAAAGTTTTGCCAAAGCACTTTCGACATCATCACCGACATAACCTGCTTCGGTCAATGTTGTTGCGTCAACACAGACAAATGGCACTTTTAATATGCGCGCTAAGGTTTTAGCAATAAGCGTTTTTCCTACCCCTGTTGGCCCTATCAATAAAATATTACTCTTATCTAATTCTATTGATTTTTGTTTAGCATTTCGCCCTAAATTATAGTTTAGTCTTTTATAATGGTTGTAAACAGCTACAGCCATCGCTCGTTTTGCGTTGTCTTGTCCTACTATATATTCGTCCAACTGCTCTTTAATCTCAATAGGTGTTGGAAGCGATAAACAATCCATTTTTTTAGGTAAATTGTTGTCGTTTAAAATTTCACGGCAAATTTCTACGCACGTATCACAAATATAACAATCTGTAGAAGGGCTTGATACTAACCTACGAACGTTGGCTTGCGATTTACCGCAAAAAGAACAAAATGCTTTTCCCATAAAATATTTCCTTTTTGTTTAAATTAGAACATTTGCTCGGTGGAACAAATAGAATTTTTTAACTTTTTTTACATTTTTTTACTTTTTTTGAAATTGTTTTAAATTGATTGAAATTGTTTTCATAGTAATAACTTTTAGTTTTGTATTTTTGTATTTAAAATTTTTAATCTTTTATATTTGGTTTTTATATTTTATATTCTTAATTACTTTGTTATTTAATAATTTTTTTATTTTAATTGCAAATTTTTAATTATTAATGTTGTAATATTAGATTTTAATTACTTTTCTATCTAATAATATTCTTATTTTATTGGAATTTTTTAATTATTTTAATGTTTTAAAATTACTATCATACAAACTTATAATATTTTCATTTATTTATTAACTTCATTGATTTCAATCTTGCTGATTTAATTCTTTGTAATTTTATTTATTTGAGTTTTTATTTACTATATTATTTTATAAATTTTCATATTTATTAATTTTTAAATTATTAATTAATTTATTTACATTCTTTCACTTTAGTAATTAATAACTTCTAGGGTTCAATATTAATATTATATTTTATAATTTTGTTGATTACCATATTTACAATTTTTTTAATTCAATTGTAAATTTTATTTATTGCTTAATAATTTAATTATAAATATACATTAGTAATATTTTTATTTGCAATTTAGTGATTTTTTATTAACATTAGTATTTTAATTGCAGATTTGTTAATTTTTAAATTATTTTAGTATATAAATTTAATTTAACAAAAATTTAACTTAAATTTACGTATTAAATAATTATATTTTGTTAAAAGCAAAATTTTTAAATATTTACTTTTTTATTAAATAGTTAAATTATAAATTTTTGACTACTTTAAATTTTATTTTTACATTAATTTATTAATAAATTGAGTTTTAATATAAAAATTAAATTTTTTATTAAATTATTTTTATATTTTTATTTTTACTTATCATTTGCTAATAAATTTGGAGTTAGGACTTTATCGACTACACCATATTCGACTGCTTCGTATGCATTCATATAATTATCACGTTCGATATCTGCAAGCACTTTTTCTTTTGATTTATTGCAAAAATTTGCCAAAAGTTCCGCATAATTTGCCCTATCCTTTACTCCTTCTTTGTAGTAAATTTCTATTTCGGTAATTTGCCCTTTTACACCTCCCCAAGGTTGATGAATCATAACCTTGCTATGTGGCAGTATAAAGCGTTTGCCTGTTTCACCACCAGCAAGCAACAACGAAGCGGCACTAGCACACAGCCCAAGACAAATTGTTGAAACAGGTGATTTGATATAGCGCATAGTATCTAAAATTGCCAAACCGCATTGAGAGATACCACCCGGCGAATTGATATAAAGACTTATATCTTTTTTGTTATCCTTACTTTCAAGATATAACAATTGTGCAATAACCGTATTCGCTACAACATCATCAATTTCACCTGTTATAAATACAATTCGATCTTCAAGTAACCTTGAATAAATATCGAAAGTACGCTCGCCATTAGCAGTTTTGTCAATAACTGTTGGAATAAACATTTTACACCTACCTTTTTAATGATTTTTTACAAAAAATTTTAAAATATAATCAAGAATTTATTTTTGACAGAAAAATAAAAAGATAACGCTCTAATCTAGAGTGTTATCTTTTGTAAGTTATATATTATTTTGTTGTAGTTTTACGTGTGCAAGTGCGTTTCTTTGCTGGTTCTGCATCACTTTTTGTTTCTGTCTTTTTGGTTGCAGTTTTTGTAGTTTTTGTTGTTGTTTTTGCACTTGTCTTTGTAGTTGTTTTTTCTGTTTTAGTAGCACTTGCCTTTGCTGGCGCTTTTTTTGCTGTCTTTTTCGCTTCGCCTTCGCCATCTTTAGAAGCAATTACAGTATTGTTAGTTGTCAAGAAGTTCATTAATTTGCGCATCAAAATATCGCTTTCAATGTAACTTAATTGTCTTTGGTCAAGGTGCTTTTTATATTCAGCAACTGATTGTCCTGTCGCATTCGCCATTTCAGCAATTTGCGCTTCTAAATCTTCTTCGGTAACATCTAACTTTTCGGCACGAACGATTGCTTCCAAAACAGATTTTGTTTCTGCAATACGTTTTGCATCATCACGGCGTTGTTCACGCAATTCTTCAACAGTTGTACCGATATAATTTGCATAATCTTCAATACGCATACCTTGATAAGCAAGACGGTGAGTTAAATCACGCATTACCATATCAAGTTGCTCGTCAACATATTCCTTTGGCAATTCGATTTCGCTATCGTCAATAATTTTAGCAATAATAGCGTCTTCTTTGATTGTTTGATTTTTGTGGTCGATTTCGTGACGAATTTGCGCTTCAACATCTTTCTTCCATTCTTCAAGTGTATCAAAGTTTGCAACGTGCTTTGCAAGTTCATCGTTTATTTCTGGAATGTGATTTTCGTTTACTGATTTTACATCACATTCAAAAACTGCTTGCTTGCCCGCTAATGCAGGAGCGCCGTAGTTGTCAGGGAATTTTACTTTAACAGTAACATGTTCGCCTGCCTTGTGACCAACCAACTGGTCTTCGAATGTATCAATAAATGAATGAGAGCCTAATTCAAGTTCGTAATCAGTTGCTTTTCCACCCTCAAACTCAACGCCATCTGTACTACCTACAAAGTCGATTACAACGATATCACCGAGTGCAGAAACCTTGTTTTCAACTGGGTGACTGTGTGTGTGGTGAGTTTGTGCGTGTTTAAGTTCATCTTCAACCATTTGCGGGTCAAATTCGTTTAAAATTGCGCTAACTGTTAAACCTGTGTATTTACCTAATTTAGGTTGAGGGATAACAAGTGTAGTAATTTTCCCTTTTAAAACTTTTTCTACAAAACTAATTAATTCTAAATTTGGTTCTCCAAAAGGACGCAATTCTGTGTGTTCATTAAAAGCCATTTGGAAAGCTTGGTCTGCAACGTCAGCAAAAGCATCTTCAAAAAACACACCTTCACCGTAAGTACGTTCGATAACACGTCTAGGTACTTTTCCTTTTCTGAAACCTTGTATGTCGTATTTCCCTTTTGTGCGTTCATAAGCACGTTGTGTTGCTTCTTCAAAATCATTTGCATCTGCTTCAAATTCGATTTCGATTTTTGTTTTATCAATGTTGTTAATAGTGTACTTCATAGTAACCTCCGTAAAAAGTAAACTTATTGTAACATAAATATAGCAAAAAATCAAGTCCAAAGACAGTTTTTATGCAATTTTGAAAATAATACAAATTTCGTAAAATAAATAATACTTTTTAAAATTTATTGTTAAATAAAGTAAAGTATAGTTATATAATTTCTATTTAAAACTAATAAAATAAAAATAAAAAAAGAACTCTACATATTATAAAGTTCCTTACTATGAAAAGTAATATTCAAGTTAAATGTTTGTTAATTCATTGTTTTTGTATTTTGTGCTCGTCTCTTGGTTGTAAATCTTATCAAAGGCAATATCAATATCTTCTTCGGAAAACAAATAATAATCATGTTGAGGTTTATCACAAAAGTCATATAATGATGCAGATGTAGTATTTTGACCAAAATGGTATAAAATTTTGTTTGCAGACACTTCTCCATTTAAGTATTCATCAAACGAGTTACGCCCCCAAGTTACATCTATTATATGCCAAAAGCCATCAAGTTTTACTGCGTTATAAGAATGAATTCTTGGAATATTTTTAAACTCATTTTCAATACCTAATCTATCCATTTCTTCTTTAAAGCAAGTCGCAAATCCAGCGCATTTTGCTTTACGAGTAATCAATGCACATAGATTGCTGTTGGTTCGGTTATTGCTTTTGGAATAATCGTATTCAATACTTTTGATAAAAGTAAGATAAACATACAGTGCTTTTTCTGTGTCAGACCATTGTGGATTGATATGCTTTTCAACTTTTTCAAAAGTTTTAATTATTGCTGAAAGTTGCTTTGGGGTGTATATCGTTCTATCTATATACTTTTTTGTTTTATATTTTTCATATTTTGTTGCGTCATAGCCACAAATCACAAAAATTCTTACATTATTTGAAAGTTTAGCAATAATATCAGCATTTTGCCCCACAGTGTTAGATAATACAATCGTTGCGTTTGTGGCGCTGTTTAAAGCATTAACATCTTCCATCGTTATAATTTTATCTTCAATAACCATTTTACCCTCCTTTATGATTGTAACATATTTTTTATAAATTTTCAATATCAAAAATAATTATTTAAAAATATATATCTAAAATTAATAAACGCAAATTAAATCATTTTTTAACTAACAACAAAAAAAAGGAACTCTACGAAAGTAAAGTTCCTTAATATTAAAAATTAATTACAACATATTTTATACAACTAACTTGTTGTTTGATAACTACCTAAATTAACATTTTTTATTAAGTAGCAAGAAGGATATTCTGTAGTTGTACCGTCACCGTTTGAAACAGCACAATTTTGGTTTTGATAAACAATAGCACCAACAAAGTTTGCAACTATCGAACCGTAATTTTTGTTGTAGTACATTGCGCTTGAATAACCGCCGTTATATCCATTGCTAATGTTTGAACCTGGCACCACTGCACCAGCCATACCGCCAGCCATACCACTAGATGCGGTATTTGTAACTTTTGCACGGTTTACGCACTGAGAAATCAAACCATCTTGCACTCTGCCAGCAAATGCGCCAACTTCTTGCGAATTTGTAGCAGTTATTTCACCACTTTCAATAGTTAAGTTTTTGATAACTCCACCTTTGAGGTGACAAACTATACCACCAAAATAAGTTTGTGCATATGATGAAGCACCTTGCGCACTTGCCATAAAGTTTAACAATTTATGTCCTGCGCCATCAATAATACCAGCAAAAGGTGTAGGAGTTGTACTAGAAATACTTGTACCTAATGGAGTAAAGTTTGTTGAGTTATAGTCAATATCATCGTTTAAAATAAAGATTTGTCCTGCACCATAACCATTTGCTTCGGTAATATGTGAACTAATTGATGAAGAAAGGTCGTTTACACGGTGTACTAAATTTGTATCTTGATGTTGACTGTTGTATTCTTGTATAAAAATAGGTATGTATTCGGTACCTGTATAAGTCTTAACTTTTATAGTATTATCCCCTGCAACCTTTGTACCCTTTGCATCTTGCCAATAACCAAATACATAACTAGCACCTGTTTCCGAAGTAATAGGTGTTGCAGTAAGCATTGTGTAACCACTAAAACTTTCCACAGAAATAGTGCCTTGTTGTTCACCAGTGCTAGGATAAGGTTTTTGCTCTGCATTTTTGCTAGGCGTGTAGGTTTCATCTACCACACCTAAATCACTCCCCGGTGTATCAGTCGAAATGTTTAAATTCGAATTGTTTGTTGGTCTTAAACACACAGCACAAACAAGTGCTATTATTAACACGCACGATATAACCATACCCATAATCACACCGAAGCGTGCTGTTGCCATTCTTCCTAACATAGTCCCCCCTAATACTTATTTTGATTAAAAAATGATAAAATATGCACTAGATAAATTTGTTTACTATTATTTTAATATATATTAAAAATAAAAGTCAAACAAAATCTACAAAATATGCCAAAATTTTTAATTTTATTTAATAATATATAAAATAAAAAAGGCGGTATTAAACAGCCTTTAATGTAATTTTTTTATTGACTAAAATTAGACTATTTTTTATTGCTGTAGCGACGGTGTTTGCTATTCTTTCTACATTAGCAAGCCGAGCACAATTTAGCAAATTGTTGTACAATAAAGATGTTACACCGTAAATACACAAATCAGGTTTTATTTGTATATCGTGAAAAGCGCCGAAATATTTTTCTGTAATCACAATATCACCTAAATTTGATTGAGTTTTGGTAGCCATACTATCAATTAAAATTAGAGTGCTTGTTGGGTGTACAGTACGGATAAACTCATAGGCAAAACTAGCATTTTGTGCTGTAATAGGAGCATCAAGTCCGCCATAAATATAATACGGTAATTTTAGTATTCGCAATTTTTCGGCAATTAATGGGGCAAGACAATCTCCTACTAATTTGTCTGTACCCAAACACAAAAAAATCGGTTTTTTACCTTCAAAATAATTTTGCAAAAAATCTTGCAATCTTGCTTGCGTGCTGTTCGCATATACATAACTTCTAAATAATTCCATACTTAAAATATAGACAAAAATGTGAAAAAATATACTTAATTTTTATACTTAAATATATTTTTTAAAAGTTTAAAATATGTTTTTATCTAAAAATTTTTTTATATTTATTTTATTACACCACAAGCAATACGTTCTTTAGAATTTCCACTCGGTTGCGTAGAAAAATCATCTGGTTGAGCATGTATAATTATTGTGCGGTTTTTGATGTCGTTTAACGTAAATTTATCTATCAACACTGCCGACAATGCGTGACCAGAATTTGAATAAAGCGGTGGTAAATCTCCCGAATGATTTGGATGCATATTTTTCGTCAAATTTAAGTGCCCACCTGCATTTTCAAAAGCATTTGGAGGCGTAGTTGGTGTGCAACTGTTTCCTTCGTGGATATGTAAACCCAAAAACTTATTTTTCGGCAACCCAAAAACATCAAAAAGACAAACAACACCAAATTTTGTACCCCAAAAATAAGCAGAACCTTTAATTCCTTGACCAAATATTTTTGCGGACAAATCAGGTAAACTTCGTATTCTTGATAATATTTGCATAGTTTCTTGATTAATCATAAACACTCCTTTAATCCTTTTTATATGACAACTTAACAAAAAGAGTGCAGACATAAAACAAAAAACAAGCCTTGCTTGTTTTTAATCTAAAACTGTTATTTGCAAATGCAAATCATTTACTATTTTTGATTTATCTATAATTAATGTTTGCATTTCCCCTGCAGTGACTGCTGGTGCTGGGCGCTTGCTTATTTCTTGTCCACCGCTAATTGCACTAATAAGGGTGCGTTTGTAATTTTTATCTACTCTAAAACTTATTTTGACTGTGCCGTTACCTGTATTGTAAACATATTTTGGCGCTGTGTATTTTATATGTTCGTCGTGAGTTATTTCGATTTTGTTTTGAGTATCCAATCCTTTTAATGCAAACAATCCTGCGTTTTTTCCAGCGCTTTCACCTTCATTTGAAACATTATCAACCATATCATTCACGTGCAAAACATTTCCTGCACAAAATACGCCCTTTTGCGTTGTTTGATAATATTCATCGACTGTAAAAGAGTTTGTAACATTATTCCATTCTAGCCCTAAGTCACTTGCAATTTCATTTTCGGGAATTAACCCAACAGAAAGCAACAAAGTATCACAAGGAACAAATTTCTCTAATTCTAATATAGGTTGCAGTCTTTCGTTTACAGGTGCAACATACACACCTTCGACACGCTTTTGCCCTACTACTCGAGTTACGGTGGTAGATAAGTGTAGCGGAATATTAAAATCTTTTACGCATTGAGTAATATTTCTTACCAAACCACCACTTTGTGGCATTATTTCGTATATTCCTACGACCTCCGCACCTTCGCAAATCAACCTACGTGCCATAATTAAGCCTATATCACCTGAGCCTAAAATAACTACTCGTTTACCTACTTTTTTACCGTCAATATTGATTAATCTTTGAGCACATCCTGCCGTAAAAACGCCTGCTGGACGGCTTCCACCTAGCAAGATAGAACCTGCTGGCTTTTCTCTACAACCTAACGCCAACACTACAGATTTTGCTTCATACTCCAACAGCCCTTTTTCACTACTTGCGCACACATAAAAACTACCATTTTTCAGCAAATTAAGTTCTTCACAAAAAGCGCCAGTGTTTATATCTACATTTTCGCATTGAGCAACACGCTCTTCCCACCTATGAGCATACTCTGGGCCCGTCAATTCTTCATTAAAAATATGCAAGCCAAAACCGTTATGAATACATTGATTTAATATTCCGCCTAGTCTATTTGCTCGCTCCAAAACGGTAACTTTTGCGCCTTGCGAACTTGCACCGATAGCACTTGCAAGCCCACAAGGTCCACCCCCTATTATCAAAACATCAGTTTTTTTCATATCTACCCCTTGAAATTTGGTATTTTTTTATTTAGTATTTTTATCATCTAAAATGATTTCACTACCTGCACCATTTAGACAAACATTTTCAGGTGGAATACCTGTATAGGAAGAAATAACTTTGATTACTTTTGGCAGACAAAAGCCGCCTTGACAACGTCCCATAGTTGGGCGCACTCTTCTTTTTATGGCATCAACATCTACAGGTTTTAGCGGTGAATTTAGTGCTTCTAAAATTTCGCCTTCACTTATTTTTTCACATCTACAAATAATTTTACCGAAACTTGGCTTAGTTTTAATCAATTCTTTTAAATCTTTTTTGCTCATTTTTTCCGTACAAGTATAAGGTTTACGTGCTACAAATTTATGAGGTTTAAATTCCAAACCGTTTTCGTGCATTTTTTCAACTACATATTCAGCAATAGCAGGAGCAGCGGTAAGTCCGGGAGAGCAAATACCTGCGGTATAATAGAAATTTTCATTATCTTGTTTTTCAATTACAAAATCATTTCCACTAACAACTCTCACACCTGCAAACAATTTAATAACTTTTTTGTAATTAGGTTTTTTAACCGAAAGTTCTACTTTTTCTTTTATTTCCGCAATATTTTCAGCACTAACAGTTGTGTCGTGCGGTTCGCAAGGTATAGCATTTGGCCCAAACATAATATTTCCGTGCAAAGTTGGAGTTGCTAATACACCTTTACCTAATTTTGTTGGCAACGGAAATATAGGGTGATGCACAAAGCCTTGTTGTGATTTATCCAACAACAAGTAAGCACCCTTCACATAACTTAAAGGGACTTGTGGAGCACCGACAAGCGCATTTATTTCATTAGCACCTACACCAGCACAATTCACAACATATTTTGCGGTTACGCTTTCATTTTGTGCAAAAATTTCGTAAATATCATTGTTTTTATTAATTTTATCAACTTTAAAATTAACCTTCACAGTACCGCCATTTACCACACCTTCTTCACATAGTGCAATACAAGTTAAATATGGTGATACAACAGCACCGGTAGGCGCAAATAGCGCAATATCAATATTATCAGCGAGATTTGGTTCCATTTCGTGCAATTCATCACGCTCAATTATTCTCATACCTTGCACGCCATTAATCAAACCACGCTCGTAAAGAGTATTAAGTCCTTCACGGCCATTTTCATTAGCAACAACAAGTGTACCGCATTGCAAAATATCAACTTTTAATCTAGCGCACATTGCAGGGTACAACTGATTACCCCGAATATTAAAACGTGCTTTTAAAGTGTTTGGCTCTGGGTCATAACCTGCGTGTACCAAACCACTATTTGCCTTTGTACTCCCATTACTAACATCACTGCCCGCTTCTAGCAATACTGTCTTAACACCCTTGCGTGTTAATTCCGAAAAGATACAAGCGCCGACAATTCCTGCACCTATAATAGCAACTTCAAAATCTTGCATAACTCACCCCTAATTTGTTTATCTAATTAATTTTAAAATTATTTGATATTAAAGTCAAATAAATAGCAAAGTTTATAAAAATGTTTGTTATTTTCGCAAATTAATGCTAAAATAATTTAAAAAAGCACTATTTGGAGGTATATTTTGGACAAACGCCGTTACATTCTTGCGGTTGATTTAGGTACAACTTCAATTCGCACTTTGGCTTATGATATGACAAGCCATGAAATCTTTAATGTCGCAAGACGAAAAATAAAGCAATATTACCCTTATCCTGGTTGGGTCGAACAAGATGCTGCGGAAATCGTTACAAGTGTGTATGACTGTTTGGAGCGCACAGTTGCAGATTTGCCAGAAGACGCTATCTATGGTTTAGGTATTACCAACCAACGTGAAACAACTGTTGCATGGGATCCAAAAACAGGTAAACCTTATGCACACGCAATAGTTTGGCAATGTCGCCGTACGCACGAGTATTGTCAAGAATTAAAGAAAAATAAACGTGCATTTGAAATGTTGCATAAACGCACAGGACTTTTTCCTGATTCTTATTTTAGCGCTACAAAAATGTCTTGGTTGTTACACAACAATGAAAAAGTAGCAAAGGCACGAGCAAGGGGTAGATTATATTTAGGTACATTAGATAGTTATCTTGTATATTGTTTAACTAATGGTAAAAGTTTTGTGACGGACCATTCAAACGCTAGCCGTACCCTTTTATACAATTTAAAACTGCAAGATTGGGACAACGAACTTTGTCAATTTTTTGGCATACCTAGAGAATGTCTTGCAACTATTGTAAATTGCGATGAATATGTCGGCGATTGCGTCATCAAAGGTAAAAACATTAAAATCGGCGGTATAATCGGCGACCAACAAAGTTCGTTATTTGGGCAAAATTGTATCAAGACAGGTAATATAAAAACAACTTACGGAACAGGTGCTTTTATGTTGGCTAATATCGGCAATACTCCTGTTTTCAATCAAAAGTTAATTACAACGGTTGCTTGGCGCACTCGTGAAGGTATTACCTACGCTTTGGAAGGAAATATGTATAGCGCTGGTGCTTGTATTAATTGGCTACAAGAAAGTTTACATTTAATTGACTCACCAAAAGATAGTGAAACGCTTGCAGGTTCGGTCGAAAACACTGGTGGCGTGTTCTTTATACCTGCACTTGCAGGACTCGGTGCTCCTTTTTGGAAGGGTGACGCTCGTGCAAAGTTTGAAGGCATTACCCTTGCGACAACTTCCGCTCAATTAGTGCGTTCGGTACTGCGTGGGGTTGCTTATAATACACGTGCGGTATTCGATTGTATGCGTGATACATTCCCTATTTCCGAAAAAGAAATGCGTGTCGATGGGGGTATGTCTAATAATAGTTTGATGATGCAATTCCAAAGCGATATTTTACACTTCCCTGTCGCTGTTTCGCAAGAAACCGAATCAACATCACTAGGTGCTTGTTATATGTGTGGCTTGTGTTTCGGGGCGTTTAAGGATATCACTGAAATATCAAAACTGTATGCTTCAAGTAAAATCTATAAACCAACAGCGCACGATATAAAACGAGAAAGCAACTACCAAAAATGGTTGGAAATTGTAGATAGTTATAAATAATATTTAAAAATAAAAAGAGTGGTTACTAATTTTTAAGTTATTAGCAACGCTCTTTTTTATTTACAATTTTGTATCTTTATTTTAAATGCAACATAGCCAAAATCGACACATACAAACGATTTATCCAAAACTTTAAATACTAGCGGGTATATAAAGTTTATAAATTGTATCAATTCTAATTTATTGTTTAACTCAAATTTTTTTATTTTTCCGTTATCGTTTTGTAATACTTGCTCGATTAAACTTTTCATTTTGCTTTTCCTTTTTTGAAATAGTTTGTACAGTTATTTTTGCGGACTTACCGTTTTTGAAATATACAACTATTTCATCATCATATCTTTTGTAAAAATTTTTTAAAAAATGTTTGCAAATTACTTCAATATTATCTAAAAAATCATTTTTTCGAGACATCACCTATTGTTTACCTTTTATTTTATATTTATATTATACAGCACCGTTAGTCCTAAAATCAACAAATTTAGGTAATAATTTATAAAATAAATTTAAACGATATGGTGGGTCTTAAATGAAAATATATGATTTATTTTTAGATGCCTTGAAAGAAAAGAATATAAGCATATTAGAATTAGAGCAAAACGGGGTTTTAGGTAAAAACACTTTTTATGATTTTTGCAATTACGCACCATCGTTGGAAAATGCAATAAAAATTGCTAATTATTTAGAAATGTCGCTTGATTATATTCTTAATTTAAAAGATATAAACCTATACAAAAAATATAATTATCCACCACAAAATTTTTATACAAACTTAGTTTCAATTATGAAAAAGCAAAACATCACTCAATACAAGCTTTGCGGAGATTTAAAAATTTCACGAGCAAATTTTTCTCGTTGGAAAAACGGCGCTGTCCCTAAATTATCTACATTAATTTTACTCACAAAATATTTAGGTTATTTTTTAGATGATTTGTTGTAATTAAATAAAAAAAGAGTAGCAAAATGCTATTCTTTTTTATTTTCCTATTTTTGAATTTTGCCCTTTTTAATGAGAGTGTTACGAATTTAATTCACGTTCGGTGACACGCCACAAAGCCATTCTGTTGTTTTGGTCCAAGGCGAACTTACTAGGGTCACACGGTTTTTTGTTAGCATAAAATACTACATTTTTTGGTAATTGTTCGGCTATTGCTAGATAAATAGCAGTTTCAATCCCTTGCTCCACAGTTTTCCCGTGTTTACGCCAAATATTAAAGAAAAACTTTCTTAAACCGCTAGCATTCTTTGTACGCAAAGTTGTGTTTACATTGCCCGGGTCAACACAATATGCATGCAAGTCATCACGGTCAGCATTGCGATGGTCATATTCCAAAGCAAACATCAAGTCGGCTAGTTTTGTTTGATTGTAAACTTTTTTAATCAATTTATCATTTTTTTGACTAATTGCTTTCCAATTTAGTTTTGTCTTATGTGCGGCACGTGAAGTTGTGAATGTAATCACTCTTGCATCGTGAGAACAATCTAACATCGGTTGTAAACACTGTGTTAGTAGCGCAACAGAAAGATAATTTGTCGCCCACATTGCTTCACGATTTTCATAAGTAATTTTACGAGTTTGGCTATCAAGACCGGCATTGTGAATAAGCACATCGACGCACCCTCGCCCCAAACTTGCTACTTTTGTTGCTATCTCATCTGCCAAAATTTTGACTTGACTCATTAAACTTAAATCAGCAACCAAAAAATGAATGTTTGCTTCTGGATAAGCATCACGAATTTCATTTAACGCATCTCGGCACAATCCCGGCTTGCGCCCAACCCCTATTACAATATGACCTAATGCAGATAAATTTTTTGCCATAGCAAAGCCCATACCACTGGTTGCCCCTGTAATGACTATTACTTTATTAGGCATTAATCTTGCTTTTTCAAATGTTTTTTTGTTGCGTTTTGGCGCAAAAGTTTGTGGAGTTTTTGGCCTACTAATATTAAGTTTATTTGCCAAAGGTGGCGTAATAATCACTGGCTTAGGTTGTGGCTCAATAATAGTTTCTTTTAAGTGTTTTGCAGGAATTAATGGCTCTAGAACACGAGATTCTATAATGCCAGCAACTTTTGTCTTAAATTTTAGATAACTTTCACCCTTTTGCAAATCTTCTGTTGATTGTGTAAATTTTTCCAAACTATCCGTTTTTTGATTTTCATTAGCAACTTGTGTCTTGTTTTCTGTAACAGTTTCTGCTTGTTGGGTTTCTGTGTTGTTTTCTAATACAGTTGCTTTTTCGTTTTCAACAATTTGCAAATTCTCGTTATCTTGCGCATCTGTTAAATTTTGTGTTGTAGGATATTTTCTAGGTCTACCCCTTGGCCTTTTTGGTAAATTGCTTTCTACTTTTTCTTTTCTAGGTCTGCCCCTTGGTCGCTTTGGCCTATTTAATTCTTCTTCACTTATTTCTTTCCTTGGACGACCTCGTGGACGTTTTGGTCTGTTCAACTCTTCTTCTGTTAGTATTTTTCTAGGGCGACCTCGCCCTCTTTTTACTTCTGTTTCCATTTCCCCCTCCTTAAATTTTTAGCAAAATATAATTTTTATATTTTCAAAAATAGGATTTAATCATTTTGTTTTTTTATTCTTGTATCAATCAAGAACGCCCTATTGCTGTTTTGTATGCTTGTAAAAATTGACTAATTGTCATTGATTTTTCTTCTTCTGTTAAACCCGCAACATCGCTATCGTTTAAAATTCCAGCAGTGTGCAAATCATTGATAGACAAATCTTCTTTTATAAACATTGTTTCAAGCGTGCCTATTGTCACTTGTTTGTGCAATACCCCTTCTTTGTCAGTGTAATCATCCGTAAGGTTTGCAACTAAACTAAATAAACCTGTCGGTTGTTCTGTGTCACTTATACCTAAAACTTGCGATAAAGTTACTTTTTCTATTTCAGTTGAAATATCTTTAATCAATAAATCTGGATTGTTGTTATACAAAATTTTCAAGATATTGTCTTCTTGAAGTCCTGAAACATCAAACACATCTACAAGTTTAATGCTATTTGTTATTTCATTTATTGTAGCGGTAGGGTCAGCACCTTCGCCAAACAATTTTGACAATTCAATTTTTGCCAAAATCCCAGCAACACCACTTGTTGCGCTAATATTTAACAACTCACCCAAAGTGCTATTGCTTGCACCTAAAGCATTCATAATAGCATCGCCAGCGACTGCACCATCAAGCCCCAACAAGTCGTGCATAGTTACACTTGAAATCATTGACATAATACCTGTTGATTCTTTGTTACCCAAAAATTCACCCAAAGTAATATTTTGTCCTTCACTATTAACAGTAATTGCTTTTAAAATTGCATCTGCTGGGTTGTCACCTAACAAGTCTGCAAATTTAACATTTGCAATATACCCCATCATAGGAGTAGTGCTTCCGTCAAAGCCAAACAAATCGCCCAAAGTGTTGTTTTCGCCTGCAAGTGCATCTTTAAATGCTTGTTCAGGGTTATCACCAAACAACTGCCCGACTTGAATATTCATAATCGCTTGAATTAATTTGTTATCAAAGTTTTTGCCCAACAATGTAGATAATGTCGCAGTACTATTTTTCAATTCTTTCATTATTGCGCCTGCTGGGTCGCTACCTAACAAATCTTCAAATCGTACATTGCCTATAATTCCTAAAATTCCTGTATCATTTTGAGTATTAAGTAATTCGCCTAATGTGCCGAATTCACTTGCTAATACTTCAATTAAATCTTCGCTTTCCGCAATAGTTTGCAAGTCCATATCACCTAATCTCGCCAAAGCGGAAGGGCTATTTTCTGTACCTATCAAATCAACTAATGCAATGTTGGTTAAACTTGTAGTAAAGTTTGTACTTGTCGTATTGCGCAAAGCATAAACAAAGCCACCCAAACTAGCAACAAAACTTGTAGCATCGCTTTGTCCTATACTTATCATTTCTTGCAAAGTCGCACCTTCTGCTGATTGCAACAATTCAAGCATAGTCATTTGTCTTTGCTCTGCTGTTAAGCCACTGCTTTCCAACTGTGAAGCATTGAGTATTTGCGAAATTGTCAAATTGTTGATTGTATCTCTTAACTGTGACAACAAAGTATCGGCATTAATATTTCTAAATATTGTGTCGTTAAAGAAGTTTTCATTTCCTTCTACTACACTACCTAATGTAACAAAATTGCCTATATAAACATTACTCAATAGATTTGTAATAGTCGTGCTAGGGTCACGGATTAAATCGGTTATTCTAGTATTTGCTAAAAAGTCAAGATTTTGCATAGTGCTAAAATCAATTATATTGCTTAAAACAAAATCCGGATATGCCTCGTCAATTTTTGTTGTTAAGGTAGCAATGACATCTTCGTTTTGCAAATCATTATAAGTAGCATTTCTTAAAGCAAACAATATTTGGTCGCCTGCGCTACTTGTTGAATTTACTTCGCTAGGGATATTTACAATTTGATATAGCGGTACGCCTTGCATATAATCTAGCATATCTTTTAATTTAGTTATGTTAAATTGAGTAGTTTGTGCAAATTCAAATTGTGATAAGTCTAACAAATCATTTAACAAAGCACCATCGGTATTTTCTAATAAAATATCGGTTGTAATTTCGGTAATAACTAAATAACGCAAACCCGCATAATTATCTTTGCCCGTAGTTGGATATGGCATTATTTTTGAGCCCGTAGCATTTATCAACTCTTGTACGGTCAATTTTTCATTCCCAAAATGCTCTGGCAAAATTTCTAGTGCTTGACTGATTGTCAACTCGCCCAAACTTTTCTTTACAGGTAGTTCTGGTGTGCCAATATTGTAATACTTATCAACTAACGCAGGATAACCTAAATCGCTGAGTATTGTAACTTGCAAACTATTTAACACTTGATTTACTGTCGTGTTGTCATATAATATAGGTAGCACTGCTTTAACAAACGCATCTAAATTGTTTGCAATATCTTGAATACGGTATTTTTTAACTGCTTGCACAGTTCCCAAAAAGTTTATTTCAGCATCATAGACAGGAGTTAAGCCTATTTCCGTGCCTGGAATTGTAGTTGGCAAATTAACACCGAAATCCGTTTCCACAGTTTCCAAAGTTGCTTCTGTATAACTATCTTTGTATTCTAGTCCCAAAGCAATTAAATCTTTTAAAGATTTATCCCTAATTTCGCCTTCTATCGGCAGATGCAAACCCAAAGTATTTTCAATTTGCGTTAAAGTTACATTGTAGTAACAATATAAGCCAACGCCACCAATACTAACTATTAAAAATACAAAAGCAAACATAAACCCCATAAAAAACGAGCCACAACCACCACGTTTTTTTATAATAGGTTTTACTTGCACTGTATTTTCGTCTATTTTTTTCTCTTTAGACATTTCAACCCCTTTATTTTTATTGTGCGCTAATTATTTTTTATAATGCAAAAAACTATTATAAAATCGAAAAAATGTGTTTTATTTTTTGCAAACAAAAGCGCTTTTTTTATTTTTATATTATGCTTTAGCCCTATAAAGTGTAAAAATAAATTGTCTATGCTTATTATAAATAAATCATGAAAAAATAGCAAATAAATACGCAGAAAATATTTAAAAAATACAAATAAATTTACAAACAAACTTAATTTTACTTTTTTTAATACGCATATACTTTAATTTACAAAAATTTATCAAAATTATTCTTTTTTGCATTAACTATAATAGATTAACAAACTAATCTTGACTAAACTAATTTTATAAAGTATAATAACATAAACAACACAAGGAAAGCGCTTATGGAAACAAAAGAAACAATTGTTGAAAATTTAATCAATATTTTAGAGACAAGAAAAAAGTATCTTGATGCTTCTAGATACAAATATTTTATCGTTAAGTCGTTTGTAACAGATTATAATGGTTTTTATATTTGTGACAGAAAAACGCTAGAATTTTTATACATAAATAGCAAAACGAATTTTTGGACGCTTGTTTTAGACAATTCTATTTCATACAATTACGATTTTAACAATAAAATAGGCGTATTTATAGCAAATTATAAAAATGACAAAATACCACTTGAAGCAAAAAGACTTGCAAAAGAAAACATAATTGCTATAGAAAACAACAAGCCAGAAATTTTTGCTTTTCAGGGCAAAACAAATTTTGAATTATCTTCCCAGAGTATGTTTAGATTAGTCGGCGCTTTTAAAACTTATGGGCAGGCGGTTTATACGTTTCAGCGTTTAGCATATATTCAAAAAAAGAGCGGATACAAAATTCCTAAAAGCGAACTCGTCGAGCAAAACAGATGCATAACTGATTTAGCCGAAAGACACGAACGTTATCGAGAATTGATGAGATAAATTTTTATAAAGTTTAACAATGTTTTTTAAAAAAAATGTGGGTAAGTGGATAAATTTGGTGGATAAAGTGCTAAAAAATACAGATTAAGTGTGATTTTCGACAAATTCAAGCAAATTTTAATGCTTTTTTAATGTGGATAACTTTTAAAAACTTTATTTACTAGCATATCAATTTTTTATTAAAAATTACATAATTTATTGCAAAAATTTTAAAAAAATATTATACAAAACATAAGAGGTGAATGATGGCAGATACGATTTGCGCTATCGCTACACCACTTGGACAAGGTGGCGTATCGATTATTCGTTTGAGTGGAGAACGTGCTTTGGAAATTGCAAAACAAGTTTTTGCTCCGTTTAGTAAAAAGCAACCCGAACCACGCAAAGCGATATTTGGAAAACTAATTATTGATGATATACAAGATGACGCCCTAGGGCTATACTTCCCTGCTCCCAAAAGTTTTACAGGCGAAGAAGTTGTAGAGTTGCAAATTCACGGTGGTTATTATTTAAGCCAAACCGTTTTGCGTGCATTAATTCAAAAAGGCGCTAGACTTGCAGAGCGTGGGGAATTTAGCAAACGTGCCGTATTAAACGGGCAAATGGATATGAGTCAAGCGGAAGGCATTATTGATTTAATCAATGCTAGCAGTATGGCTTCTTTGCGTGCTGGTTCTCGCTTGATGTATGGTAACTTAAAACATTTTGTCGAGCAACTTCAAGACGAGCTGACAAACTGTATTTGCGAAGTAAATGTTGCGTTAGATTATCCTGAACACGATATTGAGTACATAACAGCACAAAAAATTGCTGAAACTTCAACAGAAATAGTTAAGAAAATAGACAAACAACTTGCTACTGCAAAAACAGGGCTAAAAGTAAAAAATGGAGTAAAAGTAGTACTAGCAGGCGACCCAAATGTCGGCAAAAGCAGTTTATTGAATGCTTTGGTTGGTTATGAACGTGCTATTGTTACCGACATAGCAGGGACAACCCGTGACACATTAAACGAAAGTTATGAGTTTAACGGCTTGTTATTTAATGTTACAGACACCGCAGGACTTCGAGAAACTAATGACACAGTAGAAAGTGTAGGTATAAAGCGAGCAGTTGGCGAAATCGAAACTGCTGATTTGGTAGTTTTGGTACAAGATAAACCTAATAAAAGCATACCAGAAATCAACAACAAAAATGTAATAAAAATTTTAAATAAAGCGGACAAACAACAAACAGTAAATGAAAAAGATTATGATTTAATAGTTAGCGCAAAAACAGGGAAAAATATAGAAGAACTTAAGCAACTTATTTTTGACAAGACGATTGACCAAAACATTGCCGATAGTGATATTTTACTAACAAACAATAGACATATTGTTTGCCTTGAAAAAGCGAAAAATGCGCTAATTGACACGATTGAACATTGTGAAAACACCACACTAGACTGTTTGTCTATTACATTAATGCAAGCGTGGGACGCTTTGGGCGAAATTACTGGTACAACAGCAAGCGAACATATTATAAATGAAATTTTTTCAAAATTTTGTTTGGGTAAATAAATAATAAAACCTTTTAATTAACAAAAATAGTTTAAATTGCAAAAATTTAAACTATTTTTTATTATTAATTAATTTAATTTAAAAATAAAATTTAAGATATCACTGTTTTAAAAATAGCAAAATGCCAAAATAAACTATAAAATTCGAGTGCTTAAAATAAAGAAGTTATTTTTATTTTAAAAAATTATATAATTGTA
>CALWOW010000002.1 GCA_944383295.1 uncultured Clostridia bacterium
AGTGCCCAAAGTCGCTGAGCTAACCCGCAAGGGAGGCAGGTGCCTAAGGCAAGACCAATGACTGGGGTGAAGTCGTAACAAGGTAGCCGTACCGGAAGGTGCGGCTGGATCACCTCCTTTTAAGGAATACGGTTAAGAGCCGTAAATCCAAGTCGACCACAATTCTTTTGAATTGTGAGGTGTCATAGCAGTTTGACTGCTCGAGTAGAGTGGTGCTCTACAATTTTCCAAGAATTTAAAATCTTATTAAGACTATTCAGTTTTAGGTATAATAGAGAACGAGGTAATAGCCTCGTTTTTTTATTTTTGATATTGACAAGTTTTTATTTTGTGTTATACTTTAAATATAAAAAGTTGTTAGAGGTTGATGAAATGGAAAAGATGACGCTTGCTTTTGATATTGAAGGAACTTTATTAGATAAAGAAGGTAAATTATATCCTCAAGTTTTGGATATTTTTAGAAAAGCAGATTTAAGTAAAACTAATTTTATTTTTATTACAGGTGCTAATTATAGAATAGCATTAAATACAGTTAAGCAGATAAATGATAATTTATCTATGGAAATAAAACCTTGGATTGTTGCTAATTGTGGTGCTCAAATTTATGATTGTGATAATCATTTGTTGGTAAATAAATCTTTGGAAAAAGAAACTGTTAAAAATATTGTTGATACAGCAATAAAAGCAGATAATAAATCTATTTTTATGTATGCTACTAAAGATGAAAATTTCATTGAAAGTCAAGTTAATGGTTTTGCATCAAAGAATGAAAACGCAGATAAAAATGCAAAGGATAGTACTTTAATTAATAAGATAAATGTAAACAATATTGCTGTTGGAGTTTTCAAGCGTCACGATGAGAAAAAGGGTGCTTGTTCTATGAACTTAAAAGAAATACAAGGTGTTCGTTCTGGTCGCAATATTGATGATGTATTAACTGAAATCGGTGATGTTAATCAATTATATGTTATAAGTTTAAACAAAAACAAAAGAAAATCAATTATTGATAATTTACAAGCGCTTTTGGGACAAGACGGAACTGTTTATCCTGGAAAGTATATTGAAATTCCTGCTAGTACTAAATTTAAGGCTTTGCAATGGATTGTTGAAAACGGTAAAGATATGCCAAAATCAGTAGAAGATGTAGTTTATTTTGGTGAAGGTTTAAATGATGTAGAGTGCTTGCAAAAATGTAAAGTTAGTGTTGCTCGTGGCGAAAATGCTGTTGAAGAGGCAAAAAAGGTCGCAAAATTCCGTTTGGACGATTTATCAATATTTGCTGACAATTTATATAAAGGCGAATATTCAAAATTACCTGCTACAATACAAAGATAATTTTAATTTAAAACAAGGCAAAACGCTTTGTTTTTTTGTTTTTAAAATGAAAGTTTAATTTGACTTTTATTTGTTTTGTGATATAATAATCGTATGACAAATAAAGAAGCATTAGAGTTGATGACTCTTAATCCGAGTTTTAAAAAATATATTTTAAATAGCATACCGCAAGATTTAAACAAATTTGAACAAGGTTTGTACGTTTATGTTAAACTGTGCTCTGTGTTAAATTATGACGCTAGATTTTTCGCTGCAGACCAGCAAGGACCTATGCATGAAAAACAATCGAATTTGAATTATTTAAAAACTGTTGGTTTAGAAAACAACGAAGTAGTTTGTTACAATTTTAATCTTATTTGCATTGATTTGTTGAGAAGTATAGGAATTGAAGCGAATTTTATGAGTGGTACGAATTTCGACCAAGCAAACAAAAAGTATGGTGGTCATACGGATATGTACATGTCCATTCCTAATGTACCACAAAATGAGTTACCTTATGGTTTAAAAATTGGCGAACGAATAGTTTTATATGGTTTTTCTGATATGACTAATTTTAAAATAGATAAAAAATTAATTTTAAAACTTTTAGACAACAGATTTAAGGTTAATATGGAAGAAAGGTCTAAAATATTTAAGTCATTTGAAGATGCTGTGGCTAAAATAGTTGACCGTGTAAAAATAGAAGATGATTTGTATCATAAACAACAAAATCAAGAAATTTACAATCAACAAAAAGTTCAAGAGCTTGAAAAAGAATATAAAGAGTTTATTTATGATGAGATTTGCTTCCTAACAGATAGAGAAAAAATCGAAATTTTTTTGGAACAGGTAGGCAAAATAGATTTGGGAGATATTTCTTCATTAAAGTATGCAAATCAGTTGTATTCGAATATTCACGAAAGTTTAGATAATGCCGAAAATTATGAATTTACGATTATAAAAGAAAAGGAAGCTGATGATATCTATTCGATGATAGGAATAGTATCTTTTGTGGGCGAAGAAAGTAATTTTTATTTAAAAATAACTCCTCCTAATAAAATTGAAGAAATAAAACATCGAGAGCTCCAAGATGGTTTTAATAAAGGTCAGTATGATTATATAGGTGCGTATTTTAATGCAAATCATATAATACCGGATATAAAAAGTAGTTATGTAGAAGAAAATACTAATTTAGAAGTGGCTCGTATGCAAATTAATTTTCATAATAAAACAGGTAAATGGATGGATGACCCAGATTTCAATATTGCTCAAAGGTTGATAGAATATTGTAATTATGTTGATAATATTAGGGATAAATCTTTTATAAGTGAAGGCGAAGTATCGCCTGATAACTTGACAATTAATAATGAAGATAAAGAAAACAATCAAATTATTCGATAGGTGAGTATATGTATGAAGATTATATAAAACGTTGTGACAAAATGTTAGCGGAAAGTAAAAATGATTTCGATAAAACAAAAAGGTTGCAAATTATAAAAGAAATGCTTCAAATCCCAAATTGTTTTTTATCTATGTCTATTAATACAGCAATAAATGTTTTTTTGGATTTAGGTTTTACAAAAGAAGAAGCAAGAGAGCAGTATATAAAAGTAACAGAGTTACGCAAATAAAAAAAGTCTAGAAATTTTCTAGACTTTTATTATATTCATATCAATTAAATAGTTCTCCAAATATTTATTAGGCTCAATCCAAATTATTCGATTTTGTGGAAAGTTTTTTAAAAATTTGTACCATTGCCGTTTGTATTTTTTTACGCTCTTTATGTAATCTTTTGAATTTCCTCTTGCTTTACTTCTTTGAATAATTTGTTTCATTGCCTTTTTTGTAGGGAATGCGATAAAGTAGTCTGGGTAGTTTTGTGCTAAAAATTGCAAAACTTCTTGATGTAAGGAAGTAAGAATTACATCATAATGCTTTAAAGAACTATTAATTGCTTTAAAATAATTATTCGGCCAATCAGGATTTGGAGTTCTGTATTTTGCAAATGTTCCTTTATATTTTTCTATTTCATCTTCGGTTAAGTTATCTATAAAATATCTGTATTTGCTAGCCTCTAAATCAACAATGTTTTTGTTTTTTTTACCTAAATAAGTTTTACCGATAGCCCCGTAACCAGCAATTATTATGGGAGTTTTCATTTTTACCCTCAAAAATTTTTTATAATTTTAACATTTCTTAATTTTATAAACAAGTAAATTAATAATGAAAAGCAAAAATAATACATTTAGCATAGAAGTCCTTTATATTTGAAGAAGCAGTCGCACAGCCAACACTTTTTTGTAAAAATTTTGCAAAAAGAAATAATGTATAAAAAAGCTTATGATTGACTGTGCGCAGAGAGTGAGGAAATGAAGGAAAGAAACAGTCGCACAGCCAACACTTTTTTGTAAAAATTTTGCAAAAGAAATAATGTATAAAAAAACTTATGATTGACTGTGCGTAGAGAGTAGGGAAAGGAAGGGAAGAAGCAGTCGCACAGCCAACACTTTTTTGTAAAAATTTTGCAAAAGAAATAATGTATAAAAAATCTTATGATTGACTGTGCGCAGAGAGTAGGGAAAGGAAGGAAAGAAACAGTCGCACAGCCAACACTTTTTTGTAAAAATTTTGCAAAAAAGTGTTGACAATCCCCCTCACTTGTTATATAATCATACTACTGTTAGTCTGGGTAGAAACCCAAAGTTACCATAAAATAGCAACATTTTATGGACAATTTGGGCGTACAAGTGGTGCAAAAGCACTGCGTTCAAGCGTTACAAAATATTTTTTATTTTTTTGACTTACAGTGTGACACACTCGGGTGCGTATTCACGTGCGCGTGGCATTATTATTTATTAACAAAAAATTTTTTCAAATTTTTTAGCCATACGGCACGAGAAAAAACACGGAGTTGTGGGTCTGTCGGTATAAAACTTGGGTTTGCGACGGATGGGTGATATCACCTAACGCTTGAAGAGTTATACTTTTCGGAGGTCGTACAATGAGTACACAAAAAATTAGAATTAAGCTAAAGTCTTTTGACCACCGCTTAATCGATGAGGCTGCCGCTCGCATTGTTGAAGCAGCTACAAAGTCTGGTTGTAAGATTTCGGGACCTATCCCTCTACCAACCGACAAGGAAATCATTACTATCCTTCGTTCACCACACGTAAACAAGGATAGCCGTGAGCAATTCGAATTGCGCACACACAAACGCTTGATTGATATTTTCAGCGCAAACAGTAAGACAGTTGATACTTTAAGCAAACTTGACTTACCTGCAGGTGTTGATATCAATATCAAATTATAGGCAAACAACAATAAGGAGAGAAAGTTATGAACAAAGCAATTTTAGGTAAAAAACTTGGCATGACACAAGTCTTTGCTACCAATGGCTTAGTAATTCCTGTAACAGTTGTTGAAGCTGAACCAAATGTTATCGTTCAAATTAAAAACGAAGACAAGGACGGCTACAATGCAATTGTTGTTGCCTATGGTAGTATCAATAAGAACTTGGTAAACAAGCCAAGACTTGGTACGTTTGAAAAGGCTGGCGTGGAGCCAAAACGTATTTTACGTGAATTCCGCGTGCAAGATGTTTCTACTTACGCTGTTGGACAAGAAATTAAATGTGATGTATTTAGCGAAGGCGAAAAAGTTGACGTAATCGGTAACAGCCGTGGACATGGTTTTACTGGTTTAATCAAACGCTGGGGTATGCGTCATCAAGACAATACTCACGGTGGTAACAAGGTTCACCGTCACCAATCTTTAGGTAGTGGTCCTGGTATCGCCAAAGTATTTAAGGGTAAGCGTATGGCTGGTCGCTACGGTGGTACACGCACAACTGTTCAAAACCTTGAGGTCGTAAGGGTTGATAGTAGTAGAAACTTAATTTTGGTAAAAGGCGCTATTCCTGGCCCACGTAATGGTGTGGTTATGGTAAGAAACGCTGTCAAAGCCTAGAAGGAGTGAATTATGCCTACAACAAAAGTTTATAATTTGCAAGCCGTTGAAGTCGGCAATGTAAAACTTGATGATGCAGTATTCGGTGCAGAATACAAAGAGTCACTCATTCATCAGGTGGTGGTAGCGTACCTTAACAATCAACGCCAGGGTACAAAAGCGACTTTAAGCCGTAGTGAAGTTCGTGGTAGAGCTAAAAAGCCTTGGAGACAAAAACACACAGGACATGCTCGTCAAGGTAGTCGCCGTGGACCACAATGGACAAAAGGTGGACTTGCTTTTGCTCTTAAACCTCGTGATTATTCTCAAAAGGTTAACAAGACAGCAAAGCGTGTTGCTTTCTGTAGCGCTATCAGCGCAAAATTAAAGCAAAAAGATGTATTCGTTGTTGAAAACTTCGATTTGCCAGACTACAAAACAAAAAATATGCAGGCAGTGCTCGATGCTTTCAAGTTTAACAAATCAGTTTTGGTTGTTTTAGACCAACCTAATGAAAATGTTATGAAAGCAAGCGCAAACATTGCAAGAGTTTTGGTTGAAAACTTTAGTTTGCTAAATGTTTACCAAATCATTAGTGCTGATAAGATTCTTATCACAAAACAGGCTATCAAATCTATAGAGGAGGCTTATACTGAATAATGGAAGCAAATAAAATTATTATTAAACCGCTTTTGTCAGAAAAGAGTTATGCCGATATAGCAAAGAAACGCTACTGGTTCGTGGTAGATAAATCGGCTACTAAGACTCAAATTAAAAGCGCAGTACAAGAGTTGTTTAGCGTAGATGTTGAATCAGTAAACACTCAAATCACTTCAAAAAAACCTAAAAAAAGACAAGGAAGAACAGCTGGTTACACTTCAAGTGTTAAAAAAGCTATCGTTACTTTAAAGAAAGACAGCAAGCCAATAGCGTTCTTCGAAAGCTTGTCTTAATGCACAGGAGGATTAGTTATGTCAGTTAAAAGATTTAGACCTATAACACCTACTTTGCGTCACACCATTCGCCCAACTTTTGAGGAAATTACAACAAACACTCCAGAAAAGTCTTTGTTGGAACCAATGAAGAAGAATGCTGGACGTAATATGTATGGTAGAATTACTGTGCGTCATCAAGGTGGCGGTACAAAAAGAAAATACCGTGTCATCGATTTCAAGCGTAATAAAGATGGTATTCCTGCAACAGTAAAAACTATTGAGTACGACCCAAATCGCAGTGCTTACATCGCTTTATTAAATTATGCAGATGGTGAAAAACGCTACATAATTGCTCCACTTGGACTTACCGTTGGTCAAGTTGTTATGAGTGGTGCAAATAGCGAAATCAAAGTGGGTAATGCTATGCCTATGGCAGATATGCCTGTTGGTACTGTTATTCACAACATTGAAATGCAACCAGGTAAGGGTGGACAAATGGCACGTAGTGCTGGTGAATCTGCTCGTTTGGTTGCAAAAGAAGGTTCAAGAGCAACCTTAAAGTTACCTAGCGGCGAAATGCGTATGGTTTCAGCAAAATGCCGTGCAACTATCGGTCAAATTGGTAATGTTGACCACGAGTTGGTTAAATGGGGTAAGGCAGGTAACACTCGTTACCGTGGTATTAGACCTACTGTTCGTGGTAGTGTTATGAACCCTGTTGATCACCCACATGGTGGTGGTGAGTCAAAGGCTCCAATCGGTTTGCCTGGACCACGTACCCCTTGGGGTAAACCTGCACTTGGTAAAAAGACTCGTAACAAACGTAAACCAAGTAGCAATATGATTTTAAAAAGAGTTAATTAGGAGTAAGCATTATGAGTAGAAGTTTGAAGAAAATGCCGTATGTGGAAAAGCGCTTGATGGACCGTATTCAAGAACTCAACGCCAAGAATGAGAAGAAACCTCTCAAGACTTGGTCAAGAGCAAGCACAATCTACCCTGACTTTGTAGGACACACAATCGCTGTTCACAACGGTCGTAAACACATTCCCGTTTACTGTTCTGCTGAAATGGTAGGACACAAACTCGGCGAGTTTGCTCCAACTAGAACATTTAAAGGACACAGCGGTTCAAAAGTCGCTGCTGCCAAGAAATAAGAGTGAGGTATAATGTATGGCAAAAAGAATGAGAGAAAAAGCACTTGCTCGTAAAGCAAATGCTGACCGTCGCCCTCAAGCAACGGCTAAATATGTACGCATAAGCCCAAGCAAAGTCCGCATTGTCCTCGACATTATTCGTGGCAAAGGTTACAATGAGGCTATGGCTATTTTGCAAGGCACACCAAAAGCTGCAAGTGAAGTTTTGGTTAAAATCCTTGCGTCTGCTGGTGCAAATGCTGAGTTTAAAAATATCGCAAAAGATGACCTTTACATTGCAGAAGCATATGCAAACGAAGGTCCAACTTACAAGAGATGGTGGCCACGTTCACACGGTAGTGCTGACCAAATCTTAAAACGCACAAGTCACATTACTATCATTTTAGATGAAAAGAATGTTGCACCTGTTGCTGTTAAAAAGTCTGCAAAGACAACAAAACAAGAAGCAACTGCTACAACTAATATAGATGTTGCTGAAACTGCTAAGGAACAAGTTAAAGCTGATGTCGCTGAAAAAACACCAGCAAAAAAGACTTCAACTAGCAAGACAACTGCAAAAAAGACTACAACTAGCAAATCTGCTACAAGTAGTAAGACAACTGCAAAGAAAACCACTTCAACAAAAGGAGGCGCGAAGTAATTATGGGTCAGAAAGTTAATCCACACGGACTTAGAGTTGGTGTTGTAAAACCTTGGGACGCAAATTGGTATGCTGACAAGAAAGATTTTGCTAAAAATCTTCTTGAAGACAACACTGTTCGTGAATTTATTCTTAAAAAATACCACGACGCTTTGATTTCTCGCGTTTCTATCGAACGTGCACAAGGTGCGCAAGGTAAAGTGGTTGTAAACATTCTTACAGGCAGACCAGGACTTGTTATAGGTCAAAAGGGTGCAGGTATTGAACAATTAAAGAAGGAACTTGATAAATTAGTTGATGGAAAACAAGTTTCAATTAATATCAAGGAAGTAAAAAATCTTGACACTGATGCAGCAGTAGTTGCTCAAACTATCGCTGCTCAAATTGAAAAGCGTGTTTTGGTTAAACGTGCAATCAAAGCAAATTTGCAACGTGTAATGAAAGCAGGTGTTCAAGGTTGTAAGATTTTGGTAAGCGGTCGTATTAACGGTGCCGAAATCGCTCGTAGTGAGCAATATTCACAAGGTTCTGTTCCTCTACACACTATTAGAGCAGACATTGATTACGGTTTCGCTGAAGCTCACACTACTTATGGTGTGCTTGGTGTAAAAGTTTGGATTTACAAAGGCGAAATTTTAAAATCAAACAAAACTCCTAAAAAACAGGGGGGTGAGCAATAATGTTAATGCCAAAGAGAACAAAACACCGTAAGGTGCAAAAAGGCCGTATGAAAGGTCAGGATTTGCGTGGTAACCGTATTGCTTATGGTGAATATGGACTTGTTGCTACAGCACCTTGTTGGGTTAAGTCAAGACAAATTGAGGCTGCTCGTGTAGCAATGACTCGTTATATGAAAAGAGTAGGTACTGTTTGGATTAAAATATTCCCAGACAAACCTTACTCACAAAAACCTTTGGGAACTCGTATGGGTAAAGGTAAAGGTAATTTGGAAGGTTGGGTTGCTGTTGTTCGCCCAGGTAGAGTATTATTTGAAATCGCTGGCGTTCCAGAAGAAACAGCACGTGAAGCACTTCGTTTAGCTGCTCACAAATTACCTGTTGAAACAAAATTCTACAGCAAAGCTGATTTAGATAGAATTGTTGATGCCAAACTCAATGGAGTTGCTAAAAAAGAGACCAAGGAGGAGGGAGTAAGCAATGAAAACTAAGGAATTTAGAGAAATGACCACAGAAGAATTGCAAAACAAGTTGAAAAGCTTAAAAAGCGAACACTTCAATTTGCGCTTCTCTCACGCAACTGGTCAATTAACAAATCCTATGATGCTAAACTCTATCCGCAAAGACATTGCAAAAGTTATGACAATTTTGCGTGAACGTGAGTTGGCAGAAGGTAAAAAGGATAATTAAGGGTGGAGGTAAATTATGGAAAAGCAAGAAAGAAACAGTCGTAAACAGCGTGTTGGTATCGTTGTTAGCAACCTTATGGACAAAACTGCTGTAGTTGCTATCGTTAACAGTGTTAGCCACCCTATTTATAAGAAATTCGTCAAAAAGACTGTAAAGTTCTTCGTTGACGACCCTAAAAATGAGTGTTCAATAGGCGATAAGGTCGTAATCGCTGAAACTCGTCCATTATCTAAAAACAAACATTTTAGATTGGTTAAAATAATTGAAAAAGCGAAATAGTGCAAAGGAGTAATCTATTATGATAATGCCTCAAACAAAATTAAAAGTAGCTGACAACACTGGTGCAAAAGAATTGATGTGTATTCGTGTGCTTGGCGGTTCTTTTAGAAAAACTGGTAATATCGGCGATATAATCGTTGGTACAGTAAAAGATGCTATCCCTGGTGGTAGCGTAAAGAAAGGCGATGTTGTAAAGGCCGTAATCGTTCGTAGCAAACGTGGCTTGCGCAGACCAGATGGTAGTTCAATCCGTTTCGATGAAAACGCTTGCGTAATAATCGATAAGGACAAACAACCAAAAGGTACTCGTGTATTTGGACCTATCGCCAGAGAACTCCGTGAGCGCGACTTTATGAAAATTATTTCGCTTGCTAACGAAGTACTATAAGGAGGAATCTTATGAACAGTAATTTAAGAACAGGCGACAATGTTGTCGTAATTGCAGGTAAAGACAAGGGTAAAACTGGTAAGATTATGTCCTCTGACAGTCAAAAAGGTAAAGTGGTTGTGGAAGGTGTAAATATCGTACACAAACACACAAAACCTCGTTCTCAAAAAGACAAAGGCGGTATCAAAAAGGTTGAAGCAGGAATTGATGTTTCAAACGTTATGATACTTTGCCCAGCTTGTGGAAAAGCAACTCGTATCGGTCACGCTTTTGACGAGCAAGGCAATAAACACCGTGCTTGCAAAAAATGCGGTGCGTTTATGGATGGAGAAAAGAAAACTCGCACAAAGAAAGAAGCAAAGTCTGTAAGCGAAAAGAAGACAAAGGTCGAGAAAACGGAAGAAAAGGAAAAGGTAAAAACTGCTCCTAAGAAAACCGTTGCAAAATCAACAAAGTCAACTGGTGTAGAATCTAGCAAAATTGCAGGAACTACAAAGCGTAAAGCCCCAGTTGCTAAATCTCAAGGCAAGTAACCACATTTGGAGGATTAAATAGTGAAAAGTGAAGTTAATCAGGTTGCTAAGGAAACTGCAACCGATAGCAAAGTAACTAGCAAAAAGGAAAAACCTCGTTTGCAAGTTTACTACGAAACAAAAGTTGTTCCAGCTCTTGAAAAAGAGTTAGGTTACAAAAACATTAATCAAGTTCCACATTTAAACAAAATTGTGGTAAATGCTGGTCTTGGTGATGTAAAAGACAACGCAAAGAGTTTTAATATGGCTGTTGAAGAATTAGGGCTTATTACAGGTCAAAAACCTTTGGTAACAAGTGCTAAAAAAGCAGTTGCAAACTTCAAACTCCGTGAGGGAATGAAAATTGGTGCAAAAATAACTTTGCGTGGTGCGAAAATGTGGGAGTTTTTAGATAGATTAATTTCTGTTGCTCTTCCACGTGTACGTGATTTTAGAGGTATTTCTACAAAATCATTTGATGGTAAGGGTAACTACTCAATGGGTATCAAAGAGCAAATAGTTTTCCCTGAAATCGACTACGACAAAATTGAAAAAGTAAGAGGCTTCGATGTATGTATCGTTACTGATGCAAATACCGACAGCGAAGCAAAGGCACTCTTGACAGCGCTCGGAATGCCATTCAAAAAAGCGTAAGGAGGAAGTAAAATGGCTAGAAAAAGTTTAGTTTTAAAGGCAAAAAAGCCTCAAAAGTTTTCAACTCGTGAATACACTCGTTGTTCCATTTGCGGACGTCCTCACGCAGTTTTGAAAAAATATGGCATTTGCCGTATCTGTTTTAGAGAAATGGCATACCGTGGAGAAATCCCGGGTGTTAAAAAGGCAAGTTGGTAAGGAGGAGTATTATGGTAGTTACAGATGTTATTTCAGATATGTTAACACGCATTAGAAATGCTATTAACGCTAAACACGAAACAGTAGATATTCCTACTAGCAAAGTTAAACTTGCTATTGCTGGTATTCTTAAAGAAGAAGGCTATATAAACGATTTTGCTGAACAAGGTGAAGGCGTAAACAAAGTAATTCACATTACTCTTAAGACTGATGGAAAGGGTAAATATGTTATTACAGGTTTAAAGAGAATTTCTAAACCAGGTTTGCGTATTTATGCAAGTGTTGATAAACTTCCAAAGGTTATCAACGGCTTGGGTATAGCTATCATCTCTACAAGCAAAGGAATAATGACGGACAAGCAAGCACGCAACCAAAGCGTAGGTGGCGAAGTACTTGCTTACGTATGGTAGGAGGTGCGCTATATGTCAAGAATAGGTAAGAAGCCAATCGAACTTCCTGCTGGCGTTGATTTCGCTGTTTCAAACAACAACGTTGTTAGCGTTTCAGGTAAGTTAGGTAAATTAGAACAACAAGTAAGCAAATTGATAAAAGTTGAACTTGTAGATAATAAAGTTTACGTTACAGCACTTAACAATTCAAGAGAGGCAAATAGCCAACACGGTCTTTTCCGTACACTTATTGCTAACATGATAGAAGGTGTTACAAACGGTTTTTCAAAGAACTTAATAATCAATGGTGTAGGTTACAAAGTATTTGATAAAAACGGTTCTCTTGAATTTAAAATCGGTTACAGCCACCCAGTTATTTTCCCAGCACCAGAAGGCATTACTTTAAGTTGCCCTAGTGTTACAGAAATAAAAGTAAGTGGTTTTGACAAACAAAAGGTCGGACAAGTTGCTGCGAATATTCGCGCAATTCAACCAGTTGAACCTTATCACGCATACGGAATTCGTTACGCTGACGAAGTCGTTGTGAAGAAAGAAGGTAAAACTGCTGGTAAGAAGTAATAGGAGGTAGTACATATGATTAACAAGATAGATAAGAATAAAGAACGTCAACGTCGTCATTCACGTGTTCGTAATAAACTTAACGGTACTGCCGAACGTCCTAGATTTGTAGTTTACCGCAGTTTATCTAATATATATGCCCAAATTATAGATGACACCAAAGGGAATACACTTGTATCTGCTGGTACAGTAGAAAAAGCTTTGGCTGATGCATTGAAGGGCAAATCAAAATCTGAGCAAGCGTACATAATTGGTGAAACAATCGCTAAACGTGCGCTTGAAAAGAAAATTACCAAAGTCGTTTTTGACCGTGGTGGTTATATTTATACAGGTCGAGTTAAACAAGTCTCTGATGGCGCACGTGCCGCAGGATTGGAGTTTTAGGAGGAATTATGGCAGAAGTTAATAAAAATGACAACAAGCGTCGTTCCGACAACAAATCTCGTGGCAGACGTGAAAACAATAAGCCAGTGGATGATGGCTTGGTTAAACTTATGGTAGATGTACGTTCAGTACAAAAAGTTATCAAAGGTGGTCGTACATTAAGTTTTAGCGCTCTTTGTGTTGTAGGTGACAAAAAGGGTCGTGTTGGTATCGGTACAGGTAAAGCCCGTGAAACTGTAAACGCTATTGAAAAAGGTTTCAACGATGCCAAGAAAAATATGATTACAATCACTATGGCAGGTACTACAATACCTCACGAAATCAAAATGAAGTATGGTGCAAGTTTAATTCAACTTATGCCTGCTAAACCTGGTACTGGTGTAATTGCTGGTGGTGCTGCTCGTCCAGTTTTGGAACTTGCTGGTATCAAAGACATTACAGCTAAAAACCATGGTAGTAACAATAAAATTAACACAGTACGCGCTACTTTCGAAGCTTTGAAAGCTTTACAAACAGCTGAACAAGTTGCAGAAAGTCGTGGTAAAACTGTGGAAGAATTGTAGGAGGCGCATTATGGAAAAAACAAATTCTAAAAAGCCTACTACGGCTAAACAAATCAAAATAAAATTAATTCGCAGTGCAATTTGTACTACACCTAAACAACGTAAAACTTTGCGTGCTTTAGGTTTGACTAAAATCAACCAAGTAAAAGTAATGCCAGACAACGATGCTATGCGTGGTATGATTAAAGTCGTAAGTCATCTTGTACAGGTAGAGCAATAGGGAGGGAATTATGGAATTACACACACTATCTCCTGCACCTAACGCAAAACACCGTCTTCGTCGTGTTGGTAGAGGTCGTGGTTCAGGTTTGGGCAAGACTTCTGGTAGAGGTGAAAACGGTCAAAACAAGCGTTCTGGTGGCGGCGTTCGTCCACTTTTCGAAGGTGGTCAAATGCCATACATGCTCCACATTGGGAAGCGTGGCTTTACAAATGGAAAATTTAAGTCTCAATACTCAACTGTAAATGTAGCACAACTTGATTGTTTCGATGAGGGCACAGTAGTTACTGCTGAACTCTTGATTCAAAAAGGTATTTTAAGAAAAATCGAAAAAGATGGTCTTAAAGTGCTCGGTGATGGTAAAATCACTAAGGCTTTAACTGTTAAAGCTAACAAATTTACCCAAACAGCTATCAAAAAAATTCAAAAAGCTGGCGGGACAGTTGAGGAGGCATAATGTTTCAAACATTAAGGAATGCTTTTAAGCAAAAAGACATTCGCAAGAAATTACTCATTATTTTGGGTATTATTCTTGTTTATAGACTAGGTTGTTGGTTACCTATACCTGGACTAAATGCCGATGCTTTTAGTAGTATTACAGGTGACAATCCAGGATTTTTAAACCTTCTTAGTTCTGTTTCGGGTGGCGCTTTGGCGAACGGTTCTTTGCTAGCGCTCGGTGTTGTACCGTACATTTCAGCATCGATTATAATGCAACTTTTGACTGTAGCTATTCCAGCTCTTGAACGTATAAGCAAGAGCGGTGAAGATGGACGTAAAAAAATTGCTTTATACACTCGAATCGCTGCATTAGTATTCTCAGTTATGCAGGCTGTTGCAATCGTAATTGCTTTTAGTAGCAACAATGCTATAAATCTTGAAGCTTTTGGCGCTGGAGCACCAACTTGGTTAGTTCCTTTAGTTGTAACTGTTGTGTTGATTGCTGGTGGTATGTTCACTCTTTGGTTGGGTGAAAAAATCACAGATTTAGGTATTGGTAACGGTGTTTCTTTGTTGATTTTTGTAGGTATCGTTTCAAGTGCAGGTACTGCATTGTTACAAAGTATTACAGGAATTAGCGAAAACATTGAAGCTCTCTGGGATATCCTAATCTTTATCGCTGTATTGATTGTTGTGTTTGGTCTTATGGTATTTGTTGACTTGGCTGAACGCAAAATTCCAGTACAGTATGCAAAACAAGTTAAGGGTCGCAAAATGTACGGCGGACAATCAACTATGATTCCTATTAAAGTGAATGCAAACGGTGTATTGCCAATCATTTTTGCTACCGCTTTGGTAACATTCCCTCAACTTATTACTCAAATGTTTTGGCCAAACAGTGCGTTCTATAACTGGTGGGCTACATGGCTTGGAACAGGTACTCCATTGTACTTTGTATTCAATGCTATATTTATCTTCTTCTTCTCATACTTCTATGCTCAAATTAGTTTCAACCCAGAAGATGTAAGTAGAAACTTGCAACAAAATGGTGGTTTCATTACAGGTATTAGAGCAGGGCGACCTACTACTGAATACTTAAAGAAGATTAACAACCGTATTACACTTTTCGGTGCTACGTACTTGTCTATAATCTTTATAATTCCAACATTAATTTTGTCATTAATTCCAATGGGTGGCGCAAACCTAATGACTGCATTTAGTGTAACAGGTATGCTAATCGTAGTAAGCGTTGCACTTGAATTTGATAAGCAATTAGATGCGCAAATGCTAATGAAAAATTACCGTGGTTTTTTAAAGTAGTATCATAATAAATACACGTTAGGAGGTAATTATGAAATTAGCAATCCTTGGTCCTGCTGGCAGTGGGAAGGGGCAAAATACAGGCAAAATCGCAGAACGATATAATCTTAAACACGTTGTAGTAGGTGACATAGTAAAAGCTGAAATTCGCAACAAAACGGAAGTCGGCAAAATTATGTACGAATATACGAGTGTTGGTAAGTTTGTTCCAAGCGAAATTGTTATGCAAGTATTAGATAATCAACTTTCAGATTGGACTGGCTATAATGGTTACATTATTGATACCGCTCCAATCAATATGGACCAGTACAGTAAAATGAATACTGATGACCTCGATGCTGTTATTTCGTTAGAGGTAGAAGATTTCAATATTTTACGTACTCGTACATTAAATAGATTAATATGCCCAAATTGTCGTAGAGTTACAAGTGTGTTTGAATCACCAGATGAAATTTGTTCAGCTTGTGGTTCGAAGTTGGAACATCGTTACGATGACAATCTGGAAACAGTTAATTTTCGTTTACAGCAATATATACGAGAAACCGTCCCTGTATTGCAAGAATTTGAAAAACAAGGTAAATTGATTAAAATCAATGCGTCTTTGTCAAAAGAGCAGGTTTTTAACCAAATTTGTGAAAAAATTGATGATTTTTTTGCGAAAAAACCTTTAAAGTAATTAAAAGGTATGGTATAATAACTTTATGATTACAATCAAAACACCACATCAAATTGAATTAATGCGTCACAGCGGACAAATAATGAAAGAAATTTTTGTCGGCTTGCGCAGTGTAATCAAAGCAGGAATTTCAACAAAAGATATTGACCGTTGGGTTTATGATTATATTATATCTCACGGTTGTAAACCTTCTTTTTTGCACTATATGGGATTTCCTGCTACTGTTTGTACTTCCGTAAATGATGTAATTGTTCACGGTATTCCTGATGATAAAACCATTCTACAAGAAGGTGATATCGTTAGCGTAGATGTCGGCGTAAATTACAAGGGAGTACACACAGACGCTTGCCGTACTTATGCGGTAGGGAATATTTCAAAAGAAGCACAAGCATTAATTGACGTTACGAAGCAGTCATTCTTTGAGGCTATAAAAGGACTTAAAGCGGGCAGTTTTGTAGGTGATATCGGTGCAGCAGTGCAAAACTATGTCGAACCTAAGGGTTATTCGTTAGTGCGTGAAATGCAAGGTCACGGAATAGGTTTGTCCGTACACGAAGACCCAGGTATTCCAAATTATGGCAAGGCAGGTACTGGTTATAAATTACGTGAAAATATGGCTATATGTATCGAACCTATGGTAAATATGGGTTTAAGACATATTTCCATTGCTCGTGATGGTTGGACTTGTCGAACTAGAGATGGAAAATGGGCAGCACATTATGAAAATACTATTTTAATAAAGAAAGATGGTGTCGAAATAATGACTTTAGAGGACGAATAGATGAATGGAACTATTAGGTTAGGTCAAGTTGTAGTCTCAACCCAGGGACACGACAAAAATCAAAATTACATTGTCGTAGGTATAAATGATAAAAGAGTATTGTTGTGCGATGGTGAATTTAAGTTTTTAAAAAAACCAAAGCAGAAAAATATTTTACATATCAAACCTATTGATTTTGTAGATAGTGAACTTTCAACAAAACTAAAAGACGGACACAAGGTCAACGACCAAATGATTTATCACGCATTACTTAAATTCAAAAAGTCGAATAAGGAGTAAACGTATGGCTAATGATGATTCAATCAAAGCAGAAGGTATTGTAATAGAGGCGCTTCCTGGCGCAAATTTTAAGGTGCAATTACCAAACGGATATATTGTCAACGCTTATATGGCGGGCAAGGTATATAAATCTCGCACACGTATTTTAGTCGGTGATAAAGTTACCGTTGTTCTGTCGCCATACGACCTATCTCACGGGCGAATTGTATGGCGTACTGACGTACGCAAATCGTCAGCCAATCCGTCTGCGGACGATAACTAATTAAACAAGGAGAAAACAAAATGAAAGTAAGACCATCTGTTAAACCTATGTGCGATAAGTGTAAAGTAATTCGCCGTGAAGGAAAGGTTATGGTTATTTGTACAAACAAAAAACACAAGCAAGTTCAAGGCTAAATTTGCTTTTTTCTTGCTTTACTTTGAAAATAATCGAGATAGTTAGCGTATCTCGTTTATATAAATACGCTCGACCATTCCAACGAGTGTAACTTAAATTCAATAATTTTCGGAGGAAATTTTTAATGGCACGTATTGCTGGTGTAGACTTACCTAAAGATAAGAGAGTAGAAATAGGTTTAACTTATATCTACGGTATCGGAAAAGTTAAGTCAAATGAAATTTTGCAAAGTGTGGGCATTAACCCAGACACGCGCGTAAAAGACCTTTCAGAACAAGAAGTTGCGAAAATTCGTGAATACATCGAAAAGAACAACGTTCAAGTAGAAGGTGATTTGCGTCGTGAAACAAACCTTAACATCAAACGTTTGATGGAAATAGGTTGCAATCGCGGTATTAGACACCGTCGTAACTTACCCGTACACGGTCAACGTACAAAGACAAATGCACGTACTCGTAAAGGACCTCGCAAGACTGTATCTCGTGGTAAGGCAAAAGTAGGTAAAAAAGGTTAATAAGGGAGAGTAATCTATAATGGAAAAACCAACAAAGAAGAAAAGAGCGACCAAAAACTTAGGCGCTGGTCAAGTTCACATTAAGTCGACTTTTAACAACAATATGGTTACAATTACCGACCAAGAAGGTAATGTTATTTCTTGGTGTAGTAGTGGTACTTTAAAGTTCCGCAACTCTCGTAAAGATACACCATATGCTGCTCAGTTAGTTGCTGAAACAGCAGGTAAGAAAGCGAAAGATATGGGACTTAATCAAGTAGCAGTTTTTGTAAAGGGTGCTGGTACAGGTAGAGAAGCTGCTATCCGCGCACTTACAAATGTAGGTTTGGAAGTTACATCTATCAAAGATGTTTCAGGTATTCCTTTTAATGGTTGCCGTCCATCTAAACCTAGAAGAAATTAGTCTAATTTAGTATTTAAAATATAATAAGGAGTTTAAATTTATGGCTAAATATACAGGTGCAAACTGTAAAGTGTGCAGACGTGAAGGTTGTAAGTTGTTTCTTAAAGGTGACCGTTGTGTTACTGGTAAATGTTCTATAGAACGCAGACCAACAGTTCCTGGTCAACACGGTGAAGCATCTTTGCGTAAAAAACCAACAGGTTATGCTTTGCAGTTGCGTGAAAAACAAAAAGTTAAACGCGCCTATGGTTTGCTTGAAAAACAATTTAAGACATATTATTTAGAAGCAAAACGTCAAAAGGGTGCTACAGGTGAGGTTATGTTGTCTTTATTAGAACGCAGACTTGACAATGTAGTTTACCGTCTTGGCTTTGGTGTTTCAAGAACTCAATGTCGTCAAATTGTAAATCACGGTCACATTACAGTAAACGGTAAATGTGTAGATGTACCATCATACCAAGTAAAAGTAGGCGATGTTATCGCTGTTAAGGAAAACGCTATCGATTCTAAACAATTTAAGGATATCAAAGGTAGCAAAATTATTACCCCAAAATGGTTGGAAGTTGATTCAAATGCTCTTACAGGAAAGGTAATTGCCAACCCTGACAGAAGCGATATCGACCTCAACATTAGTGAACACTTGATTATTGAGTTGTACTCAAGATAATAGGTAGGAGGGATTGAATATGATGCAAATTGACAAGCCGAATATTAAGTTTGAGGAATCAAACAACGGCGCAGTCGCAAAATTTACTATTGAACCATTAGAACGTGGCTTCGGTACTACTATTGGTAACGCAATGCGCAGAGTATTGCTTGGCGGTTTGCCAGGTGCTGCTCCTATTGCAATACGTATCCAAGGTGTACAACACGAATTTAGTACAGTACCAGGCGTAGATTTAGACGTTGCTGATATTGTATTGAATATCAAGACTTTAATAGTACGTACAGAAAACAAAGACACTGATTTCCGTGCAACTTTGAATTTGCGTGCAAAGGGCCCTTGTGTTGTTACTGCTGGTGATATAGTTGCCCCTGAGGGCGTGGAAATTATCAATACAGACTTGGTAATTTGTAATTTGAGTGCTGGCGCTACTTTCGATATGGAAATTATCGTAGGTAGAGGTAGAGGATATGTGCTTGCAAAAGACAACAAAGATGCTTGTGATTCAATAGGATTTATTGCTGTTGATAGTATCTTCTCACCTGTAAAATTAGTTGAGTATCACGTTGATAGCGCACGTGTTGGTCAAAACATTAATTTTGATAAGTTAACTTTGGAAGTAACTACAAATGGCGCTATTTCAGCTAAGGAAGTAACAAGTCTTTCAGCGAAAATTTTAAATGACCATTTGAATTTGTTTATAGAATTAATTGAAAATATGTCTAGTCAGTCTTTCTTGGTTGCGAAAGAAGAAGACCAACAAAAGAAGATTTTAGATATGTCTATAAATGAACTTGAATTGAGTGTTCGTAGTACAAACTGCTTGAAGCGTGCTAACATTAACAATGTTGGTGACTTAACAAGTAAAACACACAAAGAGTTGGCTAAGGTTCGTAATTTGGGTAACAAATCTTTGGAAGAAATTATTCAAAAAATTGAACAACTTGGTCTTACCTTGAAAAACGATGAAGAATAAAATTAAGGAGTAATCTATAATGGCAGGATACAAAAAATTGAGCAAACGCCCTTCTATTCGTGATGCTATTATTCGCAATCAAGCCACTACACTTTTGTGGAATGGTAAAGTTGAGACTACTTTAGCACGTGCAAAAGCAGTTAGCCGTGTTGCTGAAAAATGGCTCACTAAGGCTATCAATACATATACTGATACTGTCAAAGTTGAAAAATCAGTTGTAGTAGATGGTGTTACTACCAAAAAGCAAGTAGTAAACGATGGTCCTAAAAAATTGAATGCTAGACGTTACCTAATGGCTAATGTTTATGATGTTCAAGAGCAACGTGGCGCTAATGAATCAAAATCTGATTTTATCGCTCGTACAGAAGATATTAAGCACCCTGTAATAGAAAAAATCTTCAACGTGCTTGCACCTAAATATGCACAACGTAATGAAGAAAATGGTCAGGGCGGTGGTTACACTCGTATAGTAAAATGTGGACCACGCCGTGGTGACGGTGCTGAAAAAGTAATTTTAACTTTAGTGTAAAAATAAAAAAGTCCTAACAGGGCTTTTTTTTTGTATTATTTGCACTTTCAAAATAACTTCTAGTTTTCTGATAGTGCTAGCCAACGAATTCTACAAGAAGATTTTGATGGCGAAGTAATAATTGCTGTTTTTGGAATTAAATCTAGTTCACAAACTAATGGAACAACAGATTTGGGTTCAAGTGATTTTTTATAAAATTTTTTTAATTACAAGTTTAATGTAAACTAAATGTTACGAAATAAAAAAGAACTTAAAAAAGTTCTTTTTTGTTATTTTAAATTAAAGATTATTGAATAAAGGCAAACAATAGCGAGTGCGAGTGTAAAAAATAAAGCTCGGAGCAGGAAATAGCGCCGAGCGTCACCCCTGGGGTTCGTCACGCAAAGCGTGGATAGACAAAGTCTATAATCCTCTTGGGTCCTATGGTACCACCAAGGGGATTCGAAGCAAGCGAACACAGTTCGGCGCAGCGTCAATAGCGAGTGCGAGTGTAAAAAATAAAGCTCGGAGCAGGAAATAGCGCCGAGCGTCACCCCTGGGGTTCGCCACGCAAAGCGTGGATAGACAAAGTCTATAATCCCCTTGGGACCTATGGTACCACCAAGGGGATTCGAACCCCTATGTCCAACGTGAGAGGCTGGTGTACTAACCCTTATACTATGATGGCATATATATTTAGAATATCATAATTTAAGCGACATTTCAAGTGATTTTTTAAAAGTATCTAAAATTTTTGTAGAAATTTTAATTTATTTTCTAAAACACTTTTACTCATTTTGTCAAATTGTAAATTATTAATTCAAAATAATTGCTAAATACTACTTTTTTGTTATAATCAATAAATAATAGGAGATTTTCGCAATGTTAAAACTGATTGATATTAAAAAAGATTATGGCGAACGAGATTTCATTGTTCCAGCATTGAAAGGAATAAGTTTAGAGTTTAGAAAAAGTGAGTTTGTTTCAATATTAGGGCCAAGTGGTTGCGGAAAAACAACTCTTTTAAACATAATAGGCGGTTTAGATAAATATTCAAGTGGGGACTTAATTATCAACGGTCGTTCTACGATAAAATATAATGACAAAGATTGGGACGCATATCGCAATCGTACTATTGGTTTTGTTTTTCAAGATTATAATTTAATTCCGCATTTAAACATAACTGAAAATGTAGAGTTGGCTTTGACATTGTCTGGGGTTAAGGCAAAAGAGCGAAAAGAACGTGCGTTAAAGGCTTTGGATATGGTGGGGTTGAGTGCTCATGCAAAAAAGAAACCGAACCAACTTTCAGGTGGGCAAAAACAACGTGTCGCTATTGCTCGTGCGATTATTAATAATCCTGATGTTATTTTAGCAGATGAGCCGACAGGTGCTTTGGATAGTAAAACAAGTATTCAAATTATGGAAATTTTAAAAGAAATTAGCAAAGAGCGTTTAGTTATTATGGTTACACATAACAACGAACTTGCTGAAAAATATAGCACCCGTATTATAAGTTTGTTGGATGGAAAGGTTACAAGTGATACAAATCCGTACAACTTTAAAGATGACGAAAAAGTCAACGACAAGTTAGAAAAAGCACGTACTAGTATGAGCATTTTTACATCATTAGGTATAAGTATGAAAAATTTGCTTACCAAAAAGGCACGTACTATTTTGACGGCTATTGCTTCTAGTATTGGTATTGTTGGTATTGCACTTATTTTATCAGTTAGCAACGGTTTTAATATCTATATCGATAGTATGCAAAGAGACACGCTAGCAACATTACCGATTACAATTTCACCAACGGCGTTTAAGGCTGATTATTCACAAATTAGTGAAGAGATTAAAAATGAATTACAAAATAACGCTAATCAAGACGGTGATGCAATTATATCTTACACACCATCTACAAGCAGTTTGTTCCATAACAACAAAATTACGAAAGAATATATAGAATATATAAAAGCAACAGATAAAACACTTTATAATTTTATATCCTATCAGTACAATATGGATTTAAACATAGCGACCAAAAACGAAAATGAATATAGATATTTAAGTAATATCAAAATCTTTCAAATGGCAGATAATATTGATTATCTAAAAAATGAATATCCATTGATTAATAATGGTGGGCATTATCCTACAAAATCAAATGAAATTCTACTCGTTTTAAACAGTGATGGTCAAATCAATGAAAACGTCTTACAGTTGTTAAATTTGGGCAAAGGTACTGCTAGCGTATATCAACCAACTGATTTTTTAGGCAAAACTTTTAAACTTGTACTAAACAATCAGTATTATACTCAAACACAAACTTCACCCGTAAAGTTTGAAAAAAATAATCTTGATAGCGAGTTGTATGATAATGCAGAAAATATAACACTAACAATAGTTGGTATCGTAAAGAATAATAGTGCAAGTAGTAAATATAGTATGTCTTCTTTGATGGGGAGTAGTTCAAGCAATGAAGGTCTAGGACTTGGCTCAGACTTGATTGAATTGGTACATCAAAGGAATTTTGAATCTTCAATAAGCGTAGCACAGCGTACAACACCTATGCAAAATGTACTTACAGGCACAGCATTTACTCCTATTGCTACTTCTTCTGCGGAACAAGTCGCCCTAGAGGCATTGCAAAATTTAGGGGGCTATGAGTTACCAACCACTATTAATATTTACACAACTAGTTTTGATACTAAAGTAGAATTAAAAGCTTACTTAGATGCATACAACACGGATAAAGAAGAAGAAAATAAAATTTTATATACGGATGCAAGCGAATTGTTATCGGATACATTTAGCGGTATGCTTGATGCTGTGTCGATAGTTTTAATCATTTTTGCGGCAATTAGTCTTGTTGTATCAAGTATTATGATTGGTATTATAACCTATGTATCCGTAATTGAAAGGACAAAAGAAATAGGAGTATTGCGTAGTTTGGGGGCAAGGAAAAGAGATATTTCAAGTGTTTTCAATGCGGAAACATTCTTGGTCGGCTTGGTTGCTGGCGTAATAGGTATAATTTTAACCTTACTTTTCCTTATTCCTATCAATGCAATTATTTCAACAATGGCTCAAGGTGTAAATGTAAGCGCAGTATTAAATCCATTACACGCTTTAATCTTGATAGTATTAAGCACTTTGTTGACATTGATTTCTGGTCTAATTCCAGCAAGAATAGCAAGCAAGAAAGAACCTGTTTTGTGTTTGCGTGCTGAGTAAATTTATTAAATACAAAATAATATTTAACTTTAAACACCTAACTTTGCAAACTTAATTTAAAGTACATCAAAGATTTGTTAGGTGTTTTTTTATTTATTTTACTTTTCATTATTGTAGTTTTTTGTTATAATTTGTTTAATCAAAAGGGGAGAAATGCAATAATGATAGCGCATTTAAGGCCGATACTTGTTTGTTTTCTTGCTCTTGCGTTAGGAATTTGGCTAGCGAAATTGTGGCATTATGATAGTATTTGGTACTTTATTGTTATTGTATCAATGTTATCTTTTGCTTTGTTGATGTTGTTGCTTCGTTTAGTAACAAAAGAAAACAAATTTGTAACTTATTTTTGGAACATACGTAAGTGGGTTTGTTGTATGCTAATTCCTATTATGATTGGTTTTGGGGCTTATCATATTGTATTTAGTATGTACTCAATAGATTTCACGCCAAAACAAAATATAGTGTATGGGGTATCAGGTACTGTTGATACGAACTACATTGTAAAAGAAAAAGGAATTTATTTTGTAATTTCAAATGTAAAGGTAATAGATTCGACCGAAACTATAAGTTTAAAGCGAAATGTATTTGTCTATTTGTATCACCCCGAAGATAGAGAATACACAAAAGAAGAACTTGAAAAGATAAAACCAGGCAATGTTATACTAATGGTAAGCACGCTTGTTGCTACACCTGTTTTTGCGGATACTAAAATAAATGCTTTTGCTTATTCAAATAATTTTCAACATTCTGCCTACACAACGTTAGATAACATAAACGTAATAGATGGCAAAATGGGTTTTTGGGATAGCGCAAGAGAATACATAAGAAATATATACAATCAGTATATGGACGAAAGATACGCAGGTCTTGCTTTTTCGGTGCTAGTAGGTGATAAAACTTCATTACCCGAAGATATTGCTCAAAACTTTCAAGTGTCAGGTATCGCTCATGTTGTGGCAGTAAGTGGACTTAATACTGCGTTTATAATGTTGTTGTTATTGTTTATTTTAAATAGAATAAAAGCAAAACGCTGGATAAAACTCATTGTCGTAATATTAATTTTAAGTTTTTATGCACTACTTTGCGATTTAGCACCGAGTGTTGTTAGGGCTAGTCTTATGTCTGTATTTTTATTATTTGGTCAATTATTTGGCAAACAGTCAGACAGTATGAATAGTATTGCATTGTCAGGTATTTTATTGCTTTTACTATATCCGCTCTATATATTTGACTTAAGTTTCTTGTTAAGTTACGCAGGAGTATTTGGTATATTTTTACTTTATCCTGTTTTCAAAAGTTGGCTTTCAAGGTTTAAATGCCCTAAAATAACGGATGCTATTGCATTGACACTTTCTGCAACAATAGGTACTTTGCCTTTAATAATTAATGCTTTCGAATATGTTTCGTTTATAGGTTTGATAGCAAATTTAATTTTAGTACCTCTATTTGGTTTTGCTTTTATGATTTTGTTCGGTATCACTTTGTTGTCTTTGATAATTCCGTTTGCTGGATATTTACTGACTGTAATTCAGTATGGATTTTGGGTTGTGGATAAAGGTGCGTTGTTGTTTGCTTCTGTACCTTATGCCATAACTACGGTAAAACCTATTAGGGAATTTGCTTTGGTTGGGTATTATAGCGGAATTTTCTTTTCAAGTAGATACTGTATAGCAAATAGTTATTTAAAAACATTGTTAATTCAAATTTCTTTCACCGCTTTTATAATAGGATTTGTGTTGTCGTTTTTTTAGGGACACTTTACAAATTTATTTTAAAATGTTATAGTTAATATAAAGGAAAGGTTTTATTGTGAAGTTTCAAGAATTAAAGAAAAGTTTAGCACAGAAAATTAATAATTTTTATTATATTAAAGGCGAAGATGCTTTTTTAAGACAAAAGGCATTAGAGATGATTGAAAATGCTTCTGTGCAGTTTAAAGACTTAAATATATTACGCTTTGATGATGAAAATACAAATTTAGGAAATATTGTTGACGCTTGCAGAGCATTACCTATGTTGGATAATCGCAGAGTTGTTGTTTTAAAGGATATAGCGGTAAAAAAACAAGATGATTTAAAACCTTTAATTGAGTATGTAAAAAAGCCAAATCCTACCACAGTTTTAGTTATTGTCGATAGCAACAATATAACAGCTTATAAGAAAATAGAAGAATATGCCGAAATTGTAGATTGCTCAAAACTTGATAGCGGTATGCTTTCAAAGTTGATTTTAAATGAATTGAGTAAATACAAGTGCAAAATTAATTTAGACGCAATTAATGCTTTGATAGGGTATTGTGATTTAGACTATACAAGAATAAATAATGAAACAATAAAATTAGCAAATCTTATCGGCGAGGGCGGAACTATTGCCTTAAAAGATGTAGAAAATAATGTACACCGTGAAGTCGAGTACGATATTTTCGAATTAAGTAAAGCCGTTGCTGTACGAAATGGGCAAAAAGCGATTGATATTATAAAGCACCTTTTGGAAAGGAAAGAGGCCCCACAAATGTTGCTTATGATGGTGCAAAGTAGTTTTCGTAGAATGTTTTATACTACAACTTCTAAAGAAACAAATGCAGAAATTGCAAACAAATTAGGTATAAAAGAATATTCGATAAAGTTATCACGAGAACAAGCGCAAAAATTCACTCCCGCAAGACTAAAGAAAATATTAGATTTAGGCGCAGAATTAGACTACCAAATTAAAGCAGGGCAGATGAGTGATGAAAATGCATTGCTTTATTATATATCAACCATTTGCGAAAAATAGAAATCATATTTAAAGTAAAAAGGATAATAGTTCTCCTTTTTATATGTACAATAGTTTAAATAATCTATAAGATTAAAAAAGTAAATCTATTAAAGCAAAATTTGTTTGATAAATTGTGTGAAATTAAGTACAGTATATTTAGTTTGAAATTTATAAAAAATAATATTAAATTTATTTGTTATTTTTTGTAAATATTTGTATAATAATAAAAGAAAACATAAAAAACAAGGGGGCTAAACAAATGATAAACACAAAAACACGCACTATACTAAAAGTTGTTGGCATAGTGCTAGCCTTTGCGATTTTGCTGGGGGGGGGGGCATTTATTAGCAAATAATTTTCTTGTATCACAAGAAAACAACACCCCCAAAGCATCAACGACTACAACAACTTTTAACAAGGTATCAATAACTTATGATAATAGTTATGGCGCAGTAACTGCTGCTTCCACCAGGGCGGAGTCTGGTGGGCTTACGACGCGACTAAGATTCACCTTTGAACTTAACTCAAATTATGTTTGGAACTCAAATTCTGTGAGTATTTATACAACCTATATTCTTCCGACTAATCCTCCTATGGAGCAAGCCAAAACGTTTACTTATACAAGAACAGGTGATGAGTGGTCTTCACTTCTTTCAGTTCCGAATGTCTACTCCTATTCACTTACCTTTCCTGTTGCAAGTTTAGTAAAAGCAAGTTTTGTCTCTCAAACATACAACATAAGTTATAATCTTAACGGCGGTAGTTATGGAAGTTCGCACCCATCAACATACAATTCAAGCACATCTTCTCAACGCCTTACAGTTTCAAAACCAACACGCACAGGTTACACTTTTAGTTCGTGGACTGTGTCTGGCGCAAGCGCTTCACTTTCAGGCACAACCTTAACCATACCTGCAAAAGCAACAGGAAATATCACCCTAACAGCAAATTGGACAGCAAACACCTATTATATAAAATATAACGGAAATGGCGCAACAAGTGGTACAATGTCTAATACAACTTGTAGGTATGGAAGTTCTTATACTTTAAGGACGAATACTTTCGCGCGCACAGGTTATAACTTTTTAGGTTGGGCTACAAGCAGTACAGGAAGTGTTGTATATAACGACAAACAATCGGTTAGCAACTTAACAACTTCAAACGGTGTTACCGTAAATCTTTACGCCGTATGGCAAATACAAACTTTTACTATTTCGATAATAATAAATGATAGTTCTTTGGGTGTAATATCAAGCAACGGCGGTACATACAATTATGGGGCTAGTTTTTCGGTAACGGCAACTGCAAATCATAATTCTACATTTGTTGAATGGGTAAACCTAGATACTGGGGAAACATATACAGAAAATCCATTTAATATCACGGTAACCGAAGATTTACACTTGCAAGCGAAATTTGCCCCAAATACTATTACAGTCCTTGCGGACATAGGCGGAGAAGTGCGAATGACGGGTTTTGATTTAGCCGATAACAACAGTATCGTACATTTAAGCGCACTCGCATACAAAGGTTATAGATTTGCAGGGTGGACTGTAAACGATGGCACGGATTTATCCGCTTACGGTGATACGGCGGACATACCATACATATTA
>CALWOW010000003.1 GCA_944383295.1 uncultured Clostridia bacterium
TTGCTACATATCCTACAGGTTCTGGTATCGAAGCATATCGTTTTGCTCGAAGCGGTAATGAAAACCCTACCTATGTTTTAACAAATGAACTATACGATAAGCTTGTGCAAGAATTACCAGAATTTAAAGACAGCCCTTACGCAGAGAACCTTGTTTCGTATTCAATTTACATTTCAAGATAATAAAAATAATTTTAAATTTAAGGAGAACTAATTATGGCAACTAAAAAACAACCAAAAAAATCAAATTTAGCGCTTGTAGGCAAGACACTCACACCAAAGCCACAAGCACGCAAGTCTAACACTAAAAAATCAACATGCAAAACGGCAGATAAAAAACAATCAAGTAAAACAAAAGCTAAGGGTAATAAAGCACACGAAATCAAACGAATTCATACACAAGACGGAAAAGTGATTTTAATAATGAAATAAATAAAAATTTAGATGAGTAATAACTCATTAAAAATAATTTACTCTCTCTGAGAGCATTTAAAATGATGTTTGAGTTATATCAAATATCATTTTTTATTACAAACAAAAAAAATGTAAAAAAAATATTTATATATACAAAGTATATATAAATTTCGGCGCGTCGGAGGTAAATTTTGGATAATATAGTATGGTACATATTGGTTGCTCTTGTTGGCTATTTTGCGGTATCTGTTTTTTCGAAACTTTTTGCTTTTTACTGGAAAACAGGTTACGATACTCGCAAAGAAAAACGAGCTCGAAAGCGTGACGAGAGACGCAAATGGAAATATTGCGTAGTATCACTAGATAACCCTATTCTTAACAAATTAGCAGATAATCGAACGGTCATATTCATGGGTGATAAAGGAAAAGGTAAGTCTAAAATGATGAACCTTTTTGCTCATTTTTTGTTTTTAAAACGCAAAGAAAATATAAAAAAAAATAAACGAGCATACAAATACACTTCACCAGATATGTTAGCAAAAGAAAAAGAACTTGAGCACAAAAACTTGTTACCCATTTATGCAAATATTTCTTATGTCGACAGCGAAACAGGTGCGCACGAGCAAGATTTGAAGCCTTATTTTGAAATGCAAAAAAAAGCCGTAGAACAAGCAATATTTTGTATTGATGAGGTTTCTAGTACCTACGGTAAAGATGTGTACAATAACAATAATGATTACACAAAAGAACAAAAAAAAGATATCAAAGAAAATACAAAAAAGAACCGCCATTATACCAACGGTTGGATATTAGGTACTGAACAAGATGGGCAAGATATATTTTTAGGTATTCGTGAAAATGGATATGTAATTGTACACTGTTTACAAACAGTTGTTACCTTATTACCTTTAGGTAAATTTCTTCGCACTTTTCGTAATATGCTTCTTACTATTTTGCCTGCTATTTTAACAATTAATTTAATACCTGAATACCGCAAATGTCTTACTTTAAAGCAAAAAATATGCTTATTTTTAAAATCGTTGTTACCAGCGTATTTTAGTTTACCTACTCAATATTATTTCACACGCTACGCAATAAATGAAGCTATAAAATTTAAGTACCAACGGTTTGCGACTCGATTCTCATACGATAACCTAGAATGGTGGATACGATACTCACATGCGGATATATTTGCAGATAACACAAGAGCTTACAAACAAGAATACGAAAAATTATTTGATAGTGAAGGTAATAGAAAAAAGGAGAGCAAAATAAATGAAAAATAATACAAAAAACAAATTAGCGAAACAAGTACGAAAATATATGCAACAACGATATGCAAAAATAATTAATTATCTTTACACCAATAAAAGTGACGATACAGAGTCAACAGTTCGATTCTTGCTAAATAATGAACCTGAATTTTTACTTGAAGTACAACAAATTAAAGAAGCACAACAACTCGCTGAAAAGAAAAAAGAATTCAACTCAATTGATATGAGTACAACAGAACTTGAAAAGTATCTCGAAAATATACAAAATGATATCCTTTTAATTATGGACAATTTAAATCGTGAAACCAATCGTGAAACCGCTACGGAAATGGCTCTTAAACAAAAAATGGGCCACATAAGCAATCTAAGTGAAAAACTAGAACAGTTAGAATCAATGTACAATTTGCTAACCACAATGCTGAGTACCACAAAAAAGAGTAAAAGTATAAAAGCTGAGTCTATAAAAGATACAAAAGAATTGACTGACTCCCCCGCACTTAAAGTATCCGAAAATAATATGTGTTAGTAATTATAAAAAATAAAAGGAAAACTAATGTATAAACAAAGTAGAGATTATTTAAAATTCGATTTGCTAGAAGACTTAACACTTGCAGGCAAATACAATATGCCAATGCTAAATGCTACACAAATAGTGCCGAACAAAATTATACCTTTTAACGAGTGCTTGCGGTGTGCTCACCCCGAACAATATTTTGTACATTTCTACATAGACGACTATCAATTTGAACGCATTTGGAATCAACCCAAACGGTACACTGAATTGCTACGAAGATTTGCTGGCGTAATTGGTCCAGAT
>CALWOW010000004.1 GCA_944383295.1 uncultured Clostridia bacterium
TAATTTCTTTTGGAGTTTGTGAAATTATTGTAAGTTTGCGTCTGTTTAGGTGTGAACCTTCTCTATCTGTAAAACCTGTATTTAAAATTGATGTATTTTCTTCCATATTTACTCCTTTTTATATAAAATTTTTTAATTTTAAGGTATTTTAAAACAAGGAGTACTTAAAAGTTACTTCTTAATTTTTTTATTTTTATAATTGTATTATTCTTGTGTAAATTGTTATGTAGTGCGTTTCCACATATTAACAACTAAATATGGGGGCAGGTTGTTGTGTGGTTGCGTTACTTTATCTTTTCCACCTGCATGTTGGTTTGTTGCAGTAACATCTTCAATCAAGGGGTTCGCCCCTGAACTATTTCCAGATCTATCATACCAATTCCTAGCGCTTTGGTCATTATCACAGCCACCAATTCCATAATTCCAATCGTATCCAATACCAGCAGCATTTCCTGTTTTCCCATTACCAGACAAAACTCTATGCCTATGAGGGTTTTGTATATGGGTATGATAGGGCATTTCTTGTTCTGTTAAGGTATGCGTTTTTTCTCCACCAATTTCATTTAGTAAATATTCAGTGCCAGAACCTAACAAAAATCTATCTTGCAATGCTTGCCAAGTGCCACCAAATAAAACAGCAGGTGAAGTAGTGCTTACACTCATATAAATTGAGCCGATAGGGTAGATTTTATCCCAAATATTATTAATTTGTGTCTGCAAACTATTGTCTATATTTGCACGAGTTGTAGCCTCGTTTGTTATTTGCGTTTGTGGGTCGCTATCAAAACTTATATCTGTTGCTTCATAAATACCTTGTGCATTTTTCACACTTACTACAGTACCAGTTTTTTCATTTACAATACTTTGTAACGCCTCTTTCATTTCATTAAATCTAGAATTAAGATTTGTTGCGTTTATTGCATTTGCTGAAGCGTTTTCAATCTCTTCTAATCTTGATATTTCCACCACCATTTCTTCAGGTGTTTGTGATAAAATTTTCAATTTTCTTTTGTTAGTAGTTCTTTCATCACTAAATGGTGTAAAATCTAAACTTGTATTATTTTCTTCCATATTTCCTCCTTTTTATATAAATTTTTTAATTTTAGGGTATTTTAAAACAAGGAGTACTTAAAAGCCACTTCTTTTATACTGTATTAATTGTTTTTTCGTGTGTTTAAACTAAGTAACTTTTAAGTTACTCATTTGCTTCAAATATTAAGACTTACATTTATTTAACAATTTTCTTAATTTTTTTATTGAATAAGGAACAGAAGTTTTAATGTGCTATTATTTTGCATTTATAAGGAAATCTAAAATATTCTTTAAATCTTCAAATTTAAAAGATGTTATAGTAAATTGTTTATTATTGAAAATTAGTTGTAAAGTAGTGTACCTATTATTGGTTTTTATTATTTGATAACCCACCAAATCATTTATAGAGTATGTATGCTCTTGTTTATCAGCAAAAAAAACTATTTTTTCTTTACTAATATAAATATAAAATTTTAAATACTTTGAGCAATATCCCCAATTCAAATAAATAGCAAGTATTAAAAATAACAGCATGAAGAGAACTAATGATTTAAAAGCATCTCCAAAATTCTTGAAACATTCAGTATAGAGAATTGTTAAAATAAATAAAATAGCAGACAAAACATACGAGATAATCATCAAAGTTAAAACTTTCTTTTTATATTTTCTTGCATCTTCAATAAATAAATAATTTGAGTTAACCATACTTTCTCCTAATAATTATGTAAACAATAATACAAATAATGAAGCAATTCCTTTCAATATCACTTTTATAGACATATGCGAAGCGGTGTCGTTTAATAATTTTTTAAGTCCAGACTTAAATACTGCATAAAAACTATTTCTACCAACTGTAACACCTGCAATTTCTAATCCTTTACCGCCCAATAGCCCTATACCTAGAGAAATTAGGGTACTACCTATAATTTCTGTTATACTATAATTTGTTTTACTGTTCATCTTACCAATAAAGCACCGCAGTGGTGGTGCTTTATACATCTTAACTCCCAAAACTCCTAGTCCATATCGTTACAGATTTATCAACCCGAGTGCTAGCGCCGCGATTGTGTAACTTAGTAGCATTCCAATGCTTAACAACAATATCGCTACAATAACTTTTAAATACCATTTTTCGATTTGTTTTATTATTAATAGGTTAGTTGCGCCCAAAATTCCGCCGATAAGGCCACCGATTAATCCGAATACAAAGCACGGCAAGAATACGAGTGCGGAGAGCAAAATTTCGTACCAATTCAGCCCATGCTCAAGAGCAATTTCGTTACCAAACATATTTATGTTGATACCTATAAACTGATTGCCTCGTACTATAACCTCCTCCGCACCCTCTGTGGAGTGGTAGATAAATTTATTGTTTTTCACGCGCTGAAGTGGGATGCCGTTATATTTAATCGTGCGCCTGCCCATCCAAAAGTTTTCCTCGAATTCGAGAAGCTGATTTTTAGTCTCTTTATTTTTCAATGTTATTTTCATTGCATTCCCTCATTTTGATTTTGTATATCGAACCACAGTGTCGGCAAGTCGTCGACATTAAATACCCACACGGCATCGCTATTCTCAGCCAAGTTCTCTTGGTCGATGAACTCGGTAAAATGTAGTCCGCTCCAAAACTCGGCAGAACACATAGTGGTGTAGGAAATTGTGCCCTCGTAGGTGATTTCATCTAAATAGTTGAGTTCTTGCCACTCATACGCAAAACAGTTTTCCGCATTCGCACTAATACTCTCCATACAGAATTTAATGCCTATTGCTTCGTATTTGTCACTGATTTTAATATTTGCCATAGTAAAGCAGTCACGCACCACAATATCACCATTTGCAATGCCTGCAAGGAATACGTCGTGAGTCCCATCAGCATAGTGTGCGTAAGATTCTACGCTGCCCAAAGTGTAGCACCTCTCAATCAGCCCTGTGCCAGCGCCCGTGATTCCACCGAAGTAGAGGGGAAAATTTTCCTCACTCGGTTTCGTCTTAATACCGCCACCAACACTCATATTAATATATGAGTCGCGAACGATACCGCCATAACTCCTGCCCACCAGTCCACCAACGCACACCTCTCGCGTGATGTAGTTGCAATGTACCGAGCCTTCGGCATAGCAGGCTTCGACTAAGCTATAATTTTCGGCAACCAATGCTCCAGCGGTACCACCCTTAGCAGTGCCAAGATTCACGTCGACATTTACGAGTCTCAAATTCTTAATAGTCCCGTAGTTTTTGAGGAAAAGTCCGTACTCAAGGTCATACTCATTGGTATGAGGATTGAAGTTATATACCGTGTGCCCGTTCCCATCAAATTTGCCGAAGTTAGCCCCAATCATACAATTGCGCACATCGGTTAGGTCGATGTCGCAGTTTAGAATGTAGTCACTATACAAGGTCTGTCCAAACAACTCCTCGAACTCCTCTTGCGTGTCAATTACTACTGAATAGGTGGTGCTAGGCGTCGGGAAGTTCTCCCCGTCGTAAAGCCAAACGTTCGGCACTTCAAAGAGGTTTGACTCCATCCACTCCTTGTTTTTGAGATTCTCTACATTAGTGGTGGTCGTAATAAGTTTTGGCACTTCGCGCCCGCCGATTGTGAGTTTTATCGTACTGTCCGAAGTGTAATATGCTACATTTTGGTCTAGCGTAAATTCGGTACACGAGGTAGCGGTAATATTAATATTTGCTTGTGAGAATGAGTGCTCATCTTTTGCCCCATACACATCAACAATCATATTCTCAACGCCCATTAGGCTTGCTTTTAGGTCTACTATAGTATAATTGTGCGTAATATCATTAAATCCGCCAGAAAGTCCGTCAAAATAGAAGTAAGAAATATCACTAGTGGCGATTACATCAGCATCAATATCAACGTAACTATTTTGAATCAATGGGTTAAAGTAATCAAAATATACTCCCGGCAGATCAAACTTAAGGTAATTTACCAGTACCATACCCGCGATACTTACAGGAAGTGTTGTGTTCACAGTTATTGAACCAGTTACTGAACAACGGTCAATGTAGCCGTGATTTTCGTACGCAAGTCCAGCCACGCGAATACGACCATCTACCGCATCGTCATCAGTTAAATCCCGCACAAGGTTTTCGATTGCCAAGTTTTTAATATATCCGTAATTATTGCTAAATAGTCCAATTCCCTCGTAATCTACATTAATGAGTTTATGCCCACGTCCGTCGAAAATTCCTCTAAAAGTAACGGGTTTGAGTTTTTTAAACTCGCAGTTTATGTCGTTATTTAGCATCACGTACTCGTTCTCATACTGCGTGATTTGCGAAATCGTAGCGAATGTATCAAGGTCGTCGACGTTCGAGATTTTATAAGGATCTAGCGACGTTCCCGTGCCGTCGATATTTTTGATCCACTGTGCGTTTAAAGTGACCGAATCTTGATAAGTGCTAATCAGTGTGCCGAGATTAAGATTCGTGTAAATCTCGCCGTTAAACTCCCAGCCGGCGAACACGTACTTGTCGCGCTTGTATGCGTTTTCGGGGATAATCACGTTACTATCAAAAGTAGCGGTAATTGAATCCATATTCCCGCTGGTCGCTCCATTGCCATTAAATACAACAGCAAACGTCTTAGGTGTATAAATTGCGTCGATGTAGATATTTACCTTATCCCACACGCTCAGTTTTGATGCTGTGTCTCCCACATTAAAGGTGTATCTATATACTTCGTAGAAATAATACGAAAATTCATAGCCGTCGTACGTTTCTACAGGCTCGGTGAGTGTAAACTCCTCCTCATAGGTTAGCGTGCCAATAGGGTAAATGTTAGTCTTGCCCTTGTGCTCGTATCGGTAGTACGCAGTGTAGGATAGTTCCTCCCACACGGCGAACAAGTCTATAACTGCTCCATCTATATCGGTGAGTTTACACATAGTCCCCGCGTAGACATTTCCGTTGCTGTCTATGTAGTGACTAAACAAGTACCCCGTCTTTCCACTGAACCTATCGTGCATACTCACATTAGAGGAGTACCCATAGGATTCAGTAACACAGGTTTCTAAGTCCACAACATTTTCCTTGTGAAAGCGGAGCGTGTAAATATATTGATTGAACATTGCAGTAAGTTCCACTATTGCGCCGTTCTCTGCTGTTAGGTTTACTACGCTTTTCTCGTCGTAATAAGATTTAAAGGTTACGTTGTCCCGCCAATATGCAAACTTGAAGTACGGTTTTGTAAAGCGGTTCGGATAAAGTTTCTGTGGCTCGTCATAAGTAAATTCTTGCGTGTAAGGCTCTTGGTTCGCGTAGACAAAGCGGACGGTGTACGTAATTGGCGCCCACTGTGCCATGATTGTTGCTTGCCCCACAGTATCCCTCAGTTTAGACACACTTTCGCCTGCGTTGTACATTTTATTGTTATAGCTCCAGCCCGAGAAAATATACCCCGTGCGCACAAATGCGTTTAGAGGTAGCACAACAGGTTGGTTATACCGCACTACGATGCCTATCATCTCGCCACTTGTGGCGTCGTTGCCGTCAAAAACTAGGGTGTAGCTTATCATTTCCCATGTAGCAAAAAGAGTGACTGTTTCGCCGTCGTTTTCGGTGATGTTATTTACCTTCGTGCCTGCTTCAATTGTTTTACCATCTTCGCCGATTCTCCAGCCCGTGAACGCATAGCCTGTTTGAGTGTATGTGCAAGCGGGTAGCGCGTACCACTCGCCATAATTTAGCACTACATCCGCCATCGTTCCGTATGCGCCGTTAGCGTCAAAACGCACGGTATATGTAATCGGTGTCCACTTTGCGTAACAAGCGGTCTCTGTGGTTAGTGGGGTTGAAAAGTCAAACTCTTGCTGATATGTCGTGTCTGTGTACCAGCCGCCAAAAATGTATCCAGTCCTATTTGGGTCGTCAATAGGCTCGACTATATCCCCGCTAATGTAGTCCTTTGAGTAAGTTATGTAGCTCTCGTTGTAATAAAAGTTTAGGGTGTTACACTTGTCAAAAAACTCAGAGAAAGTTGCATTGAGATCGCGGTCGACGCCATTTAGTTTGTTAATCGGGATACACACGTTTACTATGTCCATTCCTACACCGCTAACACGTAACTCGCCCGAAATTACTCCGATTGCTTTGCCTTGCTCGTTAAACAGTATGCCACCTCTATATGCGTTTGCAATGCTGGCGGTCGTCTGAATACTCGTTACCCCGCTCGAGTCGGACTCGACCTTGTACACCATTCCTTCGACTATGACACTTTCCTCGTCGTCGTCAGAGGAATACGTCATCGCGTAAACCTTGTCCCCGAGTTTTACGTTGTTGCTGTTGCCTAGTGGGATTGTAATGTTTCTGTCGATCTCCACTTTGATGAGCGCAAGCCCAATATTCGTATCAACGCCGATGATTTTTGATATTTCGTAGGTCTCGCCATTGCTGAGCTTGATTTCACCAGAGGAGCAATCCTTGATATTACTAAAAGTCGTTAAAGCTAGCCCTGAATTATCTACAAAAAATCCAGCTCCCGATTTACTTATGTGTTCTCCTCTTGTATCTAGTCTAAACACCGCCGCTTCGTATTGATTGTAAATCTGATTGCTTGTGCGGTTCGCGGGAATCAGTACCACGCACATCACTAGTGCAATTATTACCACTATTAGTCCCGCTATTAGATACCAAGTGTGAGTGCTTAAAAAACTTTTCTGCACCGTTTTGGTGGCAACTTGATTTGGCTCGCCCGCGCTATGCCGTGGCTCGATACTCTGCGACGACTCTTTTCCTTGTGCCATCGCAAAAAAATCGTGTACTGATATCCCGAAAATTTCGGTTAACTGCTCTATAGTTTCAAGGCTCGGCTCGGCGAGGCCGTTCTCCCACTTGGACACTGCTTGCGATGAAACATATAGAAGGTTGCCAAGCTGTTCTTGTGTCAAACCTTTTTGTTTGCGTAATTTTGCAATTACTTGCCCGTATTTATTCACAACGAATCTCCTTTTTTATTATTATGTAAAGTATAACATAAAAAACACATATTTCCACAATTTGAATTCAACTAATAGTTGAATTTTCTTAAATTTTGTTGATTTTTGCCCCATAATCACGCATTTTAATAATTTTTATCCTATCAATAAAAAAGGGAACGCCACTCCCAACGCATTTTTTTCGCTTTGCTATATTAAATTTCAGTTTTTATATCTGCCGTCAATTCCTTGATGCTCGGCACTGTTATCGGCAACGGTTGGATTTACTCTTTAAGCTCGTTTGTGTTTTAATAAAAATAATTAAAAACAGCTAATAAATTGAACTACACCCCAAAAGTTAAACACTTTTGAAGGTATTATTCGTAATTTTAGATTGCGCATTGAACCAATAATTGGCAATATGAAAATTAATGAAATTGATACTTATGCTGTTCAAAAAGTTATTAACAAATTAATTGATGGATATAACAGTTTAAATGTAATTAAAAAGAACAAACAGCTAATAGTACAATTTTTTGATTATGCGATAGATAATAAATGGGTAACAGAAAATCCAACACGAAAAATACTTATCAAACTTAAAGATATAAAAGTTTATAGTGGACAAGAAAAATATAAAGCATTAACACCAGAAGCTAGAACAAAATTTTTGGAAGCATTGAATAAAGATGAAGCAAATTTCTTAAAACCTATGTGCATTCTTTTGTTATTCGCTGGGCTACGTATTGGCGAAGTATGTGCACTTCAATGGAAAAACGTAAACTTCAAAAACAAAACTTTGAAGATTGAAAGGGGTATAACTCAAATACCAAAGTTTGACAACGAAGGGAATGTATTATCTCGTGTTACAGTTGTTGGTGATACTAAAACAACTTGTAGTGTTAGAGAAATCCCAATTACAGACATTGTAGTTGATACATTGCAAACTTGGAAAGAAAAACAAACTAATAGAGAAAAGACTAATAGAAATGTAACCGCAGAATTAACTGCTCCAACATCTTTTATTTTTGCGAATGATGATGGAAGTGTTAGAACATATTCAGGTTGTAGAATGGTGTTCGATAGGTTTAAGAGAAGACATAATCTTGATAAATATAATATTCATTTTCACGGGCTTCGCCATACATTTTCAAATATGCTTTTTGAAATGAATGAGAACCCAAAGGTTATTCAACAACTATTAGGTCATCGTGATGTGAAAACAACAATTACTGTTTATAACTCAGTTGATAACGAATATATACGAAATACAACAGAAAAGTTAAATGAAAAAATTAAACAAGAGAAACTCTATGAAAATGAGAAGCGAAGGCAAGAAGAATTGGAAAACAAAAAACATGATTTGCATTCAAGTGTGACAGATGAAGAATATGATGATTTGCTAGAACAATTACTTGAAGAAAGAAAAAAAGAAAGAAAAAAGAAAAAGATTTTGAGATATAATATGGATATTTAAAAATTTTTATAATTTGTGATATAATAACAACAAGGAGTAAGTTGTGTTATGGATATTGGTTGGGATGATTATGATATTTATCAAAAACATGTTACAATGGTTGCATATGAAGTCGAAACTATTATAGAATGTTGTAAACATTATGAAAGTTTAATAAATGAAATAGATAATAATGGTTTAGATGTTGTTAATATTGCACCGTCGTTTTTTTCAGAAATTATATCTTCATTAAAATATAAAATAATTGTTGGCACAAGAAAAATATTCGATGATATAGGTAGTGGGAACTTTAAAAAATTGCTTAATTCTAGAAGTTTAAATGAAAAATATTACAAGAAATTAAAAGATATTTTTAAACAATCTTTAGAAGAGTTAAAAAAATATGATGATATTATGAAAATGATAAAGAATGATAGAAATAAATATTATGGTCATTTAGAAAAGAATTTTTTTGATGGTATTATAACAAATAAGATTTTTGAGAAGCAAAATTTTAATAAATTAAATAAATTGCTTGATTGGGCATGGCATGTTTTGTCTAAAATAATGCAAAAGACTAATGCTTTTATTCCAGAAAAAGTTTATAATATTGATGTGAACAAACTATTTGCAAAATTTAAATAAAATGTACCTACATGTACCTACGGGGATAGTTTTAGGTGTATTTAAACAGATTTAGACCGATTTTTGAGTTTTAGAAATTTCACTTAAAAATCGGTCTATTTTTTTATTTTTTTATTTTTTCATGTACCTATGGCACACCTAAAATGTACCTCCCGATTTTTTGTGGTAAAAATTGATAAAAATTTGGGAAAGAAAAAAATCGCGAAATCCCTTTATCTATAAGGCTTTTAGCGATTTTAATTTGTGGAGCTGATGACTGGACTTGAACCCCGCCAACGAGCAAGGGGAGGGGGCGAACTTGTTAGCAAAAGACTTGCGAAGTTGATTGAGTTGAAAACTCAAACATGGGAGGCGGTTAGCGATGCAATCGCTTTGTTAAAAACAAAAAAGTCCGCTAAAGTTAGCGAACAAAACAAAAAATAATGGAGCTATCGAGCGGACTTGAACCGCCGACCCCCACCTTACCAAGGTGGTGCTCTACCGACTGAGCCACGATAGCGTAAGAGATTTTGTAAAAGAAAAAGTTATTAAAAAAATAGTTAATTTTAAATATATTTTTATAACAAGTTTTTTAAAAACATTTTGCGCACAAAATTTTTAATAGCTATATATATATTGTGATAGCAGTAGTTAAATTATATCAAACGTAAGTGGTTTTGTCAAATGTTTAAATTAAATCAGCTAGAGATTGTAATATTTATTTTTGTTTAAGTACAACAAAAAGTTTTAATTTATAATTTTGTGCTAAACAATATACTTGATTTTTGTGTCTATTTATGCTATCCTTTTTATTATAAACTTTTGAAGGAGAAAAAATACAAATGGAAACTGAAAGAACATATATAATGTTAAAACCTGATGCTGTTCGTAGAGGCTTGATGGGGGAAATTATAGGCAGAATTGAAAAGAAAGGTTTTAAAATTGTTGATATGAAAATGTTTAACTTGACACAAGCGCAACTTCGTGAACATTATGCTCACATTGTTGACCGTCCGTTCTATCCTGAGGTAGAAGAATATATGACAAGTGGACCTGTGGTTGGTATGATTGTTGAAGGCGAACACGCTATCAAGGGTATGCGTAATTTTATGGGACCTACAAAATATCTTGATGCTCCTGCTGGTACAATTAGGGGAGACTATTCTTGCAATGACCGTGAAAACTTAATTCACGGTAGTGACTCACCAGAAACAGCTGCTGCAGAAATCAAACGTTTTTTTAGTTAAAAAACATAGTTTGGTTTTAAGCATTAAAATTTTAGTTAATAAATTCATAAAAAATGCTTATTTTATTTAAAGCTTATTTAAAATAAATTTGTAAAAATAATTATAATAATAAACTATACAAAAAATCTTAAACAAAAAAGTTATCCACGTGGATAACTTTTTTAAATATTAAAAATATGTATTTTTTGCAGTATAGTGTTGATTTTTATAACGGTATATTGTACATTTTTGCACACTTAATGTGGAAAAGTGGATAAAAGTGTTTATATTATGATTAATAAAACTCTTTATTAATTTAAAGTATTATAAACTTTGTACAGTGTCTATTCCTAATAAGTTTAAAGTGTTTTTTATTGCTTCGGCTGTCTTATTTATTAGATAAGTACGTGCAATTTTTATATCTTCATTTTCGGTATTTAAGATACTATGTGTTGTATAAAACTGACTAAATTTTGTAGTTAAATTGTAAACATAGTTTGTTAAAATGCTAGGGTTTAAATTGCGATATGTCGATAAAACAATATCCTCAAATCTTGCAATTTCTTTAATTAGAGCAATTTCTTCAGGACTTTTCAAAACTTGAAAGTTTGGTTTAGAATAATCATAATTTGCTTTTTGTAAAATTGATTGAATTCGAGCATAATTGTATTGAGAGTAAACACTACTATCACCATTAAAGTTTAGGGCAGTGTTCCAATCAAATAGTACATTTTTTTCAGGACTGCATTTTAAAATTGAATATTTTAAAGCACCATATCCTACAATTTTTGCTTTTTCGATGTCGCTTTCGCCACGTTTTTCTTGAATAGCGGTGTTTGATTTTGCTGTTGCTTCTTTCATAAAGTCTTCGAGCAGTACTACTTTCCCTTGTCTAGTGCTCATTTTTCCATCAGGTAACAAAACGAAAGAGTAGTGCACTACTTCTGCTGGTTTTGCACCTAACAATCTTAATGCTGCACTAATTTGTTGAAAGTAAACTTTTTGGTCTTCGCCTAGCACTAAAATATTACGGTCAGCGCCACTGTTTGCTTTATCCAAACTATAACAAATATCACGTAGTGCATAGAGACTTGTTTTGTCATTACGAGTTATTACAAGCATAGGTTCTTCAATACCGATATCTTCGCCACGTTGATCGAGAACATATCTACCGTCTTTGTCTTCAAATAATTTTGGAGATTGTTTTAATCGCTCTAATACCTTGTCTGTAATGTGTTGGTGAATGTATTTTGATTCGTAATCAAATTTGTCCCATTTGATTCCTAATTCATCAAAAATAGCGGTTTGACCTTTTATGCAAATGCTTACAATTTTTTCAAATTCAGCAATTACTTTTTTATCGCCACTTTCAAATTTATGCAAGTACTCAAATACAGTTTTTTCAATTTCGGCATCGGTTTTTGCCTTTTCATTAATATCTATATAAATTTGCAAAAGTTCGTTGAAAGTAACATTTGGTTTGTCTTTAGTTGCGTAAACAAGCATAGCAATTTGTTTTCCAACATCATTTACAAAATAATGTACATCGGTTTTCCAACCTAAAAATCTAAACACGCGTACCAAACTATCCGCTATGAGCGCATTTCTTGCACGACCTATATGTGGGCTTGCATTTGGATTAATGCTTGTGTGTTCAATTAGTACAGTTTTACCTTGCATTCCATTGCGTTTTGCTATTGTTTCACTGTCTAGTGCTAGCGAAGAAAGTAAAGTTTGTGCTATAAATTCAGGTTTAAATGTAAAATTTAAAAATCCGTTTACATTTTCAACTTTAAGCAAATTTTCATCGTTTATGTTTTTTGCAAGTTCGTTAGCAATAGCGATAGGTGAAGTGTGTAAAGTTTTAGCAAATTTAAAACAAGGCAAAGCAACATCACCTTTGTCTGCGCTAGGAGTTTCCAAGTTTTCTAAAATCATTTCGCTAGTAAGTTGTTCGTTTGCTAGTAAATTTGCAACATATTGATATAACTTGTTCATTTTTTCCTCTTTTTATTGTTGTATTAAATAAGGTTAGCATATTTTTAACATAATGGCAATAATTAAATTCAAATTTATTTTATATAAAAAATTAAAATATACAAATTTAGTTTTATTTTAAAATATTTTTATAAATAATTTATAAATTTTTAATATTTTTTTTAAAAAACGACTTGAAAATTATAATTTATTGTGCTAAAATTAATCTTACGAAAACTTTGAAGCAATAGAGGACAGCACTGTCTTCTATGTTTATTTTTAAGGAGATTTTGAAAATGAACAAAGAAAAAATAAGAAATATAGCGATAATTGCACACGTTGACCACGGTAAAACAAGTTTGGTAAACGAATTATTAAAGCAAGGTGGTGTGTTTAGAAGTAATCAAGAAGTTGGCGACAGGGTGATGGACTCAAATACACTTGAACGTGAACGTGGTATTACTATTTTGGCCAAAAATGCGGCAATTCACTATAAAGACTACAAAATTAATGTTATAGACACCCCAGGGCACAGCGATTTTGGTGGTGAAGTAGAACGTGCTTTAAAAATGGTTGATGGTGTTTTGTTGGTTGTTGATGCATTTGAGGGAACTATGCCTCAAACTCGTTTTGTGTTGGAAAAAGCGTTAGCTTTAAATTTAAAAGTAATAATTGTAATCAACAAAATTGACCGCCCAGATGCTAGAATTAGCGAAGTGGAAGATGAAGTATTAGAATTGTTGTTTGACTTAAATGCTAATGACGACCAGTTGAATAGCCCAGTGATTTATGCTTCTGCAAGACAAGGTATAGCAAGTACAAAGCGTGATGTTTTGGGCACTGATATGGTTCCACTTTTTGAAGCAATTATCAATCACATACCGGCACCTCAAGGAGATGAAAAAGCGCCTTTACAAATGTTGGTAAGTAATACAGAACACAACGACTTTTTAGGTAAGTTGGCGGTAGGTAAGATTGAAAATGGTAGTATAAAAGTAGGTCAAATGGTTGCTATTACCAATTATTTCAAACCTGAAACTGTAAACCGTTTGCGTGTGCAACAATTATTTGTTTTTGATGGAATGAAAAAGACTGAAACAGAAAGTGCAAGTGCTGGCGATATTGTGTGTGTGGCTGGGCTTGGAGATATAATGATAGGTGACACAATTTGTGATACCGAAAATGTTACACCGCTTGAATTTGTAAAAATTTCAGAACCTAGTGTGGAAATGACCTTTATGGTAAACGATAGCCCATTTGCAGGGAAAGAAGGTAAGTTTGTTACAAGTCGTCATTTGCGTGAGCGTTTGCATAAAGAGACAATTAGAGATTTATCTTTGCGTGTTGAAGATACAGACAGTACTGATGCCTTTAAAGTACGTGGGCGTGGTGAAATGCATTTGTCTATTTTGATTGAAAATATGCGCAGAGAAGGTTATGAATTTCAAGTTTCAATGCCAAAAGTATTATTGAAAACTGATGAGAATGGAAAGAAAATGGAGCCTATTGACAAATTAGTAGTCGATGTTCCAGAAGAAAGTGTTGGTACTGTAATGAGCAAAATGGGGCTTCGTAAGGGGGAATTACTAGAAATGAAACCGCAAGGAAGTCGTACAAGACTTGAATTTTTAGTTCCTAGTCGTGGTTTGTTTGGTTACAAGTCTGAATTCCTTACAGATACTCGTGGTGAAGGTATAATGAGTAGCGTTCATTATGGGTACGATTATTACAAGGGCGATATTGAACGCCGTAGTTGTGGTGCTTTGGTTGCTCACGAAACAGGTGAGTGTATAGGTTATGGGTTAGCAAATGCGCAAGAACGTGGTGCATTGTTTGTAAGCCCTGGCGATAAAGTTTACGGCGGAATGATTGTAGGTGAAAATCCAAAAGGTGATGATTTGGTTGTCAATGTTTGCAAACGTAAACAATTAAGCAATATGCGTAGTTGTTCTTCTGACGATGCTTTGCGTTTGGTACCACCTAAAAAGATGAGTCTTGAAAAAGCAATAGAATTTTTAAACGATGATGAATTACTTGAGGTTACTCCAGTATCAATTCGTTTACGTAAAATTATTTTGGATCACGATAAAAGAGCCGCTGCTCGTTTTAGAGCAAAAAATGCAGGTAAGTAGCAAAAAAGTCACGGTATGTGACTTTTTTATTATATAAAGTATCAAAATTTTACAATAAGTAGAAGGATAATACACTGTAAACTCCAACAAATTTTTATAACAAATATATTTACTTTTTTAGGAAAATTTGCTATAATGAAAAAAGATTTGGAGGTATTATGAACATAAATAAAAATACCGCAGAAATTAATACACAAGCATTTTTATGCGAGATGCGTTGTTTTCCTAGTTGTGATTTTACTAATATAGAAAAAAAGAATGAAAATTTTGATACTTTAAGTCCAAAAGAAAAGGCGGAAGTTGGCCTTGCTTATTTTAAGGGGATAAAACTGCCGAAAGATAAAGAAAAGGCAGTCGAAATCTGGACGAAAAATCAATGTGCAGAAAGCTTGTTATATTTGTCAGTCTATGATTTTATCAAGAAAAATAATGAAAAAGCTTTTCAAGATTTGCATAGTTCGGCGAATTTAGGTAATAAAGAAGCCTTACTTCGCTTGGGGTATTGTTATATTATGGGTATAGGTGTAACTATTGATATAAACAAAGCATACAAAATATTTGAAAATTTAGCACACCAAAGAGTACCAGAAGCAGTTTATTTTGTTGGCGCAACTCAAATGTTACCAGGACAATCACTTATTGAGTATGATGTTGAAAAAGCACAGCAAAAATTGCTTTGGTCTGTTGAACACGGTTGCAAGTTTGCAGAATTTGAGCATGGTGTTGTTCTTTTGGGTAAGGCAAAAAACAAGGAAGAACAAAGCCGTGCAATAGAATACATAACAAGAGCAGCGCAAAAAAATGAAGTACGTGCAATGTTATGGTTGGCGGTTGAGTATAGTGTTGGTAATTTAGTGGAAAAAGATTTGAAAAAATCTGAATACTATATGCAACAATGTATTAAATTGGAATTCCCGCCAGCAGTCGAAGCATTTAAAGTAGCTTTAAAACATATTTAAAAAGCATTTTTAATTTAAAATATGCTAATTATTGAAAATTTTTTGCTTTAAACTATTGATTTTTTGTTTTAAATATTATATACTAAATCTACTAATAATTTAAAATTGAGGTGCCGAATATGAAAAATATACATCCAAATTACCACGATGTAAAGGTTGTATGTGCTTGCGGAAACACTTTTAACACTCGTTCTACTTATAAAGAAGATGTTTTGAAGGTTGATATTTGCGACAAGTGTCACCCATTCTTTACAGGTAATCAAAAGATTGTTGACGCAGCAGGTCGTGTTGAAAAATTCAACAAGAAGTTTAAACGTAATACAAACCCTGCATAGGACAAGAAATAGGTGCTCGATGTTAGCATCTATTTTTTTGCTTTAATAAAATTTAAAGAGGTTTAATATTGACTATAAAAGACTTTTTTACTTCGTTAAACAAAGATTTGGATAAAAATCAAGCACGTGATTTTGCGTGGCTTTTGGTAAACAGGACAAAAAAAGAGCCGATAGATTGGGGCGTTGCGACTATTACAACAAAAGAGCAAACAGCAATTAAACGTGAGTTAAAGAGATTAAAACAAGGGGAGCCTTTGGGCTATGTTTTAGGTTTTGTACCCTTTGTTAATTGTGAAATTAAGGTTACGCCAGACGTTTTAATTCCACGAAGCGAAACCGAACAACTTTGTGATATGATAATTCAAGAGTATGAAGGAGTGCCAACTACTATTTTAGATTTATGTACAGGTAGTGGTTGTATTGCCGTTAGTTTAGCAAAAAATCTTGATGCTCGTGTCACTGCCACCGACATTAGTGAACAAGCAATAAAAATCGCTACCCAAAATGCTTTGGCAAATTTTGCTCAAGTTGATTTTTATAATTGTGATTTGTTTGGCGATAAGTTGGGGAAATTTGATTTAATAGTTAGTAATCCGCCATATCTTGATAAAAAAGAAATGGAAAATTTACCACATAGCGTAAAAGATTTTGAACCTAGTTTAGCTCTTTATGGTGGAGAAGATGGGCTAGATTTTTATAGACGTTTGGTAAAAGAAGCTCCGCAACATCTAAACAATGGCGGAATTATGTATCTTGAAGTTGGTGATTTTCAAGCGGATAAAGTGGTGGAGATTTTAAGCAAAGAATTTGATTGCGAGATTGTAGCAGATTATTATGGTTTTGATAGATTTGTAATTGCAAGGAGTAGAAAATGATTGAAAAAATATTGCCTTATGTTGAAAAATATAAGAAATTAGGTGAGCAAATGTGCGACCCTGATATCATTGCTAACATAGACGAATATAAAAAGATAGCAAAAGAACATTCAGCTTTATCCGAATATGCCGAACTATATGAGTATTATCTAAAAGTTGAAAATAAGTTGAAGTCTGCAGAAGAAATTTTAAAAGAAACTAATGATGCCGAACTTGTTGCTATGGCGAACACAGAGAAACAAGAAGTGACAGAAGAGTTGCAACAAATAGAAGACAAGGCACGAATTTTGCTTTTGCCAAGAGATAAAAACGACGATAATAGCGTTTATATTGAAGTAAGACCAGCTGCAGGTGGTGATGAAGCATCTTTATTTGGGGCGGAGTTGTTTAAAATGTACCAACGTTATGCCGAAAAACAAGGTTGGCGTACCGAAATTTTGGAATATAGCGAAACCGAAGTCGGTGGATTAAAAGAAGGCGTAATGCTTGTTGATGGTGTGGGCGCATACCGAAAATTAAAATGGGAAAGTGGTGTACATCGTGTACAGCGAGTACCCGAAACTGAATCGCAAGGTCGTGTGCATACAAGTACAGTAACAGTTGCTATTTTACCCGAAGTAGAAGATACAGATGTCGAAATTGATGATAAAGATTTACGAATTGATACTTATCGTGCTGGTGGGCACGGTGGTCAAGGGGTAAATACTACCGACTCTGCAATTCGTATTACGCATATCCCTAGTGGTATTGTGGTAACTTGTCAAGATGAACGCAGTCAAATAAAAAACAAAGAAAAAGCGATGAGAATATTGTTAGCAAAACTCGAAGATTTACAACAGCAAAAGGCAGTTGCCGAAAATGCTCAACAACGTAAATCACAAGTGGGCACAGGGGATAGAAGCGAACGCATACGTACGTACAATTTCCCACAAGGTCGAGTTACTGACCATAGAATAGGTTTGAGCTTACACAATATCAATGAATTTATGCAAGGCGATATAGAAGAAATGTTAGAGGCATTGCATCAAGAAGAAATAAGATTAAAATTAGAAAACTTAAAATAATATTAAAAATTATAATCATTTAATAAAATGATAAAGCAAACAACATTTAATCAACAAAGTTAAGATGTTGTTTTTTTATAAATAAACTATCAATTTATATCGTATAATATTTAAAATGGGTATTGAAATAGCTATAAAAAAGTGTTATAATAGAACCAGAATTTAACACAGGTGAAATTATGGATAATATTTTTGAAGAATTAGAAAGTTTATTGGCTATTAATCCCCCAAAGGCGTTAGAATTGGCAGTTTATATTTCTAAACGTAAAACACAATTACAAGAAAAGTATAAAGAATTTTTGTCTAGTGTAGATTATGAAAATTATTTTATAATTAATGATGTTGTAAAAAAATTATATAGTTTAGATGAAATAAGCTTAAAACAGGCGGTAAGACTTGATTATTATGCAAATCTCAATACCTATGATAAACAAATTATGGAAATGTTGATGTTTGAAGAATATAGGACAGATTTAACTAATTATCAAAAAAAATGCACAGAAATTAATAATTATTTAATTTATATGAACACTTCAAGAATTTGCGCTAAATCTTGTAATGATATGTCAAATGCGGTTAAATATTCTTTTGATCTTGATACTGATAATCCGCTCGAATTAGTTTATATGCTTCCTCGAATTGCTGGTGAAACCCTAGGCTTGAAGAGTCAAGCAAGTATTTACTGTGATATATGGAATAGTCTTCAAGAAGAATGTGAAAGTGTTACAGGTGAAAGTTTAGTGGATAGATATAAAACCTTGAAAAAATTATCAAAAAGAATTATGCAAAATGCTGAAACGATAAAATTCTGCTCTGTAATTGATGGCAAAGATGATAATTTGATTATTTATGAAACAGCACATTTTTTGAGAACTGCAATGAGCAAAGACGCATTTAAAATGCTACGCAAAAACGAAAAAGAAAAAGTAAAAGTTAAAGATAAAATTGCAAATGATTTTGAATTAGTTTTTTAATATTTTGTGTGTATTAGAAAAAAGAGGTTTGGTGCCTCTTTTTTTATTAAAATATATTTGTATTAAGATTAACAAAAGTAATCGAATGTTTAATTTTTTAATATAAAAGTCAAATGTTTAATTTTTTAAATAATAATAAAAATATAATTAAGTTTCTTGTTTATTAACACTTAACATTATTTCTAAAATTTCTTTTGGTATGTATTTACTAACATCTTTGTGATTAATAAATAATTCATACGCCATACTAGAACTGACTATTCCTAAATTTCCCGCTCTAAAATATATTGTATCAAGTTGAGAAATTTCTTCATTTATTGATGCCAAATTCTCTTCATAATCATAATCAACCGAATTTCTTAAACCCCTGATTAGATAGTTTGCACCTAGCAATTTTGCGTAATCACAAGTTAAATTAGTATAAGTTACCACTTCGCAATTAGTTAAATTGTAATTTTTCAACACTTTGTTTATCCCTGATACCATTAAATCTAAACCATATCTTCTTTTTTTGTTTGGATTAATTCCTATACCGATTATGACTTTATCGAAAATTTTACTCGCTTTAATCACTATTTTTAAATGTCCAAATGTAAAGGGGTCAAAACTTCCTGCATAAAAACCTGTTTTCATTTATTCTCCTAAATCGACTATTAATTTTTCTTTAGCAATTTCCACTTTATCAAAAATTGTTTGCGCTTCAAGTTTGTATTCATTTGCGTTTTCATCTGGCCAAAAGTGTGTTAACAATAATTTTTTAACTTTTGCCTTTTTTGCAATAAACCCTGCTTGATATGCTGTTAAATGGTTGCAAATAGTAGGGAAGTTGTGTTTTTTTAACAGGCTACTTTCACAAATCAAAATGTCACTATTTTTTGCGAAATCAATCATTTTGTCCTTATCGATAAAGGATAAATCGCCAGAGTAAACAATACTTTTATTTTGTTGGGTAACTTTAATAGCAAAATTTTTCACATCTTTGGCGTGTTTAATTTCACAAAAACTTATGCTAGCATTACCTATTGAAAGGTGTAAATTTTCATCAATGGTATGAAAATCAGCATAACAATTTTGCTCTTTTATAATATTTTCATAGATATTATTTGGAAAATTAGGTAAAAAAACTTGTATTTTTTCGTTAATTAAGCCTAAATTATGTAAAGCATAAGCAGAGTACAAATAGTTAAATAAATCATTGTAGTGGTCGTGATGTAAGTGTGACACAAAAATATTTAAGCCATTCAAATTTTTTTGCATATCAAAAAATCTATGTGAACCACTGCCACAATCAAGTAAAATATTTAATTTATCATCATAAATATAATACGATGGACAAGCCGAATTTTCATACGCATAAGGACTTGAAGTCCCTAAAACTTTTATTTTCATTGCATACCTTCCTAATTTATTTTAGAAAATTTGAGTTTTAAAGTCAAATCTTTTACTAATAAAATGCTTTTGAATGCAATATTGCAAAAAATATATTTTTATTTACAATAAAATGCAAATATTAAAAAATAGGAATTAGGAGCTAATTTTTTTAATTTAATTCGCAATATTAATTTTTTAATAGTTAACAAATATAGGACACAGTATTATAAAATTTTTGCTTAATAGATTAAATATTGTGCGTAAGTTTTGTGTTTTAAAGTAAATAAAAAAGAAACTTTTTTAATAAAAAGTCCCTTTTTATGCTATTAAAATAAATTAGCCTTAATACATTTAATAATATAATTTAGTTGTTTTTTGGTTGAT
>CALWOW010000005.1 GCA_944383295.1 uncultured Clostridia bacterium
CGCTGCTTTTGCTGGTTCATTTGACATTTCGTTGGTTGTGTTGTATTTTGTACCGATTAAAATACCACCAGTAAGCATTGAAACGGCAAGTACAGCAATAATGATAATGTTAATTATCATTGATTTGGTTTTAAACCTTTGCATTTTATCCTCCTAAATTGTGATTATAAATTTATTATAACTTATTTTGTGCAAATTGCAAAATAAAATTAAGGGGTTTGTAAAATTTTATTTTTATTTGTTTAAAAATATGGTTTTTTTGTATTTTATTTGTGTTTTTAAGTTGTAATTTTGTCAATTTAATAATTTTTATATTATCATATTTATTTAGTTTACGGTTGCCTTATCATAATTAAAATAAAATAATTTTAGTCCATATTTTTGAAACTAATTTAAAAAGGAACTTTACTTTGTGTGTAGAGTTCCTTTTATGTATTTTGTAAGTTTCAAAGAAATTTAACCTTTATGCTATTTTTTGCTTGTATTTTCAATTAAGTGCTATAAAAACAATGAATTTTCGATTTTTTGCGTACTTATATTTTGATTTATATCGTGTTTTTTGTTGTTAAAATACTTTTGGCTTTTTAAAATCATTTGCGTGCAAGCAGTGTCTCCTGCAACAAGTTTTAAAGCTTCTTGCGGAGTGCACCAGCGCAACTGGGTTGATTCCTTTGAAACTGTGAAATCGGTGTCTAATGCTTGTATTAAAAAATTAATGTCGTAGTGTTTATGTGCAGGTTCGTTTATGTCCCGTCCTGCTGGTATATTATATACGGCACAATAAAAGATTTCGTCACCTAAAATTTTGAGATTTGAAATGCCTGTTTCTTCTTTCACTTCACGCAAAGCAACTGCACGAGTGTTTGCTTCGCCATCACTATGCCCACCAAATTGTATCCAAATATTTGCTTTTTTATGGTGATTGAGTAAAATATTTCCTTTTGAGTCAACCACCAAAGCGCTACCTGTTATGTGTCCCGCTTGATTTTCTCGCTTAAATGCAGTATCCAAATTATCATTTAAAAAGCGTAAAGTTTCCCTTATAGCAGTTGCCTCCATTTCGTTAATAGGGTGGTGCTCCATTAAAGCCTTTTTAGTATCAAATTTTTCCATAATTTTTCCTCCATTATCTCTTGTATCTCAAAATTTTTTGTTTGTCCGTATCGCTCACACGGAAACTTTCACGAATTTTTTGTATGCCTTTATTAACTGCAATGCTATTTATGTTTGTATTTTGCAAAAATTTATATGTGAGTTCTTTGTTTTTTAAAAAACTTTCACAAATCAGCCAACCTATTGCCATATTTACATAATAACTTTCGTTTTTAATTGTTTCGATTTTTTGCAGTGTGCTTTTTATATACTCGTTGTTTAAGTAGTATTTCATTAATAACACAACACCAAAACGGCAGACAAATTCACGTTTATCGTGTATGCAGTTATCTATAAATTTTTCAAATTCTTGCAAGTTGCTTGCGACTATTTTTAAATCGCCGGCAGTTAAATCGCAACTAGCCCAATTATCAAGGGTGGGGATATAGTTGTTTAAATGTTTTAAAACTATTTTGGGTTCGTTTAATTTTGTAATCAAAAGTCCCCTTAAAGTTTGTAGTTCATAGTAGTTCCCCCAAAAATTGCAGTTTAGCACAGTGTTTAAGTTAGGTTTTAAGGCTTTTGCAATTAATCGCAGAGTAGGTACTCGTATCCCTAAAACCTTGCTGGGTGTATTGATTATTTTAGCATCAAAAGCAACATTATTAGGACAACTTAAGTTGATAAATCCTTGCAAAAACGCTTTTTCATCAAACGGTTGTTTCTTGCAAATGTCCAAAAAACTTTGTAGCATTTTTGTTTTCCTTTTGTAAATTTACACGCTGATTATAAACGGTAAAAATATAATTGTCAAACATTTTCGAACATATTTTCTAATTTTTTTTTATAACTTGTAATAAAAACTTAATATCAAAATTTCATTTAATGCTTTAAACTTGAACGAAAATAAAAATTATATCTTGTTTGATAAAGCCTTGTAGTAAATGTTAAATTTTTGCTTAAATAATTTAAAGGTATTCAAGTCAAATATTATTTTTTTATTTTTAAAAAACTTTTCTGTAAAATATATAATTTATTTTGTATAATTTAATATATAAATTTACTTTGTGTTTTTAAATTAAGTACAAACAATTATAATTTATTTGTATAGCGCATATTTATTATTAAAAAATTTTTGTGAGGTAAGTATGGAAAATACAAATTCAGCAAAAGTAAATGGTTTAGTAAATAACAGCCAACATAAAATAATTTGCGAAAATCGAAAAACTTTGTGCATAACAGGGGTAGAGCGAGCGGATAATGCAAACCCAAATCATTTTTCTTGCGTTGTTATGGGGCGTGAGTTAAACATAAGCGGTAAAGATTTGCAAGTAAATAAATTAGATGTTCAAGAAGGAATTGTTGAATTGCAAGGTGAAATAGACAGTATAAATTATGCGCAAGAGAAAAAGAGTCTTATAAAAAGGTTGTTTAAATAATGTTGTTTGAATCTATCGGTCAAGGGTGGATTTTTTTACTAATCTTGCATTTGGGAATTTGTTGCGCTTTATTCGATGAAATATGGCGCTTGATTCCGTTTGTTATAAAAAAGTTAAATATTAAAAAAACAATCAATAAAATTGAAAAAAATAGTACAAAAATTACATTTGCCCCTAAACAAAAAATCAAGCAAAATAATAAAATCAAATTCAAATTTGCAAAAAAATTTATAAAGAATATTTCAATTTGTTTTCGAGTGTTGGTTTGTTTTGCTATTTTTTATTTAGGTGTGTTGTTTATAAATTATGGCGAAATGCGAATTTATCTAATTTTAGCGTTTGTTGTTGGCTTTTGGCTAGAACGCACTTTTCTTGCCGATGGTGTAAAAAAACTTTGGCGCAAGGTGTATAATGGTTACCGAGGTGAAAAAAATGAACGCAAAAATGAAATTTAAGTTGATAATGTTGGTAATTTTCTCAATTTGCTGTGTACTTTTTTGTATATTAATTTCGCAACTTGTTACCATTAAATCTAAAAATGAAAAATTAATTCAGTTGCAAGAATATAGTAGTCAGTTATCTAATGACATAGAAGTGGCAAAAGAAAATTTAGAGCAAGTTTCAAGTCCTGATTATCAAGAATTGCAAGCACGTAAAAACGGTTATGGCTATGATAACGAAAAAAAGTGGGTAGTACAAAATTATTAAAAATACTTAAAAGGACTAAAAAATAGTGTTTTTTGCATATTTTTAAATAAATTATATTAAATCGCTTTTCATATATTTTGTTTTTATGTATAATAGACTTGATTGAAATTTCGAGCAATCATTTTCAAGGAGGGAGAATTTGGAGATTAATAAAACTATTACCCCGCCCGCAAAAACGATGGCTAGATTGTATAGTGTGCATTTAGGAAAGATATTTTCTAATCTTTCTATTGTCTTTGTTGTGATTGGTTTGGCATCTTTGGTCACAGTAATTGCGACAGGTTTGATGTTTTTATTTGGTTTGATTTTAATAATTATATCGCTCGGTACGGTATTCCTTTATATTCCAAATTATTTTGATATGTTATTATCAGGTACGGAATTTATGGGTGGCGTGGCTGGATTTTTAAATCAATTTTGGCCTGTCTTTACTCCGTTAGCGATTGTGTTGGCTGGCGTTTCCATTGTGTTACTCGCTATGGATAAACACGAACGTCATACTGGGCGAATTGTGTTATCTTCGATTATTGTAGGTATTGCAGTGCTAACATTAATTTTACTAATTGCAGGGGTAGGGGTAAATTAATATGAATACGTTAAATTTAAAAATTTTAGGCGCTGGCAAAATTAATCCTACAATAAACATAGACGGCAAAAGCGTAAAATTTAAAAAGAATGAATTTGGCTCTTATTCTACAAACTTTACGACAGAAAAAGAGCAAGTAGAAATTGTAATATACAAGCACCTTGAAATAAACGGCAAATTATGGTTTTTAATGTCAATACTATTTTTTATAATTAGTTTGTTTGGTTTGCTTGATACTAGATATGATAGAAAATGCGTTGTTGTGGATTGTAAATTTTTAGTCAATCTGCAAGAAAAAACTGAAATGACAATTAAAGTCAATAGTTTGACAAACGAAGGTAAAGCAGTAGAATGTACTTGTAATACTGAATTTCAAGAAATTAGCAACCAGTATTATGTAGATAAAAGGGCTAAAAAAAGATTAAAAATTTTGTTGGCTGTAAAAATAATTTTATGGTTGGCCTTGATAGGTACAGTAATTGCACTTGTGGCTACAAGGAGTTAGGGGGATAAAAATGAAAGTTTATATAAAAAATAAATTAGTTTCTTTGGGTGGAAGTTCAGAAGTATTAGATGAAAATCAAAAACCTATTTATGTTGTAAAAGGAAAAGTATTTAGTATCACTCGTAAAAAACGAATTTGCGATTTGGAAGGTAATGTTTTATTTACTGTAAGGAATAAATGGTTTAACTGGTTTGTTCATAAAGCATACATTTATGATGCAGATAAAAATAAAATTGCAAAGGTTAAAGATAAGCCGTTTAATTTTAAAAATGACTATATTGTAGAAGGTTATCAAGACGAAATAAAAATTGATGGTTCATTCTTTTCGCTTAGTTGTAATATTGTAAAAAACGGAGAAGTAATTGGTGTTATTCGTAGGCAATTTACAATTATTAGGGATAGTTTCGAATTAGACGCCGATGAAAAAGAAATTCCTTTCTTAATTGCTTTGGTTATTGCTATAGACAACATTCACGATAACAAAACAAAATAATTTTTTGTAGAAATTAAAGTTGAATAAAACTTTAATTTTTATTTTTTTGTAGTGTTTTTATTATTTAAAATTTCTTGATAATTTGTTCTAATTTGAATTTTGATTGCATAAAATAAAGTTATGGAAAATTTTTTTGTAAAAAATAAAAATTATATTCTAACTTATCTGTTTATTTTGGTAGTAGCAGGTTTGGGTAGCGTGTTTGTAAATTTAGGAATGGAGTGGTTTGATAGTTTAATCAAGCCAAACGAATGGATACCTAATTTTGTAATTCCTATTGTCTGGACTACAATTTATATTGCTTTTGCAATTATTTTTACTTTGTTATTTAAAAATAACCAAATAAATAAAAAAGTGATTATCTTATCCTTAATAAACGGCATTTTAAATTTATTATGGTGTTTGTTATTTTTTACTTTAAATCAATTGTTTTTAGGTAATATTATAATAATAATTAATGCATTTTTGGGCACTTTGTTGTTAATAGAGTTAAATAAACTAAAAGAGTGGTATGTAAAACTGTTATGGATTTATCCTATTTGGCTTTATTTGGCGACATCATTAAATTTAGCTGTTTGGATATTAAATTAAAAAGTATTTTCTTATTGAAGGTACTTTTTTTATTTTATTGTGACAAAAAATATAAAATTTTCATATTTTGTAATAAAAACAAAAGAGGTTTTTATGTATTGTAATAATTGTAATGAAAGAGGCGAAAACAGATTTTGTTGTACTAAAAAGGAAATAACTTGCACAAAATTTTTTTTAGGGCAAAAGGGTGATACAGGTCCAACAGGGCCACGTGGTTTAGATGGGGCGACAGGCCCGACAGGGCCAACCGGTCCAACAGGAGCAGGAGCAAGGGGCCCAACTGGAGCGACAGGAGTTACAGGTCCAACTGGTGCAACAGGCCCAACAGGACCTGCTGGAGCAACAGGTTTAAGCATTACAGGACCAACAGGAGCGACTGGTCCAACAGGTGTTGCTGGTACTGATGGGGTAACTGGAGCAACAGGAGCGACAGGTGCAACAGGTCCTACGGGTGCGCAAGGTTTGAGCATAACAGGTCCAACAGGACCTGCTGGCAATACTGTATTTAATCCTTACGATATATATGTTCGTAGTAATACGGTTGGTGGTATAGGTACGCAAAGCAATCCTTTACCTTCACTAGAAGATGCCCTAGATGTTGTCGCAAATAACGGTACAATACACGTTTACGATGGAACTTATTCATTCGATACTACATTGACTTTATCAAAAAACAATATAACAATAACAGCAAAACCAAACGCAACATTGTTGCTCACTGCTGATACTGTTCCTTTGCTTATAACAGGTAGCGGAAATACTATTGAAGGTTTTACTATGACAAGTGATAACCCTTATCCTGTTGAATTCATTCAAATAGGTGGCAATAATAATCGTATTAGAAATAATATAATCTATGGGCCAACTCAAGCAGGGAGTTCGGATACGTGGGTGGTAAATAGAGGAATAGTAACTCAAGGCGGAACGCAAAACAATTGGATAAACAACAATATTATTTATTCGTTAAGGCAAAGCGGATACCTAAACCCAAATTCTTCTGGATACATTACAGAAAATGTTGTTTATAACACAAGGGGTTGGGTAGTGGATCAAGCATTATTTCAATTCTCTGGCAACTCGTGGGGTGACCCAGAAAACGCTGTCGACATTGCGCTATTAAGTGGAACAACATCAGGGGCTCCATACAGTTCTGTTGCTGAATTGCAAGCAAACAATAGTGATGCAAATGTAAGCGACCAAAGGTAAAAATAAGTATTAAAAATAAAACGTAGCAAATTTATTTGTTTTGCTACGTTTTTTAATTGAAATATTTAATATTATTTCTTTTCTCGTTTAAAGCACATAAACCAATCTAAACAGTATTGATCAGCGTTGCTTGATTCCATTCTTTCTTTTGCTGTTCCGCACGAGCCAGCTGTTGGAACGATTACATCATCACCAGGGCGCCAATTTGCTGGGGTGGCGATATTGTCTTTATCGGCTTTTTGTAGCGCTAAAATCACACGTTTAATTTCGTCGATGTTTCTACCTGTAGAAAGTGGATAATAAAGTATCGTACGAATTATACCTTTTGGGTCAATAATAAATACAGCACGTACCGCCTGTGTGTTAGATTGATTTGGTTGTATCATTCCATATTTATTAGCAATTTCCATACGTATATCTTCTATGAGAGGGAATTTTACTTCAATATGCTTTTTATCATTCCATTCTAATTCTTGTATTCTTCTTAACCAAGCAATGTGAGAATAAAGGGAATCGACACTTAAACCAACAAGTTCTGTGTTTATTGCTTTAAATTCATCCATCATTGCACCAAAAGTCATAAATTCAGTTGTGCAAACTGGCGTAAAATCGGCAGGGTGAGAAAAAAGTATTACCCATTTACCTTCATAATCTTTTGGGAAATTTATTTCACCTTGCGTTGTAACAGCTGTAAATTCAGGTGCTTTATCTCCAATGAGTGGCATTTTGTTATATTCCATAGTAATTCTCCTTTTGGTTTAGTATTTATATTATAAATTATTATTTGATTTAAAGCAAGAAAATATTGATATTTGCAATAAATTTTATTATTTTATTTTCCATTTAGTGAATATTAATGATATTTGATTAAATATGCTTTTTTAGTTTTAAATATAATAATATTTAACTTTTAATTGTATATTGACATTTTTTGTATTTATGTTAGAATAAGTAAAATAAAAAAGGAAGATGCTTATGGGGTTTTTTAAAAATTTTAAAGAGAATATGGCAAATAAAAGAATAAAATACGACATAACCACTAATGAAAAATTAAACAAGGAAATTGAGTATTACAACAAAATCAAACAATTAGATTTATATCAAAACGAACAAATCTTTTGGGCTTTTATACGTACAAAAACAGTAGATATAAGTAGAATAGATAGATTTGCAAAAGATTTAAAAAAAGATATTGATTACGCTAAACAGACAAACTGGTTGGCAGATGTTTTATCGTATGAGAAATTGTATGCGGAAAGTTGCAAATATTTATTTGATTTTATTCAACATTGCAATAAAAATGCGCATAGATTAGTCGATGAAAATTGCAAAGATTTGAAACAAACAAACATTAATTTATCTAAAGCACGAGAATATGTTGAATTTATAAACTTAATTTTAAATAGTAGTAATACAAAAATTTATGAAAGAAAAGATTTGGATTTCAAAAATCAAGTAGCGTTTTTTAGCCATGCACAACTTGTATTTAATAAATATAATACCTTTAATGATTTTGATGGGCTTACTCAAAAAATTGATGAAAAAATTTTAATAGTTGATTTTTTTACAAAAAGTAAACAAGTTTTTAATGATTTGAAAAAAGAATATAATTATTCTGTTTATGATAATTTATTATCAAGTTACGAAACAAATAGAAGTATTTTAAAAAATAATTTTTATAAAAATCACCAATATTTGTTTGATTTAGGTGATACTGAAATTGTTGCATATAAACGTGAATTGTTAAAAGTTATTAGGGGGCATATTAGTGTGCAAGAATTTAGTTTATATCCTATTAATAATAGTAATTTAAGAGAGCAAGCCGAAATATTAAGAGATATAATCAATACCTACAATTTAATAAATAAATTTTGTTTAGCAGATAGTATAGACAATAATGCTTACACTAAAACAAAGAACCTACACGAAAAAGTAGAAAGTTTATTAAAAGCTAAATCGGAAGTAATAACTAATTTGTGTACTCTAGAAGTGAAAAATTTAAGTATCATCCAAAAAGTTGAAACGTTAGATGCTGTTTTAAAAGATTGTAAATTTTTACAAGAAAATAATTGTTGTAATGTAAATCAGGATAAAATTGAAAAGTTAAAATTGCAGTATAACGAGTTGTATCCTGCTTATGTTGCGGAAAAACAAAGACTTAAAGAAGAACAAAAAAGGAGAGAAGCCGAAGAACGAGCAAGGAGAGAAGAGCAAGCAAGACGTGAAGCCGAAGAACGAGCAAGACGTGAAGCTGAAGAAAAGGCGAGAAAGGAAGCAGAAGAAAAGGCTAGAAGGGAAGCACAAGCAAAAGCAGAAGCTGAGGAAAAAGCAAGAAAAGAAGAACAAGCAAGACGTGAGGCAGAAGAAAAAGCAAAGCAAGAAGTAGAAGAGCAAAAAAGAAAGGAACAAATAGCAGAGTATATAGTCACAGTTGAGGGACTGATTGATACATTTGTTAAGCATGCTGATTACAGCGCAAGACATAGCGCAAGATTAATGTTAGATTATCCAGAAGTAGAAATACCTACAGATGAAAAATATAGACTTGAAGCAGATTTAAAAGAGGCAGAACGAGACATAGATAGTTATACAGCAAATAAACGTATTGAAGATGAAGTGTTTAGAATTGAAAATGGTCATCTAGAAAGGGTTGAAGAAGTTAGACAAGATATTGAAGATAGTAGAAGTAATTATGACATTTCAAGCGTAGATGCGGAATTTTATAATAAGCGAGTAAATAATGCTGTGGAAAGAGAGCAATAATTTATAGGAATTCAAATCTAATTAAACACAACTTAATTTAAAGTTGTGTTTTTATTTATGCTTAAAATACATTTAAAGAAAAATTAAACTCTACGTTACGTAGATAATTAAATATCATAAAAATATAAACAAATAGATTAATAAATGATATACTCATAAAAAAGGAGTAGAAGTTTATGGATTTAATACAAATAGGTAAATTTATTGCGCAAAAGCGAAAAGAAAAAAATTTAACTCAACTTGAACTTGCTAATAAAATTTCAGTTAGCGAAAAGACAATTTCAAAATGGGAATGTGGTAACGGTCTTCCTGATGCTAGTCTAATGTTACCTTTGTGTAATGTTTTGGATATTTCTGCAAACGAGTTGTTATCGGGTAAAAGTTTAAGCGAAAATGAATATAAAGAAAGTGCAGAAAAAAATATAGTGGAGTTGAAAAGTAGGCAAGAAAAAAGCACAAAACATCTCTTAGCTTTAGAGGTAGTAGTCGGGTATATGGCAACATTTTCATACTTGTTTTTGTT
>CALWOW010000006.1 GCA_944383295.1 uncultured Clostridia bacterium
ACGCCGTGAGGCAGTTCGGTCTCTATCCGTTGCAGGCGTAGGATATTTGAAAGGAGTCTCCCCTAGTACGAGAGGACCGGGGTGAACGTACCTATTGTGTACCTGTTGTTGTGCCAACAGCATTGCAGGGTAGCGAAGTACGGACGGGATAAACGCTGAAAGCATCTAAGCGTGAAGCCTCCCTTAAGATAAGATATCCCACAGAGTTAGTCTGGTAAGACCCCTTGTAGATTACGAGGTTGATAGGTTAGAGGTGTAAGTGCAGTAATGCATTTAGCTGACTAATACTAATAGGTCGAGGGCTTGATCAAATGGGAAAATGTAATTTATATGCAAAAGGTTACAGTTCTCCGTTGATAGCAAAATAAAAAAACTTTGTGATATTGTGTTGACAAAATTTTAAAAATCATATATATTAGTTATACAGTTGTGAAATACACACTGAGCCATTTCTGGTGATTATGGCGAAGGGGTCCCACCTGTTCTCATTCCGAACACAGAAGTTAAGCCCTTCTGCGCCGAAGATACTTAACGGGAAGCCGTTTGGGAAAATAGGACATTGCCAGATTCTATTAACCGACCGAAAGGTCGGTTTTTTGTTGTCTATAAGAAAAATGTTAATATGAAATTTAATTTCATAACACGAAATTAAACGTTCAATGTTGTATTGCAATCTTTGTTTTGATTATTTTAATTTGTTTAAGTTTTAAATAATTAATTATTAATTTGTAGTATTAAAATTGAATGTTTATTTTATTTAAAATTTGATATATTGATTGTTGTAAACAAACAAAAAACACCTTCTAAGAATAGAAAGTGTTTTTATATTTATCTTTCCATAATAGTATCTTTTACAGAAGATATTACATTTTTAGCAACATCTGTTACGCTTGCTGTAAACTCTTTTGTTTTTTCATAAGTGCTTTGTAAACTTTGTTTACCCATTTCAACTAACGATGCAATGCTTTTTTTCGCTTCAGAAATATCAATACCAAATTTATCTTTCAAATATTCTGCGCTCAATTTTTCTCTTGCACTTTGACAAAAATTGCTAAGGGAGAAGTGCTTTACTGCGTCACCTAATTTTTCGACACTGTCCACACCGTTTTCTGCAGTTTCCTCTACACCGTCAGGTAAGGACCAAAATTGAGAATTATTAATTGATTTTTTAAAGCGTGTGAATGGGCGGTAACTTACAGCTTCACTATCAGCACTAATATAAACCCCATTATCCAATCTATCATTATAACAGCGCTCAACTGAGCCGTCTTTTTTATAAGTTTCTGGAGAAGGAGTATTGAAAAAATCGGATAGGTGAGTTGCTGTTTGTTGTGATATAGGTTCATCAGAAATGAAATTAAAAGCTTCTGTGACTGATTTTGGGGTAATCCCATCACTTGTAGAACAGTCTAGTTTCATCCCTGTTAATTTAAAAATTTCTTGACTTATTTCTGGTGTTACATCTAGGCTTGTGTCCGAAAACTTTCTATATCTTGAAGGGTCATAAGTTTCTGTATGGTCAATCGGGAAAAGATAAAGATGAGGTTTTTCGTAACCTTCGCCAGTGGTTGGGTCACCTCTTTGCCATGTTGGAGCTAAAACATACATTCCATTTTTTAATTTTGATTTCATTTTTACCTCTTGTTTTAAATTTATAAATGCAAATATAAAATATATATGCTTCAAGGAAATTATAAACATTGTAATTTTTTTTGTCAAGCATATACAATTAATGATTTATAGTGACTTATTTCTTCTCGTGATTTCGTTTCGTTTTTTGTGCGATTTTTAAGTTATAAAAGAAACCTAATTCTTTTTTAGCATTTAACTTTGCTTCCATAAAGTCTCGTTCCATAAACTCTAATGTTTTCTGGAATACAAAACTTTCTTTAAATCTATTTCTAAATTGTTTTAAACGGTATAGTGCGTATTTGGTTGCATCTCTTTCTACTGGTTGCATTGTATAAAATGAAGTGATGTCTTCATCACCATTTACATAGCCTAAAAAATTTTTTCGCCATTTTCGAGCTGGGGAAAAAATCGAATCATTGTAATCTTTTTCAAAACAACATTTGTATTGAAATGCGTGCCTGCCTTCGTGAAATAGGGTAACCATACCGAAAAAACGTAAATTATCTTCTAGCAAATAATCTTGATTGATATAAATTCTTTTATTTTTACTTTCAAAGTAACCTGCAATATCTTTTCCTAAATCTTTAGGGACAATTTCACAAGGTAGGCGATGAAGTTTTTTTGCTTGAATATTTTCTAATTTTTGAAAAACAGTTAATCTTTCATCATACGAAAGTTTACTCCAATGTTTTTCTTTAAATTTGTTGTATGTTAAAAATCTAAAAAACATTTTACTCTCTTTCCTTGATTTTTTCAGGCTTTTAGAAAATTTTATATTTAATGTTGCTTTTATTTTTTAAATTTGTTTAATAAAATTAAGGGATAGGGTAATTTAATTGTTTTATTTAATTAGTTCGCTCAATCGTACAGCCAAACTAGCAGTGCAACCCATCAAAGGATTATTACCCATACCAACGAAACCCATCATATTTACGTGAGCAGGTACAGAACTACTACCAGCAAATTGAGCGTCGCAATGCATTCTACCCATAGTGTCGGTAAGTCCATAGCTAGCAGGACCAGCGCCAAGATTGTCAGGGTGTAGCGTGCGTCCTGTACCACCACCACTTGCGATTGAAAAGTATTTTTTGCCTTGATTTGTCCTTAACTTTTTATAAATGCCTGCAACAGGGTGTTGGAAGCGGGTAGGATTTGTAGAGTTACCTGTAATAGAAATATCTACTTGTTCGTAATCACATATAGCCACACCTTCATTTACGCTTAATGCACCATAAACCCTAACTTGACTACGAGCGCCCGTTCCAAATTTTCGTTCACCCTTAATGATTAATTTATCTCTTGAATAGTCAAAATCAGTTTGTACGTAAGTAAATCCACCTATGCGACTAATAATATAGGCAGCATCTTTTCCTAATCCATTGATAATAATTTTCAAAGGGGTCTTGCGTACTTTGTTTACACTTGTAGCGAGTGCTATCGCTCCTTCGCTTGCAGCAAAAGATTCGTGCCCAGCTATAAAACAAAAGCATTTTGTGTTATCATCTAATAGGGTGTAAGCAAGCTTACCGTGTCCAAGCCCAACTTGACGTCTTTCAGCAACTGAACCAGGAATGCAAAAAGCTTGCAAAGCTTCGCCTAAGAGTAGGGCAATTTGTTGAGGGTCTGTTGTTTTTGTTTTAACTGCCAAAGCAGTTCCCACACGAAAAGCCCAGATTGCGTTATCGAAAACTATTGGTTGTACTTTTTTTACAAAATCTTCACAGTTTAAAACACTTTCTGCAAGGGAATATGCTTCTTCGATAGAAGAAATACCGTATTTTTTTAATAGGGAGCGTATGCCATCGGCTCTTTCCGCATATCCAACAAAATATTTTTCTGTCATATATTTTCCTCCATAGTGTCTATAAATTGTTTACCTTCTTCAAAACGCCCGTAATTTCCGCCAGCTTTCATCAAAGCCTCTTTTGCATCCATTCCTGCACGTATATTTTTTAATAATTTTGGTAAATTAACATATTCATAACCGATTATTTCGTTATTTTCATCTAATGCAAGACGAGTTATATAACCTTCGGTAGTATTGTAGTAGCGTACCCCTGTATGCTCATTTGAATAAACTGTTCCCACTTTGCTGTGATGACTAGTACCAAGTTCTTCGACACCTGCGCCAACGGAAAGTCCGCCACTAGAAAAGGCACTTTGACTTCGTCCATAAGCGAGTTGTTGAAAAATATCCTTCATTGCGTCATTTATTGCATCACATACAAGGTCTGTATTGAGTGCTTCAAGTAATGTAAGCCCAACCAAAATTTCACAAGCCATACAAGCACTATGTGTCATACCGCTACAACCAACGGTTTCCACTAATGCTTCTCGAATAATTCCTTTTTTGACATTAAGCGTTAATTTACACACCCCTTGTCTAGGTGCACATTTTCCACAACCGTGACTAAAACCGCTTATTTGTTCGATTGATTTTACTTGTTCATAAATTCCTTCTTGAGGAATTGGTGCTGGCCCAGAATGTGGACAAGCGTTAACTTTATAACAATGTTCATTGATTTTCATATTTTACCCCTTTTGTAAAGCCAAAATGCTTGATTTTATATAATTATATCATATTTTTGTTGAATTCAAAATGAAATTGAGTGTATTTTCTGTTATTTTATTGCTGTATTACTTAATTTAACAAAAGATTAATTATTGACAAGATTGTAGTTTTATGATATAACAATAACATAGAGAATAAAAGGGTAGCGAAAATGTTTACAGAAAAATTGTCTAGAAAAGATATATCAAATTATGTTCAAGAAGTTATTTGCGGTGATGACTGCAAAGTAATAGGTGACATAAATAAAAAGATAGTTGAAGATGAAAATGGTAAATTTGACTATCTTTGTCTTGATTTTTGGGTTAAAGAAAAGGATGCAGATAAAAAAATGCATTGTTTACAATGGGTATCCGATTATGAAGAAGGGAACGAGCATATAAGATTTTTTATAAAAAAATTTGGATTACCTTATGTATTAGGCTATAAACAATATTTAGAAACTTTATCTTTAAATGAAGAGCAAAAAGCGGAGAAATTAAAAGAAGCAAACGATTTTTATTATGACTATATGTTTAATATAGGGCAACAAACGCTTACAAAATATGAAAATAAACAACTTGAAAAATAAATTTTGAGGTTTTAAATGTTTATAGAAAGAATGAGTGACAAAGAAATAAATCAATATTGTCAAAAAGTTTTTTGTGGTGAAAAGTTATCGTTGGTTTTTGTCTCGGATAAAAATCTAGATTACACAGAAAACGGATATGCAAAATGCCTTGAAGTTGATTTTTGCGCTATCGACAACAAAACAGATAAAAGCGTAAAAATTAAAGAAAGTGTATGGGATTTTCAACTCAATAATGATAAGCACACAGAATTTATGATAGATAAATATGGATTAGATTACATTTTGAAGTATAAAAGTTTTGTCAAAGCATCTAATTTATTACCATCGACAAAAGATTATTACATTAAATGTGCTACGAATTATTATTTAAATAAAGAAGCTTCAAATAAACAGCAAGTTACTCTAGATAAATTTTTTATGCAACAGTAATCTTAATTCAAATAATATATAAGTTAAATTATAAAATAAGGTAGCTTTTATTTGCTACCTTTTTTATATAATTGACATTAAATTTTTTATATGTTATAATTTTTCGGTTTATTAATCAAGGAGTTTATGATGGAAAATATTTTTAATGAAATGAAAGAACGTGGTCTTGTTTACCAAACTATTTACGAAGAAGATTTGCAAGAATTGTTAGGCAAAGAAAGGGTAGTTTGTTATGGTGGTTTCGACCCAACAGCAGACAGTTTGCATGTTGGAAATCTTGCACTAATTATGCAGTTAGTACGAATGCAAAAAGCAGGGCATACTCCTATTGCTGTGATTGGTGGTGCAACAGGTAAAATAGGTGACCCATCAGGCAGAAATGATATGCGTCCAATGATTACGCAAGAACAACGAGACCATAATATTCAAAAAATAAAAGCGCAAATAGAATCTTTTTTTGATAAAAACTTACCTAATAAATTAGTTATTTTGAATAATGATGATTGGATAAGTAAATTAAGTTATGTAGAGTTTTTGAATACAGTTGGACTTAATATGAGTGTAAATAAAATGTTAAGTTCTGGTTGCTTTGAACAACGTATGGAAAATGGGTTGAGTTTTTTAGAATTTAACTATATGCCAATGCAAGCTTATGATTTTTACTATCTATACAAAAATTATAACTGTAAAATTCAGTTGGGTGGAAGCGACCAGTGGGCAAACATTTTAGCTGGTGCTGAATTAATCCGCCGTAAAGAAAATGCTCCAGTATATTGCTTGACTTCACCGCTTTTAACAAAAGCAGATGGTACAAAAATGGGCAAATCAGCAGGTGGTGCTGTATGGCTAGATAGAGAAAAATTTAGTGATTATGACTTTTTTCAATATTTCCGTGATATAGAAGATAGTAAAGTAAAAGAGGTATTTTGCATACTTACACTTTTACCTTTGCAAGAAATAAATGAAATTTGTAATGTAAGCGGAAAAGATATCAACAAAGCAAAAGAGCGACTAGCATACGAAATTACCAAATTAGTGCGTGGAGAAGAAAGCGCAAACGAAGCATTAAGGCAGGCAAGAGGCGCATTCGGTGGCGACGTGACCGAAATGCCAACTATGGAATGTGATAAAAGCAATCTCAATATTATCGATTGTTTAGTAGCGCTAAAATTTGCAAGCTCTCGTGGAGATGCTAAAAAATTGGTATTGGGTGGCGGAATAAAAGTAGATGACAAGACTGTAAGCGAATTAGATTTTGTATGCCCTGAAAATGGTTTTGTTTTGAAAAAAGGCAAAAAGAATATTGTTAAGGTAAACGTAAAATAATGGAAAGTTATCTTTCTATAACCGAAAATAAAGTATTTACTAGCG
>CALWOW010000007.1 GCA_944383295.1 uncultured Clostridia bacterium
ATATTAATGGATTGTCCGCCATCATTAGGATTAATTACCGTAAATGCTTTAACAGCAACAGACAGTGTAATTATACCAATACAATGTGAATTTTACGCTTTGGAAGGTTTAAGTCAGCTAATGAATACTGTAAAATTAATAAAACAGTACTACAATTCAAATATTGAAATTGAAGGCGTAATTTTAACAATGAAAGATAGCAGAAGTAATCTTGTAAATCAAGTAGCAAAAGAAATTAAAGAATTTTTTGGTAAAAAAGTATATGAAACTATAATACCAAGGAATGTAAGATTAGCAGAAGCTCCAAGTCATGGATTACCAATATATCTTTATGATAATAAAAGTACAGGTGGCATAGCATACAACGAATTAGCGCGTGAATTTTTAAGGCGCAATAAAGACAGTGGCGCGCTAATTGATAGAAGAAAATTATTTAAGGGAGATTTAAACAATGAGTAAGGGATTAGGTAGAGGATTAAGTTCCTTATTTGCAATTTATGATGAAGAACCAAAAAAAGAAGATAAAAAGGTTCAAGAAGTTAAAATAGAGAAAACTCCGATAAAAAATGACATTTTGTCAAATGCTGATAATCTTTTAGAAAAATATAAAGCTAAAAAAGTCGAGCAAGTTGAACCAGAAAACACAACCTTTTTAAAGGAAAAGCAAAATTTAGAAGAAAAAATTAAAACAGTAAGCCAAGAAATGTACCCAAATTCAGGTGCTAGACAAATTGCAATTAGTCGCTTACAACCTAATCCAGACCAGCCAAGAAAAACATTTAACCAAGAAGCGCTAAAAGAATTAGCTCAATCTATTAAAGAACATGGTGTTATTCAACCAATTATTGCTGTTGCACGTGGTGAAAATTATATTATTATAGCTGGTGAGCGTCGTTATCGTGCTAGTAAAATGGCTGGGTTGAAAACTGTGCCTGTAATAGTTAAAGATTATACTGACCAGCAAATGCGTGAAATAGCTTTAATTGAAAACTTACAAAGAGAAGACTTAAACCCAATCGAAACAGCAATGGCCATTAAACAATTAATAGACAATTACGGCTTTACTCAAGATGAAATAGCACAAAAATTAGGTAAAAGTCGCCCTGTAATTGCAAATAGTCTAAGATTATTAACATTAGAGCCCGAAGTATTAACATTGGTTGAAAAAGGAAAACTTCAACCAGCGATAGCAAGAGCCATTATTACATTACCAAGAGAACAACAAATTTTGATGGCAAAAAAAGCTAGTGATGGGAAGATGACCGCACGTGATGTTGAAAAATCAGTACAAGAAATAACAAAACCTGAAATAGTATCAGCAAAAAAATCAAATACATTAAGTATTGAATTGATTGCTTTACGTGATGATATGCAACAAGTTTTCGGTACAAAAGTTTCAATATTAGGTAATAACAAAAAAGGAAGAATCTACTTTGATTATTACAATAAAGACGATTTAGACCGAATTTACGATTTAGTTAATAAATTAAAATAACATAATACTATATTTTTTATGCAAAAACACGCAATTTTTAATAAAAAATAGGTCATTTAAAATGCGCTGAGAGCCGAGATTTTTAATTTCAATAGGGAATAATTCATATAATTTTCACTCTGTCTGAGAGCATTTTAATACAAAATAGCATAATTTTTATTAAATTTTAGTGTATTTTTGTAAATTTTAAGGAGATTTTTTATGATTGCTAGTTGGACAACAGATATGTGGTCGCCTATAATTAATTTGTTTAACTTTATACCAAGTTACGCATTTATGATAATTGTATTTACCATTTGCTTAAAAATTATTTTAAGTCCATTAGATTTTTGGCAAAAAAAAGTAAGTCGTTCTAGTATGATGAAACAACAACGCCTACAACCTGAATTAGCCAAACTTCAAAAACGTTTTGGTAACAACCAACAACTTTTAAATCAAAAAACAATGGAATTGTATAAACGTGAAGGATATAATGTTGTTGGCTCATGTTTGAGTATGGTTTTTAATTTAGCAATAACTTTATTTATATTTTTCACTTTATTTACAGGGTTGATAGGTATTTCACAAGACCGAACATATAACCAATATTTAGAAATACAAAATTCATATTATACAACATTCAATCAAGAAATGCGCGATACATATAATTTAACAAAATTAGATAACGATGCAGATATAACAACGAAATTAAACGAATTAATTGATGCTAAAAAGGATACGGCACGTGCCAACTTAATTGAAAGCGGTATAACTGAACCAACAGAAGAACAAATTTTAGCTAAGGCGCGTGAATTATTATACACCGAAACCGATACCGATTTCGCTTTAATTGTTAGCAATGCACAAGACAGCGCTGCTTTAAAATATGAAGAAATTAAAGATTCCTGGTTGTGGGTAGATAATATTTGGCGTCCAGATACCTATGTTGCAGGATATCCTTCTTTTAATGATTTTAGAAATATGGCAAATTTAAACGCTCGTTTTACCGACAATCAAGAAGGATTAACTGCTATTGAACAAAATTTTGATATAATAACTGCAAAAATACAAAAAACTTATCCAAGTTGGAATGGATATTTTATACTAGCGATACTTGCTGGTGTTGTTACTTACTTCTCTATGGTTATTACTCAAATGACTACATCAGGTAAAAATAAACAACCAAAACAAAATGTAAACGGTCCACTTCAACAAGGAAATGGTAGAGTAGAAAACAATCAAGCACAACAAATGAACGGCGCAACAAAAATAATGAAATTTGTAATGCCTATTATTATGATTATATTTACTTTAACTTATTCCGCTACTTTTGCTCTATATATTGTAGTTAACTCCCTAATGAGTTTAATTATTTCATTAATTTCATTAAAAATACTTGAAAAAATGGATAAAAATAGAGAAATAAAAGAAAAAAATAAGAAAAAAGTAGAATACAGTAGATAAAAAACAAAAAAACACGCAAATAATGCGTGTTTTTTATACTTTATATAGCAAATTTGTTTTTAAATTATCTGGTACAGGGTCAACACCACCTTCAAATTTAGGCCTACAGCGCCAAATTCGCTTTGCACCCAACCAACACCCCTTGAAAATTCCAAATCTTTGAATAGCAATCAGTGTATATGTGGAACAAGTTGGTTCGTATATACAACAATCAGGCATAACTTTACTAATGGTATATTTGTAAATATAGATTAAGCCAATACATAAATACTTAAAGGGGGCTATGATTATATGTAAAAACTTACTCATTTAAAATTTTACCCTTTACTAAAAGATTTTTTATTTCTTCTTGCTTTTGTATAAAATTCAACTCAACAACAGTAGGATGTGCGATAATAATTAAATTTTTGTAAGTTATTTTATTAATGTATTTAGAAAAAATTGCTCTTAATTGTCGCTTAATTTTATTACGAACAACTGCATTTCCTACTTTATTACTAACACTAATACCGATTCGGCAAATTTTATATCGGCTTTTTATATATACTAGGGTAAAATTTTGACTATTGATTTTTTCACCCTTTCTATATAAAAAATTAAATTCTTTGCGTTTTTTTAATCTATTTTGTGTTTTTAACATAATTTTCCTTAAATTTTTAAGTTTTTAGGATAAAAATAAGGTACTATGCAATGCATAGCACTCTATTAAGCACGAACCAATTCTTTGCGACCACGGTTACGGCGACGTTTTAAAACTTTACGTCCGCTAGTAGTCTTCATACGTTCACGAAAACCGTGTACTTTACTACGTTGACGTTTCTTTGGTTGAAAAGTTCTTTTCATTATTGCACCCTCCTGATATGTATATAAAAAATATGTAACTTTAGTATAACAAAATTTTTTAGTTTTGTCAAGTATCTGGCAATATAAAGAAGATTTTGTTTAGTCTACTTTTTAATAAATTTTGTAAATATTAAAATAATTTCTAGTTAGGAAATTTATACCCCAAAAACCTGATTACAAAAATATAGCCAACAGAATATTGATTTTTAAAGCTTATAAAAAATACAAAAATAAAACTTTTAGTCCTTTATAAATTTAATAAAAATTTTTAAGCATTAAAAAGGTATATTAAAAAATAAAACATGAAATTTTGTATTTAAATTTATTTGAAAAAATTTTTAATTTAGTTTATAATTTTTATAAACTAAATTAAACAAAAATTTATAACACTTTTTAGTAATTAGTCTTTAATTTTTTAATATAATTTTAAAGCTTTTCAGCTTTCAAAAAGGGACAAAAAGCCCATGGTTAAGCCATTTCTGTAATTTTATACAAGAATTTACAAGAAATACGAAAAATGTCGAATTATCCACGCTTATGGATAAGTTATACATAGAAAATCCACAAAAAACTACATAGAAATACACGGAAAATCCACAAGAACATTTGAAATACAAAATTGACAAAAGCCCCTTAGGTAAGGGATTTTTTAACGTAAGAAAATATAGTTATCCACATTTCCACAATCTTACTAATTATTGTGCTGTTTAAAAAAAATAAAATAAATAATAAATTATTTTTTATTCTATCTATATTAAAAAATAAAAAAGAAAATATTAAAAGCCATTAGGAAAGTAAGTAAAAAGCCCATGGTTAAGCCATTCTTGTGTTATTTAAGGGGGAAATAAACATATACTATTTTTGTGCAAATAGCATAAAGTTTAAAAAATATGTCACAAAGGATTGACAAAAAGATTTGGTGTATGGAATAATCAAGAAGCAAAACGGCAGGGATTGCCGATTTGAGCCATAGCGCAAAGTGTTTTTTGTTATGTTTATTAGGTCAGTTGTCTGCAAGAGATAATTGATTGTTGCGTACAAGATATTTTAGCGTTGAGAGTTATCCACTTGTTTACTTCTTGTGGATAAGTTTATTAACTTAAATTTTTTGCAAAAACTTTGTTTGGGTTATGTAAAATAACTAACTTAACTGCGTTGGGGCTCTGTAATAGTGTCTTTTGCAGTTTTAAACAACGTGTTTATAAAAATTTAATTTTGTAATATGGGAAAAAGTAGTTGTATTTTTTGTGCTTAAAGTCAATCTTTAAGTTTGCTTTTATCACCCCAAAAAAGTTTTTTATTTGATTATTTTTTATATATTTTTTTAATATTTTTTTGTCTAAAATTTTGTAAAAAATTAGCTTTTAAAATTCGAAAGATGCACACTAATTTTTTAAATTGAAAGTATGTTTTTAAACTTTTTTAGATTTGATAAATACATTTTTTTCGATTTTAGTAAAATGTAATTATATAAATTTTTTATTTATAAAAATATTAATATATTTTCAATTTTTGTACATTATATTGCCTTTTTTGCACATTATCCTACATTATTTTGTATAGTTAGTGCTTATTTTATGCAAGTTTTTATTTTTTAAAAAGTTATCCACGTGGATAACTTTTTCTTGTGTATATTTTTGTAAATTTTTAAAAATAAAATTTGTTGTATATTTTTTAATTTCAAACTTTTTGCAAAATTAGATTTAAAAAATTTTTTGTTAAAACTTGCAATATTGACTTTTATATATTTTATATGATATAATATTGATACGTTATTGCGAGGTTTTTTTATGAAAATTTTTGATGTGCAAGAAATTGATTACAACTTAAAACAATATGGAAAATGTAAATATACAGGCAAAGTTGCTAATTTTGTTTTAGGCGATAAACCTCATGGGAAAGGAGTAGCTGTTTTTGCTGACGGGACTACGTTTGATGGCTACTGGCTTAATGGTGATATGACCGAAGGGAAAATGTTTACACCGAAAGGGACAACTTTTTCTGGAGCGTTTGAAAAAAGTGTGTGGAAAAAAGGCAGAATAGATTTTTCTAACGGTGATTTTATTGAAGGTTATATTGATGATGGTGAACTAATTTATCAAAAAGTTGAACAACATTATGAAAACGGTTATTTGAAAGCAAATAATATTGTGTACAATAAAGATGAAAATGTTGTTGTGTTTGAGGGTGAGTTTGTACAAACATTAACAACAAATGATGGTAAGGTTTGGGATTTAAAACAAAATGGCTTGTTTGAAATGTTTAACTATACAAATAGGATAAATTATAATTTCTTACCAGGCAACTCAAAATGTCACCTACAGTATGGGAATATGTCAGTAAGGGCGACAACAGGTGAATGTTTCGAAGGTAAAAAAGTAACAAAAAAATATTTACAACAAAAGTCTCAAAAGCTAGGTTTTAGTGTTTGTTCAATTCCGGCAGACCAAATTTGTATGTTTTGCGAGTTTGATGTAAATGGTAATATTATAAATGATAATAATGAACAATATCATGGTACATATACTAACCCTAACGGTGAGAAATTTCAGGGATATTTCTTTCAATCTAAAACAATTCTTCCATTAAGATTTTATAAGGGCAAATTATCAATACAATTATTTGAAGGCGAATTTAATGGTGAATTAAGCACAAATGTATTATTGAGTGATAACAAAAAATTGTTTAATTGTTACAGTGGAACATTAATAGATAAGAAATCAAATATTGTTTATGATGGTATATTTTTGTATCAAGGTCATAATTTGAATGTTTGTGAAGGATGTTTATTTGATAATGGTTTACAATTTATTGAGGGGACTATTACAAAAAAATCAGTTAATGAAAATTTTAAATTTAGGGTAAAATACAACAACTTTAAAGATTTAAAATTTAATGATGATGAAAATCAAAAATATTTATTAGCAAATAATGTATATGGCGAAGTAGAAAAAAATGGGAGTATCAAGAAAGGTACGTTTAATTTAACGCTTAAACGTGGTTCAAAAATCTTTTACGAATTTAAAAAAGGGAAATTGAACATTGACCTAGGAAATGGTAAAAGATTTGACGGTATAACTTGTGATAATTTTAGCAAAGAAGCAACAGGTTATTGCGCAAAAAAGAGCGTTAAAATGTGTAGTAAAATTGCTTATTTTGGAGAACTTGTTTGGCAAGATGAGAAAGGAAATATAAGACAAAACGGGTTGTTTGATAGCGATTTTAATTTTATCGAAGGTAAGTACAAAGCAAAAGTTTTATTAAAAAAATATAACTATGAAAAATTAATTGATGTTGATATTTGTTTAGATGAAAAAAATAATTTTGAGCAATACGCTTTTGGGATTGTAGATACAAAAATCAATGCAGATAATGAAGATAAAATTACCGTGCAAGAACAGGGTAAATTTAATATGAATTTGGAATTGCAAGAAGGTGAAATAGTAAAAAATTCTGCTGATATTCGTTGTATGTTAAAAACCAAAAATGGTTTAATTTATACAGGACAAGAGATAAAAATATTATCTGACTGTATATGTTATTATAGTGGACAATTTTCACGAAATGATAAAGCTGAATTGGGCTGTTTTGAGTTTTTAAAGGGGGATTGTCGTTTTGAATTTGAAAAAGTTAAATATGATGCGATTTTCGATAAACAAGGACTTCGTGCCTTTGATGGTAAAAAATATGCAGGTATGATTACTTGTCAAAATTTAGACGAAAGAAAAAAATTTTTGTACACTACAAACAATTTTAACAGCGTGTTGAATGTTTATAAAAATCAAGAGATGCAAATAGATAGATAAAAATAATATAAAAAAGTTATCCACGTGGATAACTTTTTTATTTTTCTACTTTTTAGTTAATTTATAAAAAATTTTTATTGTAAATTTCTAGGTTTTAAGCCAAAAAGTCCCGTTTTAACAAAATTTAAGTGTCACACTTGCTTTACTTTTCCACAATTGTATGATATATTGTTTATTATAAATTTTGTTTTTTAAAAAATATATTTACACAAGATAAATTTTTGTTTTTTTGTAGTGTAAAATTTTTAATTAAAAAAAATAAAAAAGGGGCAAACGTATGCAAAATTATATCGAAAGGCAATGGGCGTTGTGTTTGGAAGATTTTAGCAAATATATAACTTCTGTGGGTATGGATTTGTGGATAAACCCTTTGCAACCTATCACTATTGAAAATGATAAATTAGTGTTAGTTGCCCCTTCTGAAATGGCTCGTACTCAAATATATAATGTTTATCTTAAACGAATGAAAGAAGTGTTAAAAACGCATTTTAATCTCGAAGATATAACAGTCCTTATTCCAGAGGAAAAAGATGATTATATAGCACAATTTAGCGAAAGACACCCGAACGAAAATAATGTAAATATGGTTACCAAAACAGCAACTGTAAAAAACCCTTTTAACCCACGCTATACATTCGATAATTTTGTAATAGGTACAACAAATCAAGTAATCTATGCCGCTGCTCGTGCCGTTGCTGAAAGCCCTGCTGTAAGGTTTAATCCGTTGTTTATTTATGGGGGTGTAGGGTTAGGAAAAACACACCTTTTACACGCAATAGGAAACTATATTTGGGAGCATAAAACTAGCAACATAAATATAGTTTATGTGACTTGCGAACAGTTTACAAATGCCTTTGTCGAGGCCATTAGAGAGCGTCACGAAAAGGGTATGGATGCCTTTCATAAACTGTATAGACAAGCCGATGTGTTGTTGATTGATGATATTCAATTTATTAGCAATAAAAAAAGCGTTCAAGAAGAATTTTTCAATACCTTTAATGACTTGTATCAAGCGGGCAAACAAATAATAATTTCAAGCGATAGACCGCCAAAAGATATTGCCACTTTGGAAGAGCGTTTGCGCTCTCGTTTTGCTAGCGGATTTATTCAAGACATACAGCCACCAGACTTTGAAACTAGATTGTTGATTATCCAAAAGAAAATAGAACTAGAACGCTTTGAATTTGAAAAAGGTATGGACTACGAATTAGCAGAGCGCTTGTCTGCTCTAAATATTAGAGAAATGGAAGCGATTTTACGAAAAATTTATTTCCTTGCTAATTTGCACGGAAAGACCGTTGCTACTCACGAAGATATGGAAGAAGTTTTGGAAAAGGAAGGCGAACCCGCTCCTGCTAGCAACTCCAAAATTACAAAGGAAAAAATCATTGCTACTGTGTGCAAATATTTTACTATTGACCAAAAAGATTTGACAGGAAGAAAGCGCAACAAGGAAATTGTAGAACCTAGACAAATTTGCATCTACCTTATGTGGTCTTTGTTGGCAATTCCTTTAGCAACCATAGGGCAGATTTTTGGCCGTGACCATACGACTATTATCCACGCACGTGATAAAATTATGGAAATGACAAAATCAAATAAACAAATGAAAAAGACTGTTAATGAGCTTATTAGCGAACTCAAAAACGGTGAATAAAATTTATTAATTTCGAATTTTCAATTGCGCCTACGCACAATTTTTTAATTGTTGGGAAGAAAGCATTTAAAAAAGAGCGTTGACTCTTTTTTATTATTGACAAAAAGTGCAGTATGTGTTATTTAGTTAAATAACAAAAAAATATTTTAAGCAGGTTATTATGAAAATAGAAGTTTATCAACCTATGAAAGATGCTGTGCCATTAACTGCAACACCTGAAGGTCGTAAGACAAGAGCCGAGATGATTGTTGAATATTACAATGGTGGGAGTACGCTGAATGAAAAAGCAAGCTTAATTCAAGAAATAGAAAATTTGAATGCATATATGGCGATAAATTGCGCCGTATAGGTGAGAAGCGAATGGCAGAATTAAACGCAGAAATGCAGGCACTTGAGAAAAAATTGAAGACAATCAAAGAGCCAACTTTAAGTTAGGAAGAAAAGGAAATTTTGATTGATGAACAACTTGCTATAATGGAAGCCGAAGAAGAATACGAGCAAGCGCTTGAAATGGCAAAACTACGGAAACAAGAAAAGGTTGAAATGGCAGAACGTACACGAAAAAAAGCGCTTAAAGCATTAAAAAGTAGGCAACAAGAAAGTGAGGAACGAGAAAGGATGTAACGGTACATTCTTTTTTGTTTAGTTTTATTAATTTAGCGCTGTAAAATTCTATAAAACATACAAAAAATATTACTTTTTTTCTTGAAAAAACTAAATAAATTTGATATAATATGCACAAGCATAATGCTACTTTGTTGGCGCTTGCTTGTTTTTTATACGCGCGCACGTGCGCGCGCACGCACGCACACGTATAGGGCCCTAATAAAAAAGCGCTAAATTTGTGTTTTGATTAACAAAATTAAAGTGCTTAAATTTTAAATTATCGATTTCAAACAAATGTTCTAAAATATTTGACTTTGTATTTTTTACTTTGTATAATTAGTAACAAATAATTTATTAGTTTTATGTAAAAATTGTTAGGTTATTTAGGTTACTTTAAAAGGATTGCTGATTATGAAAATTGATAGGTTAAGTGTAGAAAATTTTCGAAACCTTGAAAATGGCGAAATAAATTTTGGTACAGGGTTAAACGTTATTTGTGGCGCTAACGGTGCTGGCAAGACAAACATTTTAGAAGCATTGTATATTTGTAGTATAGGGCGAAGCCCACGTACTCGCAAAGATGGCGAAACAGTGGCAAATGGCAAGCGCAATGCAAACATTACCCTAAATTATACACGTGGACAAAGCGAACGTTCGGTAGGTGTAAATATTAATTTAGCAAAAGGTAAACTCGTGGTGCTAGATGGCGTACCTAGTCAAAAGGTAAGCGATTTGGTAGGGAATTTTGCTAGCGTTTATTTTAGCCCTGATGAAATAAATATCGTAAGAGGTGGGCCACAATACCGTAGAAGATTTATGGATATTATAAATTGTCAAATCGGTGCGGGCTATATGAATAATTTACGCAATATGCAACACGCACTCAAACAACGCAACGCAATATTGCGTTCGATAAAAAATGCTAATAATTATGACAATTCACTTCTTCCTTGGGATAGACAAATTAGCGCTTATAGTATTAGGGTAATGTTGCGCCGTGCAAATTTTATTCGCTCTATGGACAAATACGCTTCAATCGCTATGCGTATTTTAACGGACAACAAAGAAACTTTGCATTTAACTTATAGGACTTTTTTTGATAGATTGACAGATATAAACGTAAATGATTTTGATAGCGTATATCGTGAAAAGGTGCGAGCAAGTTATTTGCGAGATGTAGCGACTAAAACAACGAATATAGGTGCGCATTTAGATGATATTGAAATCAAATTAGGTTACATTACTCAAACTGTTGAAGGTGGCGATAGGAGTACTGAAAAATATTCTTGGATAAATTTACGCACTGCTGGGAGTTTGGGACAACAACGTACTGCTACATTAGCGTTAAAACTAGGCGAAGTGTTTATGTTGTCAAGATATTATGGTGAAAAACCTGTATTGTTTTTAGATGATGTACTTTCCGAATTAGATGAAAGCAGACGCAAGCAACTTATGGATTATTGCAAGCATTTTGATACAGTGATAACTTGTACTGAATGGGACTATCCGTCAATTCCAAACAAACTATTTAAAGTTGAAAATGGTAAAGTTAGCGAAATGGAAATTGACAATTCAAAATATACACCCGAAACTGAAATTATAGCAACGGGGCAAGAATTGATGGAAAAAATGCTTGATGAAGAACTTGGAAATGTTAATTCAACAAACAATCAATAAAGGTGATTTTATGTCTTATATAGAAGAAAAAACAAAATTTTTAGAAAATAAAAATGCACTTCGTAAGAATTTTGGTGTTTTAAGCGATTTAATTGCCCCTTTTTTAAACGAGATAGGCAAAATCAATCAAACATACGAGCAAAGGGTTTTTGAGCGTCTTAAAACCGTTAAATTCAAATTTGGCAATAAAGAAATGAATGCTTCTGGTTTGGCAAAAAGGACAAATGCAAATGGCAAAGTGTATTCATCGATAGTTGTAGATAGTGCAGATTTTGATGATATAAATAATGTTGACAAAAAAGTACGGTTGCGTAACGGCTTGGAATACTTTTTCAATTTAGATGATAGTGCCGATTTAAACAATCCCAACAATATTATCACTAGAATAGCAAAGGGCGATAGTGATGTGATTTTAACTTTATTAGATAAACAAGAAGTTGAAAATTCACCGCAGGGAAATGAATGGAAAGAACTTGCGGAGATTTATGAGAAATCTAATGAATACTTAAAAATTTTTCGTAGGCAAACAGCACTGCACGAATTAATTCATTCAATAGCCGAATGTAAGTGTTATTGTATCCCCAAAAATTCAACTTTTTGCGATGTGCGAGAAATGTTGGAACAAAAAATTGATGCAAAACCAAATATGAAAAATTTTTTATTGTACGATATTGCGCAAGTTATGGGAAATGTTTCTTTGGTAAGTCGAACAATGCTTGATAATGGACAAAACATTATAAATCATAACAGTTTAATTGCGGAACTTAAAGAAGAAAGTATTGTAGAAGATTGGACAATAGATTTAACTTCCAATCTAAATTTTATGACAGCGGATAGCAAAGAGTATTACGCAGTAAACGAACCACAATATTCACCTATAAGACAAATTGCTGGTATGTGGAATGCTATAAGCGATAACGAATTGCGAAAACAATTTTTAGATAGCAAAGTCAATACTCCACATACAGAAGCAACCATGATTTTTCATAGATTATATACTAATTTTTTAAATTCATTTGTAAATGACAAATGCAATGATACCCAACAAAAAGTTGACATCAAAACTTTTTCACCACAACAAATTGCTAAAAGTTTAAGTGACTTGTTGGAATTTTGCGACTTAAATTTTGATGATAATTTATATTCAAAGCAATTAACACCTGAAAATGTTTCAAAATATTTAGAAAATAGAAACGATATTTTTGATGTAAACAAGTATCTTGAAATAATGAGCGATTATGTATCATTTAATGAAGCCGATTTAAAAAACTTTGCCAACACTTTAAATCAGTGTTTTGTGCCGCTACGCAATAGTAGTAAATTGTTTTATGAAATGATGCAAAACACTTACACAAATCAAAACAAAGATTTAGAAAATAATGCGCAAAACGTTGAGAATAAAGATATAGTAAATATTTGCAATACAACTTCTTCTCAACAAGCGGAAGAAATGGCTAGTTTAAAACGCTAATATAAATTTAAAAAGGATAAATTATGGAATTAAATGAAAGAGCAAAAAAATATTTTTCGAATCAAGCAAAATTGAAAAAGCGCTTCGGCCCGTACGCAAAGTATTTACCTATATTTTATCAACAAGTTTGTACCGTTAAACCAGAGTTGGCTGATGAGTTGTTGGATAGGCTAGATAAAATAAAAGTGCATTTTAAAGAAAATTACGACATAGGCTTTAAGGGAAAAACAACGCTAAAAGCATACGATGGTAAGTATAGTGCTAGTATAAATTTAATAATCAATGATTATAAAACTACAGAAAAAGAAAATTATGGTCGTATTGAATCGTTTTACCACGAAATGTTGCACGCAATTCCCGGAGTTTTTCTTACGACTTATAGAGAAAACGAAAATTTAAAACCGTGGGAATATACCAAACAAGCAAGTGATAAAGGCGATATGCCGACAGCAATTACAGGTAATATTTATCAAGATTTATATAAGGAAAAAATTGATTTTAGCGATTATATAGGTAGTATAGTAGAAACAGTCTATATTGAAGAAGGGGTTGTGGAAGATTGGGCAAATGATATAATGACTCAAAGCGGTTATGAAGACGAATGGTCATCTAGTGTTACTTTGTTAGAAAAAATTTCTTATCCACTCTTTACAATGTTGTGCGGTATGTGGAATTTAGCAAGCGACAACCAGTTGCGCAAAGAATATTTAACAGGCGTGCCTGATGGTACTAAACAAAGTGAGCAAACAGAAATATTTAAAAATAAAATGTATGCTTTGACAAAACAAATTCCTTATAGAAATAATAAAGCCAAAGCGTTGGAAACTTATCAAATCGATTCTTTATGTGCTACTTGTGTGGATGTAGTAAGATACTGCGAATCGTGTTGTGATGTAACAAAATTGAGTATTGAAGAGCGTACAAAATTTAATTTGTACAAAAATGCAATTTATTCGGGCGCACCTTTATGTCGTGCATTGTGTTTAAATAATAAAACAACCAAAGATGAAGCATTAAGATTAAATAAAGAACAGATTTTGGATTATTTTAACAATATTCGACAATTTAATGAAAGTAGCAATGCAAAAAATATTATGCAAAGAGTTGTGAAACCATATTCCCAAATGAAAGAAACAGATGCTTTAAAAGAAAATAGTTTAGGGAACACGGAAGTTGAAAAAATAATGTAATACGGAGCAATTATGGAATTAAACGAGAAAGAAAAAGAGTTTTTCGAAGATGAAAAATTTTTGAAAAAAAGATATAGTCAGTATTACTTTTTGCTGGAGCCGTTGTTTAAAGAATTAATTAAATTTAACCCTAAACAACGAGAAAGAATTTTATACGATTTAAAATGCACTAAAGTATCTTGCAATAATCAAAATATGCATTCACAAGCAAGCACTATAAGAATGTTTGAAGTCCCAAAGGGTTTTACTTCGCTAGTGTTAATTCAAAATAAAAGATACAATCAAAAATTAAAGTTAGTTAATCCTACGGATGAAGAAATAGAAAATGCTATAAAATTTTATTATAATTTAAACGATAATGATAACTTAAATAATATAGTTGTTGATAGACATACCGAGAATTTTTTACGAAAGTACATTGATTTAGCGAAACTAGAAAAAGAAATAGATTCGAGTGCTCAAACATTTTTAAAGACTAAAATTATTCCCGAAAAAATATTAAGTGAATATCACAAACAAGCAATGCGCACTGTATATATTCACGAGATGTTGCATGCGTTGGCTCATAAAAAAATTTGCTATGTAGAAGATAACAAATTTGTTAAAATAAATAACATACAAAACATAAAAAATGATTCTAAACTTTGTATATTTTACGGCGCAAACCCTTATATATATTTAATAAAATTTGATAATGAATTTGAAGTGCGAGAATTTGACAATCATAGCAAGTACAAGGAAGAGGCTATTGTAGAAGATTGGGCGGTTGATATGTTAAGAGAAATGGGTGGCTTTAAAAAATTGGAAAAAGAGTATTACACCACTCTACATTGTACTTACAGTGTAATCAATTATCTTGCAGGATTAATCAACATTGCTTTTAATGGTGAATGGCGCAATCAATTATTGACAGGGAATTTTGGCGAAAAAGTAGATTTAAAAGTTAGCAATGAATTGAATAATTTGTTTGATAATTTTATAATTTCGATTATAGGTAAAAAACATAATACAGAATATTTTTGCAAAGACATAAATGCAAAACAAGTTTGTAAAAGTTGGATTGATTTAATAAGGTACTGTGATGAAGAATATTTAAAATTACTAAAAAACAATCAACTATCGCTTTCACAACAAGAAAAATATTTGACATTACGAGCAAGTGCTACTAATGAAGTAGAATTAAAAAGATTTTTATATAATAGCATTAATTTTTATGACATTGAAAATTTGTTTGACAAAACAAACGAGATTATCACATTAGCAAGCAAGGAAATCAAAGATTACAAGCAGAGTATGGATAGCAAGTTAATTCGCACTGAAAAGAAAACTAAAATTAAAAATTTATACAAAAACATTGAAAATAAAATAAATATTTACGCAAAACAAAAAAGTTTAATTAATGGAATTCAAGCAGAAGAAATAAAACAAAAAGAGCAAGTTAATCAAAATTTTTCAAAAACATACAAACTTGCTAGCGTTCACTTAATTACTGAAAAAGAAATAGAGAAATAAAAAATACTTGAAAATAATTGCTATATTTTGCCCGAAAGATTTAATTTATAAATAGAGGTTTATTATGACACAAAAAATTACAGAACAATATACTGAAGATGCTATACAGGTGTTGGAAGGACTTGACCCTGTTCGTAAACGCCCCGGAATGTATATAGGTAGTACAGATGAAAGAGGGCTTCAACATTTGATTATTGAAATTGTAGATAATTCGATTGATGAAGCGTTGGCTGGATACTGTGACAATATCAAGGTTACCCTTATGCGTAACGGTGCGTGTTGCGTTCGTGATAATGGACGTGGTATTCCTACAGGTATGCACAAAACAGAACACAAATCTGCCGTTGAGGTGGTGCTAACCAAATTGCACGCAGGTGGTAAATTTGGTGGTAAAGGTTATAAAATTAGTGGTGGCTTGCACGGTGTAGGTTTGAGTGTAGTAAATGCATTGAGTACTGATTTGGAAGTTGATGTTTATCAAAACGGTAAAATTTATCATCAAGATTACAAACGTGGTATTCCACAAAATCCGCTAACAGTTGTAGGCAACACAAACGAAACAGGTACGCAAATTACCTTTTTACCTGACCCTGAAATTTTTGAAACCGTTGACTTTAATTATGAAACATTAAAATCTCGTTTTAAAGAAATCGCTTTTTTAAACAAAGGTTTGTCTATTTCGCTTACAGATGAACGAGAAGGTAGAGAGCGTAGCGAAACTTTCCATTACGAAGGTGGTATCGTTGAATTTGTGGAAGCGTTGAATAAAGGTCGTGAAACTTTATTTCCAAAACCTATATACATCAACAAAGAAGCAGATGATTATCAAGTTGAAATTTGTTTTCAATACAACGATGGTTACAACGAAGTGCTGCACGCCTATGCAAATAACATAAACACCGAAGAAGGTGGCACACATTTAGTTGGTTTTAAAAATAGCCTTACAAAGATTATCAATGATTACGGCGTACAAAATAAAATTTTAAAAGAAAATGAAAAATTAAGCGGTGAAGATGTACGCGAAGGTATCACAGCAATAATTTCTGTAAAACTTACTGAACCACAGTTTGAAGGACAAACTAAAACAAAATTAGGTAACTCCGAGATGCGTGGTTATGTCGAAAAGGTTATGACAGATGAATTTGGAGCATTTCTCGAAGAAAATCCAGGTCCTGCTCGTGAGTTGGTGCTCAAATGTGTTACAGCGCAAAGAGCAAGAGATGCTGCTCGTTCTGCTCGTGAACTTACTCGCCGTAAAGGTGTATTAGAATCTACAACTCTACCAGGTAAACTTGCGGACTGCACAAGCAAAAACGCAAAAGAATGTGAGATTTATTTGGTTGAGGGTGATAGTGCAGGTGGTACTGCAAAAGAAGGGCGTGACCGCCGTTATCAAGCAATATTGCCACTTCGTGGTAAAATTTTGAATGTTGAAAAAGCACGCTTGCATCGTATTTTAGAAAACAACGAAATCAAAGCAATGATAACTGCATTTGGTTGTGGTGTAAGTAATGAATTTGATGAAAGTAAACTCCGTTATGATAAAATTATTTGTATGACCGATGCCGATGTAGATGGTAGTCATATTCGCATACTTATGCTTACATTCTTTTTCCGCTTTATGCGCCCATTGATTGAGCACGGACATATCTATATCGCACAACCACCACTATATCGTGTAAAAAGACCATCAGGGGACAGATACTTCTTTAATGATGATGACTTGAACTTGTATCTTGATAGTCTTGACCGCAAGGGATACGAATTGCAACGCTACAAAGGTTTGGGTGAAATGAATGCAGAGCAACTTTGGGAAACTACTATGAATCCTGAAACCCGCACAATGTTGCAAGTCACTATGGAAGATGCTTTCGAAGCCGACCAAATATTTACCTTACTTATGGGCGAACAACCTGAATTGCGCCGAGAATTTATAGAGCAAAACGCAAAATTAGTAGAAGATTTGGACATTTAATAAATCTATTTTGCGTATTGAGATTTTTATTTAATCAAAAAGTTTAGGAGCAATTATGGAAGAAATAGTACGCTTACCTTTTGGAGTAGGGAAAAGGCTGGATAAAACAGAAAAAAATCCTTTTGGTTGGGAGGAATTAAATACTGCGCATATTGATATTTTGTCTTCTCAAAAACCTGTTGTTTTGTGTTTCGGTGGTAATGGAGTAATTAGTCCTAGACAAGCAAATTACAATTCAAAACTTATAGAAGGCTTTATAGGAAAAGAAAGTTGCAATATTTATTCATTCTATTATGGTAATTTGAATAATAATAAAGGTGATTTATTTCCTGAAGAGATTGACCAAATATACAACGATATTTTTAGTCCATTGATATATGATAAAAATGGCAATATATATTCGCAACAAAAAATTGAAAATAATTTTAATAAAGTTGTGTTTGTAACTCATTGTATGGGTGATTTCTATGTTAATGTGTTGGGAGCAAAAATACATGAAGAACTTGTAAAGAGTGGATATCAGCCAGACAGTGCTAATCACATAATGCAAAAATTAATTAATATATCTTATGCACCTTTTAATTTAAATACAAAAAATAGCATTCCCAAAATGCAGTTTATAACCTTACGAGACCAAATTTTAGATAATCAATCAATTGAATTTGAAGATGAAAATGAAAAAGTAGAGTATATGGGTGCAGGTAAATTAATCAAAGAAAACAATAAACTCACATTAGTGGCAAATAGTTTTGCTAATTTAGATGAAATGCTTAATGAACACGCAATCAAATTAATAGAACTTGGAAATGGTGTATCTAGATATAGTAAAAATGACTAAAGGATTTTAACTATTGCAAACTGTTTTTCGCTTGCGTTGTCTTATGCTATTTTAAATAAAAGAGACTTAAATGAATTGCAGACTATATTGCAAAATGAGTTGGATAAACAACAAAATACCGAGTTTGAAAAACACCAAAAACAGTTGTATGAGTGGGATATAAATGGCGGAAAACCTATCGATGTGTTTATGAAAGAAAAGGGAATTACAGAATCTCAAATTATCAATGGCGAAGTGAAGATACTAGATAAATTACCTTATTTATTAGATAAAACAGGCTTTAAAAATTATAAAAAAATAAATTACGACAATAGTTCTTATGATAAATTTTATAATACTCCAACATTAAAAAGAAATGAAGAAAGTCAAAAAATAAAAAAGCATGCCTTAAATTCGTTATTTTTAGAAAAAAATGAAATAAATCGACAGTATTTGATTACCAAAGATGGTTTTGAGACTGTGTTGCCAAGCGATAACAAACAGCAAATCAAATACTACACAAATGCGCAAATCTACAAATTTGATTTAAACAATTGTATTAATGTTGTAATAAAAGCAAAAAGCGCTACCGATGCGCAACAAAATGAGATTGTTGTTTCTGCGGGAAAAAAGTTTGAAGACAAAAAATACAACACTTTCAAAGAATTGTATCAATCGATAATTCCTAGTATAAAAAAAGATGAAAAAATTGAATTAACGCCCGAACAAACTCGTTTAATTTTAAGCAGTGCGATTGAGTATAATGTGCCGATAAACAATATTATACTTGATAAAAATTTAAGTCTTAATAGTGAAGTTATACATAACGAAGTTGACATCAAAGATGATAAAACTATCAATGTAGTTTCGCAAGAAGCTCAAATACAAAAATAAACTCTATTTATAAATCAAACTAAATAAAATTAATTAAATTTAAATGCAAAAATTATCCTTAAAAAAACAAAAAGGAAGAAAGAAATTATGGAAAATCAAGAAAATTCTACACCACAAGCACCTACACCTATGGAAGAAAAAATTGACAACACTAGAATTATAAAGGTGCCAGTAGTAGGTGAAATGAAAAAAAGTTTTATAGCGTATGCTATGGCTGTTAATGTAAGTCGTGCTATACCCGATGTGCGTGACGGTTTAAAACCTGTTCACCGTAGAATCTTGTATAGTATGAGTGAATTAAATTTATTTAATGACAAACCTTATCGTAAATGTGCTCGTATCGTTGGTGATGTGTTAGGTAAGTATCACCCACACGGTGACAGCGCTGTTTATGATGCTTTGGTGCGTCTTGCTCAACCTTTTACAATGCGTGCGCCACTTGTTGACGGACAAGGTAACTTTGGTAGTATTGACGGTGACCCTGCCGCTGCACAGCGTTACACAGAAGCAAGATTGAGTAAAATCGCAGCCGAAATGTTGCGTGATATCGATAAGGACAGTGTTGACTTTGTGCCTAACTTTGATGACACATTACAACAACCTAGCGTGCTACCAGCCCGCTATCCAAATTTGCTTGTAAATGGTGCTGATGGTATTGCCGTAGGTATGGCAACAGCAATTCCACCACACAACCTAGGCGAAGTTATTGACGGTGTAATTGCATTGATTAACAACCCCGACATTGAAATCGATGAATTAATGACATATATCAAAGCGCCAGATTTCCCAACAGGTGCGTTGATTATGGGACGTATGGGTGTGAGACAAGCGTACAAGACAGGTCACGGAAAAGTAATTACTCGTGCACGTACCGAAATTGAAGATGATGGAAACAGAGTAAAGATTGTTATTACTGAAATTCCATATCAAGTAAACAAAGCGCAACTTATAATGCAAATGGCAAATTTGGTTAAAGACAAAAAGATAGAAGGTATTGCCGATATCAAAGAAGAGTCTGATAGACAAGGTATGCGTATTGTTGTTGATTTAAAACGTGATGCAAATCCGCAAGTTGTACTCAACCTTTTGTTTAAACACACGCAATTACAGACAAGCACAGGTATTATCTTTTTAGCACTTGTAAACGGCGAGCCAAAAGTGTTAAACCTAAAAGAAATGCTTTACTACTACCTTGAACACCAAAAAGAAGTCATTACTCGTCGTACTCGTTATGACCTTGAACGTGCAAAAGAGCGTGCTCACATTGTTGAAGGTTTGGTGATTGCTCTTGCAAATATTGATGAAGTTATCCACATTATCAAGAGTAGTAAAGAGCGTAGCGAAGCAATGTACAATTTGTGTAGCAAGTTTGAGTTAAGCGAGAAACAAGCAAACGCTATTCTTGATATGAGATTAGCACGTTTGACTGCTCTCGAAGTAGAAAAATTACAACAAGAATTAAAAGACTTGCGTGAGTTTATTGCCGAAATGCAATCAATTTTAGACAACCCACACAAAGTACTTGCAATTATTGCAAAAGAATTGACCGAAATTAAAGAAAAATACAATACAGTACGTAGAACCGAAATTAGTCACGATGTAAGCAACTTTGATATTGAAGATTTGATTGCTCGTGAAGATATGGTTGTTTCAATGACAAGTCAAGGCTATATCAAGCGTATGGCTTTGAGTGAATATCACACGCAAAACCGTGGCGGTTATGGAATTGCAACTCATAAATCAAAAGACAACGATTATATCAACCGCTTGTTTATAGCAAACACGCACGACAATTTGTTGTTCTTTACAAATTTGGGTAAAGTATATTCAATCAAAACTTATGAAGTACCAGAAGGAAGCAAAACAAGTAAGGGTAGAGCAATCATTAACTTGCTTCAATTAAATCAAGGCGAATATGTGACTGCACTTGTATGTTTACCTGTCGATATGATTACGGGCAAACGCAAGATTGATTATACTCCGGTTGACAACGAACACGCAGTTGACCCTGATGGCAATTTGATTTCAACTGAAAATCCTATTTATAAAGAAGCAATTTATGCTGAAGGTATTGATGAGTATGTTGACCAAGTTTGCCCTGATGGTTATCTTGTAATGGTTACACGAAACGGACTTATCAAGAAAACCCCTATTACTGAATTCTTCAATATTATGAAAATCGGTAAGCGTGCTATTAGTCTTGATGAAAGCGATGAATTAATCAAAGTTGAGCGCAGTCGTGGAAACGATGAAATTTTAATTGCTTCTAGCAAAGGTAAATGCATTCGATTTAACGAAAAGCAGTTGCGAGCATTAGGAAGAAGCGCTCGTGGTGTCAAGGCTATGAATCTCGATGGCGGAAAACTTGTAGATATGTGTATCGTAAAACCTGAAAAGGAAGTGCTTTCAATCACTTCAAACGGTTTTGGTAAGCGTTGCGATATAGATGAATATCGTTTGCAATCTCGTGGCGGTATGGGTGTCCGTGGCGGTGAGTTTAACGAAAAAACAGGCGATTTAATCGGTTTAAGACAAATCGAACCTAACGACGATGTGTTGTTGATTACAAACAACGGTACTACTATTCGAATTAAATCTAGCGATGTGCGTAAGGTTAGCCGTACTTCTATGGGTGTGCGCATGATGAAACTTCGTAGCGGAAACACTATCGCAAGTTTTGCAACGGTTGAAGCAGATGCAAACGAGCCCGAAGAAACAAACGACGGTTTGCCAACAGCAAGCGAATTTGCAGAACAATTTGCAAACGAAGAAAATCAAAGCGCAAACAACACACAAGAAACACAAGAAAACAATACAGAAAATACAACAAACGAAAATGAATAATTAATATTTTTACAATTTTAATACTGATTTATTTGTTTTGTAATTTAAGTTAGTTTTGTATTTGCAAAATTTATTTTGTAAATACCATAATTTTTTAATAAAATTTTAGTTAAAACTTTAAATATTTTATACTTTTATGTTTATATAATTTAAGATATAAATCGCTATTTTTAAATATGTTGAATATTTTAAAAGTAGGCTGATTGTATTTGTTACAAATTTTTAAATAATTTATAATTTTAATCACTTAGGAAATTATCAATCATTTATAAAGGAGTAAATCATGAGTAAAATTTTAGTTGCATATTTTAGTGCTTCTGGTGTAACAAAAAAAGTTGCTGAAAACTTATCAAAGGTAATTGATGCTACTTTATTTGAAATTGTTCCAAAGCAACCATATACATCACAAGACCTTGATTGGACAAATGCAAGTTCTCGAAGTTCTATTGAAATGAAAGACAAAAATTGTCGCCCTGAAATATCAAGTAAAATTGACGATTTTGAAAATTATGATGTCATTTTTGTAGGATATCCTATTTGGTGGTATCGAGAACCATCAATCATAGATACTTTTATGGAGCAGTATAATTTTGATAATAAAATAGTTGTTCCTTTTGCGACATCTGGCGGAAGTGGAATGGGTGATTCGGCAAAGAACTTGCAAGAATTAGCGAAAACCGCAAAAGTGCAAAATGGCAAAAGATGGAAAGCAAATGTATCTAGTGATGAGTTGAAAAGTTGGGCTGAAAAATTTGTTAAATAAAATTAAAAACAAACATAAAATCTATGTTTGTTTTTTTATTGCAACTTTATTTTTAAAAATTATCTTTAATTATGGAAATTATATTAAAAAATTTTTTTGATTAATCAAATAAATTATTTATCGAATAATATAAAAACACCTAAAAGTGTCAATATTGACACGTTCTAGCCTTTATGCTATAATTTTACGATTAATAATAAAAAGGTATAAAAAATGAGTTACAAAACTAGAATATTTGCTGGCAATGATGAAGTATATGATTTATCAATTGATATGAAAAAATTGATTGAAATACGAGATGAGTTTTACCTTAATAATTGTGAGCCCGTAAAAGTAGAAACAGAAATTTGTCCTTGCTTTACCTCTAAACCGGTTATAAATACTTATCTATTTGATAACGATAAATGCTACGCATTAGTTTATAAAGAAAAACCTTTGGGTTATAAAAATTGGGTTGGTTGTGCTTGTGGTGACCCTGATTGCGATATGGAAGTGGATATGTACGAAAGGAAAATTTATAATTTCGAATTTAATCCTATTGCCGACAGTTTGCTACCATTCTATTCTTCAACCCTATTAGGTTACGATAGTTATGTGGGGTTTAAGCACCGATACGATTTTAGTAAGTGTGCTTTAAGTGCGTTGGATATGACTATGAAAAACTGGGATAGAAATATTTTCGATACTGTCATTATTGCGAAATTTTTGAATTCAGCGCCAACAAACTATGAAGAAAACCAACTTAAACAAAAATATTTAGATTTAATAAAAATAGAAGAAGTAACAAATGCAAAAGAAAATTTGGACAAAACTTTAAATCATATTTTTATTGCTGAGTGGTATAAATTTTTTAATGAAAAATCTTTAAAATTAAAACATTTAACTTATACTCGTAGTAAATTTTTAGTTAAATTATTTAATTTTGATGAAAAATCTCTACAAAATTTGGATACCGAAAAAACTAAACCATATCAAGAATATTTGCACAATTGCGCCGATACTAACAAAAAATTTATTGATTATATAAAGGAAAATAAAGCGGAACAAATTTGTCAAAAATAATTGTAACCGAAATTAATTTAATAACTTTAAGTACAAACAATACTAAAATTTAAAATAATTTAGTTATATATTAAATTAATCTAATTTAAAAAATTTTAAATTAAAAAGATAATGTAAAATCAACATTATCTTTTTTGTTAGTTTAAAAACTGCTAGATTAAATTTTTCTATTTGAAATTAATATAAATAAATGATACAACTTTATTCTTATCATAGCAAAATATTGCCTAAAAACAAAAATCATATTAAAAATATAAAAAGCACTTAATTTCAAGTGCTTTTTTATTCCTTTTTTATTGATGCTCTTATGATAATTGAAAGCAAGCCACCACCAGCCATGATGCCGTAAATGATTGTTAATATTAGTCCTGCTGTGTTACTTAAAGTTACACCCAAAGTATTGATTTCTATTGTGTAGCAATTTTTAATTGTTGCAAAGGCAACACTGTTTTTTGTAATTTCAAAGTCGGATTTTGTGCCAACATAAATTTTTTTATCTTGAATTTTATAATAGCCACTTCCTTCTTCTCCTGCAAAATTAGTTGTATATGTGCCATTAAAATTAAAAGTGATTGAATAATCGACTTCGACAATAACCATAGTACTACCATTGTATGAAGTAACGGGATAAACATAAAATGGCCAAAGATAAGTTATAAGCAATAGGGCAGAACCAACTATAAAACAAAACCACCTCATTTGTACTTTCTCCTTTTTGTTCTTATACTTTAATTTTAACATAAATTTACAGATTTGTAAATAGTGAAATTTTTATCAAAGAAAATAAGCCGATATTATGCTTAAAAAATTACTATTTAATTTGGTATGAAAATAAAATTTTGTTAAAAATTTTTATAGTTTAGCGTTATTTAATAAGATTTTATAAAAATTTGGGTATTGACAAGCTCTATGTTTTAAGTTATACTTTTATGAGAAAAAGGATAGGTGAAATTTATGGAATTTCGTGAAAAACAAAATACAGTGGATACATTATTTAAAACTTTGGACAATCTAAATAGACTAGATGATTTATCATATAAAATTGATGATTTAGTTAATCTTTATTTAGGAGAGATGGAACTTTGTGAAAAGAAAATCGTTCAATTTTTAGATTTAATAAGTATGGGGCAAGATAAATTTGAAGGTGGCGTCAAAAACTACAAAGATGAAGTAAATAGGTGCTTTGACGATGTTTTGAGAAAAAGGTCAAATCTTGAGTTTGCATTAAACCATTTAGAAGAAACAGTTGTAAATCAAACATTGTTTCCAAAATTAACTGAAGTAAAAGATGGCGCAAACTACCTTATTGATAATGTCCCAACACTTAAAATGGTGTTAAATCCTAAAAAAATTGTCAAAGGCGATAATGATTTATCTAAAATAGAAATAAATGAAGATTATCAAACAATTTTAGTAAAATTTAATGATATGTTGAATGATTTGAGAATGAAATCTGAACCTGTGTTTGCTAAATGCGATTTATGTCGTGAAATTTATGCAAGAAAAATAGGTGCTATTTATTACGGTAAACTAGAATATTATGCCAATTTAGCAAAAGAAAACGAAGTGATTTGTAAAATTTATCACGAAACATTTGAGCAAACTTTGCAACAAAAATTAGCTGAATGTGATGGTAGTTTTATCAAATATCAAACAGAAACAAATGCGTTTATGAAAGAGTATAACAATGCTTATGATACAATGCGCAAGAATGCAAATGAAGTTTTTGATATTGTAAAAGAAATGAAAACTATTTTAACCACTCAAACTCGTGAAGAAAAAGAGGCAAATAAATCAAAGGGTAAATCTAAAAAAGTGGTTGACCCAGAGATTGCACAAGAAATTGCGCATATTGAAAAGTATCAACAAAGCACTCAAAAATCTTTGGATACAGT
>CALWOW010000008.1 GCA_944383295.1 uncultured Clostridia bacterium
CTTACAATTATGCAGACTGTTTTGATACTCGTAGCAGAAGCAGTGCGGAAATTCAAGATATGATTTCTGGGTACAAGACAGCATATCTAGGTTATGTACAAGGTGGTTTAAATCAATTTACTGTTACGCCTATTCACGATGGATATGAAAAAGAACATAATTTATTAGTTCCGGGTATAACATTTACTCAAACGAGAGTAAATTATACAGTATTAATTCATCCATCAGCAGAAATGGGCTTTGAAACTGATTACACAGGTAATCCAGAAGAAATATTAAGTGAAAAATGGCAATGGGAACACGATAGTAGTGCAGCAGTTGTTGAAAAGCGTGTTCAATACGGTGATGGTTGGGGCTTTGTTAGTGGCATAAATACTTCATTTGATTATATGAAAGCCGGTAGTATGAAAGCAACTTGGACTTATAGATTCGATATAGCGGATAGTGTATTTACAAAGGCTTCGCTTGTAGGCACGGGCGCAAATTTATTTGTAGCTAAATATAAACTTATGCAGTATGGAGACACGACAGGTAGCACATCATCAACTTCTGGTATTCCTAAAACACCTCCTAAGTTAGCAAATTACTTCTCGTTAACTATAACAACATATTGTAAGCCAGGATTTGGAAGCGTGTTTAGCGGTGGTGGAACATGGACAGTTAGCGATGAGGTAACTGCAGAACCTCTTACTGGTACCCGTGTAGAATATCCTGAAAAATACAGCATTTCATCATTTATTACATCTAGAGAAGTTACAAGTGGAAGTATTAGTAGTTGTAGTATTATAGAAGGTGCTTTGAATGGTGGGAGTGGTGCGAATAGAAGTGTAAGAGCTAGTGTTAAAATTACTTGCGATTATCCAGAAGGTATAAGTGGATTTAGGGCTAAAGTGTCAGTAAGTGCAAATATTAGTTGTAGTGGTTGGGCTATCAATGGTACTTCATATATGAGTGCAAGTGCTTCTGGTAGCGGTACGATAGGTGATGGAACAACTACGATTTCTTGTTCAGGAAGTAAATGGGAAACCGATTTTGTAGGGTGTAAGGTTTCTTATGGTACTCTAGAAAGCGGTTCCGCAAGCGTTTCAGTAACAGGACGTGCATAACACACTAAACTAAATTAAAATTTTATAAATTCGCATAAAAAAGAAGCATTTTTGCTTCTTTTTTGTTTTTATTTTTTTGAAATGTTTATACTTATAGGTTGATATTAGTTGCTTTAAAAATCTTTATTTATTATAATTAAATTATAAAAAATGGAGTTGTTTATGGAAAACGAAAAAAAGTTAAAATTAAATACAAAACGAACAATCTATATTGGCCTTGCCTTTTTTACGATACTTATGTTATGGCAAGTTTATAATACTTATTGTCCACTGTTTTTAACAGATTTTTTTGTAAGAGAATTTGGGGGAACAGCGACAGACCATTCTTATTTGGTTGGTATAATTATGGCTTTGGACAATATTTTGGCTTTAATTATGCTACCATTATTTGGTAAATGGTCGGATAAAACTAATACAAAATTGGGCAAGCGTATGCCGTTTATTATTACGGGAGTATGTCTTGCTGTAGTTTTGTTTCCATTGATACCTATTTTATTTATTTATAATAAAATGGTTTGGATGATTGTTGTTATGGCTCTTATATTGTTAGCGATGAATGTTTATCGTTCACCAGCAGTCGCTTTAATGCCAGATATCACTCCAAAACCACTTCGAAGCAAGGCAAACGCAATCATTAATTTTATAGGCTATTTAGGGGCTATCTTTGCGGGTGCGTTAGCAATTTTCTTTCCTGCAAAACAAGATGCGGAAACAGGTTTACTTTCGTATGATGCAAATCTAATTTGGATACCTTTTGTCGCTACGGCGATTTTAATGATAGTTGCTTTGATAATTTTGATTTTAAAAATTAGAGAAAATAAATTAGCGAAAGAACTAGCGCAGGATATGGAGTTAGGTGAGCGTTTAAGTGAAACTACTGAACAAATTGCAGATGATAAACCTTTAAATAAAAGGGATAAATCAAATTTAATTATTTTGTTGCTATCAATATTTTTGTGGTTCTTTGCGTTTAATGCGATTGAAACCTTTGGCTCGTTATTTGGTACAAGTTATCTAGGGCTTGGCACAGGTTGGTGGGGAACGGCCGTAATTATTATGACCGTATGTAGTTTGATTGCTTTCATACCTGGTGGTTATATAGCAGATAAATTAGGTAGGCGCAATACTGTAATTTTAGGGTTAGCACTTATGATTATTTCGTTGCTTGTGGCGTGCTTTGTAACTATTTCGTGGCTTTTGTATATACTAATCGCAGTTGCAGGAATAGGTTGGGCTTGGGTAAATGTAAATAGTTATCCTATGGTTGTTGAAGTGGCAAGCAAGAAAAATATAGGTAAATTAACAGGTTGGTACTACGCTGCTAGTATGTTAGCGCAAAGTTTAACTCCTATTTGTGTAGGCTTCTTCTTTAAGGCACTGGGCTTTCAATGGTTATTCCCTTACGCAACAATTTTTGCGGGAGTCGCTTTAATAGTCTTCTTGTTTTACAAGCAACCTAAAAAGCAAGAAACTACGGAAAAAGTAGAAACACAATCTAGCGAAAAAACAAAATAATCGTAAAAAAATCAAATTTAAGTAAAAAGACTTATGTTTATACATAAGTTTTTCTTTTCGCTATTGAGTTTACTTTAAATAAATACTTGAAATTTCCTTTATTTTGTTATATAATTGTAAAACAAATTATTTATTAGGAGAAATTATATATGCAAACAACTTATCGTTCCACTTATTGCAATAATGTGGACAAAAGTATGGAAGGACAAATAGTACGTGTTGCTGGTTGGGTAAGTACAATACGTGACCACGGTGGAATAACTTTTATTGATTTGCGTGACCAAACAGGTATAGTCCAAATCGTTGTGGAAGATGATAGTAAGTTGGCGCACGTTACTCGTGAGGCTGTAATTTCTGTTACAGGAAAAGTAACTTCTCGTGGCGAAAACAACATTAACCCAAAATTACACACAGGTGAAATAGAAATTGTAACTCAAGATTTACTACTTCTAGGACCTGTTACTCAACCGCTACCTTTTGAAATAGATGAGAGTAAAAAAATTCGTGAAGATGTACGTACAAAGTACCGTTTTTTAGACTTACGTAACCCAGAAGTTTATAACAATATTTTATATCGTAGTAAAATAAACTCATATTTGCGTAACTATATGGAAAATTTGGGGTTTGTTGAAATCGCTACTCCAATATTGACTGCTGATAGTCCTGAAGGCGCTCGTGCGTTCCTTGTTCCTGCTCGTCAACACCCGGGTAAATTTTACGCTTTGCCACAAGCACCTCAAATGTTCAAGCAATTATTAATGGTGGGTGGTTTTGACCGCTATTTCCAGATTGCTCCTTGTTTTAGAGATGAAGATGCTCGTGCAGACCGTGCGGCAGGTGAGTTTTATCAATTAGATATGGAAATGAGTTTTGCGACTCAAGAAGATATGTTTGAGTTGGGTGAAAAGGTATTTTATGACTTATTTAAAACCTTTGGTAAAAAAGAAGTTAGCAAAGCACCTTTTAGACGCATACCATTCAATGAAAGTATGGAACGTTTCGGTACAGACAAACCTGATTTGCGCAACCCATTAGAAGTAGAAAATGTAACTGAAATCTTTGCAAACACAGGTTTCAATGCGTTTAAGGGGAGCACAGTAAAAGCAATTGCTGTTCACAACATTGCTGGCAAACCTCGTAGTTTTTATGATGGCTTGACTGAAAAAATGGTGGATGCTGGTAGTAAAGGTTTGGCTTGGATAAAGGTAGAAGCAAACAATGAATTTAACAGTCCTATCGCAAAATTCTTGACTGAACAAGAAAAAGCGGAATTAATTAAAGCACTAGAAGTACGAGAGGGTAGTAGTATATTCTTAATCGCAAACAAACCAAAGACTGCTACTAAATTAAGTGGAATTTTGCGCAATCTTTTGGGCGAAGAACTTGGGCTTTGCGACCCTAACAAATTTGAATTTTGTTGGATTACAGATTTCCCTATGTACGAACTTGATGAGGAAGGAAACTTGCAATTCTGTCACAACCCATTCAATAAACCAAACAAGAGTTGTGATGATTTAACAAAAGAAAACGCACTCGAATTGTATGCAAATCAATTTGACCTTGTGTGCAACGGTATTGAATTGTTGAGTGGTGCAGAGCGTAACCACGATGCTAAAACTATGTTAAAGTTGATGGAAATTGTTGGCTTGACTGAAGAACATTGTAAAGACCGTTTTGGCGCTTTGTACAACGCCTTTCAATACGGTGCGCCACCTCACGCAGGTATGGCTTTGGGTATAGACCGTAGTATTATGCTTATGTTAGATGAACCTAATGTTCGTGAAGTAATTGCTTTCCCTCTCAACAAGTCTGCTTATGACCCTCTAATGAATGCCCCTAGCGTAGTAAGTGACAAACAATTAGAAGAATTAAGTATAAAAATCGATATTAAAAACAATAAATAAAATTTTTTGCATTAAAATTATTTATTTTACGAATAAGTAAAATATCATTATAAAGGAGAAAGTATGATTACAATAACAGATATGGAGTTGTCTTTTGGTGGAGCACCATTATTTAAAGATGTAAATCTAAAATTCACCCCAGGAAACTGCTATGGTGTAATAGGTGCTAACGGTGCTGGCAAGTCCACTTTTCTTAAACTTTTGAGTGGAGAACTTGAAGCAAGCAAGGGAAGTATCGATATTTCTCCAAAACTACGAATGTCGGTTTTGCGTCAAGACCATTTTGCGTTTGATGAATACAGTATTATGGATACTGTAATTATGGGTAACAAGCGTCTTTACCAAATTATGAAAGAGAAAGATGCGCTATACGCAAAAGAAGATTTTACCGAAGATGATGGCAATCTTGCCGCAGCTCTTGAAATGGAGTTTGCCGAGATGGATGGTTGGAATGCTGAACTAGACGCTGCAAAATTGCTTAACGGTTTGGGTGTGCCTGAAAATTTGCACTATGCACTGATGGCTGACCAAAACGGTGCTATTAAAGTAAAGGTAATGTTGGCACAAGCGCTTTTTGGTACTCCTGATATTTTACTACTTGACGAACCTACCAACCATATGGACCCTAAAAGTATAGAATGGTTGGAAGAATTTATCATTAATTATCCAGGTACAGTAATAGTTGTGTCTCACGACCGTCACTTTTTAAACACTGTGAGTACTTATACAGTTGATATTGATTATGGTAAAATAAATTTATGGCCAGGTAACTACGATTTTTGGTATGAATCAAGCAAGTTGATGCAACAACAAATAAAACAACAAAATAAAAAGAAAGAAGAAAGAATTGAAGAATTAAAAGAATTTATTCGCAGATTTGGTGCTAAAAAATCTTTGGCAAAACAAGCAACAAGTCGTAAAAAGATGCTTGAAAAGATAGAAATCGAGGAACTTCCTGTTTCAAATCGTAAATATCCTTACATCAATTTCAAATACGAACGTGAACTTGGTAAAGATGTTTTGCAGGTGGATAAATTAACGTATATTCACGAAGGCAAACCTATTTTGGATAATATCTCTTTCCGTATAAACAGGGAAGATAAAGTAATAGTGCTAGGTGATGATGAAATTGCCGTTAGTGCTCTACTCGGTATCTTGGGAGGAGAAATAAAAGATTACACAGGAAGAGTTACTTGGGGTACTACTGTTATAAAAGGTGATTTACCAAAAGATACTGCTAGTTATTTTGACAATGACTTAAATATTGTAGAATGGTTGTCGCAATTTAGTAAAGAAAAAGAAGGTACGTTTTTGCGTAGTTTCCTTGGGCGTATGTTGTTTAGTGGCGATGATGGTTTGAAAAAAGTTAAAGTCTTGTCTGGTGGCGAAAAGGTGCGTTGTATGCTTTCAAGATTAATGGTAATGAATCCAAATGTCTTAATTTTGGATCAACCAACAAACCATCTTGACTTGGAAAGCATTACTGCATTGAATGAGGGTATGACTGACTTTAAGGGCGCAATGTTATTTAGTACGCACGACCACGAATTAGCACAAAGTGTTGCAAATCGTGTATTTGAAATAAAAGACGGAAAACTTATAGACCGTATGTGTAGTTATGATGAATATTTAGAAAAAATGCAGTAAAATTTATACAAACTAAAAATTATTGCATACATATATTATTTAGGAGTTATTTATGCAAATTTATAACACGCTTACACGTGAAAAAGAAGAATTTAAGTCAATTACACCGAATGAAGTAAAGATGTATGTTTGTGGAGTGACTGTTTATATGGCACCACATCTAGGTCATGCACGCACTTATGTAGGTTATGATGTGATTAAATCTTATTTTGAATACTTAGGTTACAAAGTTTTTTACGTGCGCAATATTACCGATGCGGGAAGTATTGTGGGTGATGCGGACCAGGGCGATGACAAGATTCAATTAAAGGCAAACGAAATGAATGTTCACCCTATGGAATTAATTGATATGAATATTCGTGCAATGTGGTATTATTTGGATAGTTTGCGTTGCGCTAGACCAAACATTTCACCCAGGGCAACAGGGCATATCGTTGAAATTATTGAAGCGGTAAAACAAATGATTGATAACGGTTATGCTTATGAATTAGATGGCGATGTTTATCTTGATGTTACAAAAATAAAAGATTATGGAATTTTAAGTGGAAATACACTTGATGCATTAAATGCAGGCGCTAGAATAGAAGTAAAGGAAGGGAAACACAGCCCTTACGACTTTACTGTTTGGAAAAAAGCGCAAGATAAATCTGTGTTGCGTTGGAACAGCCCTTGGGGAGAGGGATACCCAGGTTGGCATATTGAATGTAGTGTAATGAGTACAAAATATTTGGGTAAAACATTCGATATTCACGGTGGCGGTAGAGATTTGGCATTCCCTCATCACGAAAATGAAATAGCGCAAAGCAAAGCATTGGGTTGCGATTGTCCAGCTAATTATTGGGTACATACAGGTATGCTTTTGGCGGAAGACGGGCAAAAAATGAGCAAATCTAAAGGCAATTTTGTGACTATTGAAGAAGCAATGCAACGCTTTGGCGCACGCAGTTTACGTTGGTTTTTTGTAAGTAGTCATTATCGTAGCCCTGTTAAATTTGGCGAGAATGTAATCAAAGCAAGCGATGCTGGTTTGGAGCGTATAGATAATTTTATTTTTAACCTAAAAAATAATGCAGGCACAAACTACAATATACAATTAAAAGTTTATCTCGACAATTTTATCAAATGCTTTGAAACTGAAATGAACGATGACTTTAATACTCCAAATGCGGTTGCTGGCTTGTTCGATTTTATAAAAGAAGCAAATCCTATAATTAGCGAGCATAATTATAATGACCAAAACAAATACGAGATTTTGGCGTTTATGGAAAAAATAAATGGAATTTTCAAATGTTTTGATACTTTGCAAGATAAAAAGGAAGATGATAGAGAGAGCAAAGTCAAAGCATTAATTGATGAAAGAAATAAATATAGACAAGAAAAAAATTGGGCAAAGGCTGATGAAATTAAACAACAAATTTTAAATCTTGGTGCTGAAATAATGGATAATAAAGATGGTACTACATCTTTTAAGTTAAATAATTAAATAAAATATTTTATCTCAAAAGGGAGATGATTTTTGAATGGATTCAGATTCTGGACATCATAGTTCGGACGATTTTCATCATACTGACATTAGAGAATTGTACTATGAAAGTATAAAATTAGATAGAGAAAAAAAGGAAATAAAAGAAAAACCTATTCTTGACGATGGGGTTAAGATAAGTCTTTTATTTGCTAATACAATTATTTTTAGTTCTTCGTTTATTTATTCAAACACATATTTAGGGGCAATGGCTTTGGCAAGTCTAGGTTTAAGTATGGCTTATTATTTAAAAAAGAGTAAAGACAGGCAATTGGAAATTCAATCTTTAGATAAAAAAATAAAAAATGTAAAGAATGAAATAAAAGAAGTTGAACGATTTTAAAAATAAGTTGATTAGACTTATTTTTATTTTTATATTTAACAAGAAATTTAACAAAACTTTGACTAAAATGTTTAAAATATGAAATAATTTTGTAAGATTTTTCTTTAAAGTATTGTAAATACTATACAAAAGTTATTAAATTTGATACAATAATAATCATACTTTTTGAATGGAGAGAAGAAGATGGAAAGACGCTTAATAGTTTCAGTTGTAGGTAATGCCGCTTGTGGACATATTGATTGCTCAGAAAACGATAAGAAAAAATGGGATTTAGCTTTTGAGTTGGGTAAAACTCTTGTCGATAAAGGTTGTCGTGTTTTAAGTGGCGGAGGCCGTGGTATTATGCGTGCAGTTTTTGCTGGAGCTCATGCAAGTGAAAATTACCGTGAGGGTGACACTATTGCAATCATTCCTTCTTACGGATTTGAAACAGCAAATGATTTTGCGGATATTGTAATACCTACAGGATTAGATGTTGCTCGTAATGTTATAATTGCAAATAGTGAAGTTGTAATTGCTATCGGTGGTGGTTCGGGTACCTTAAATGAAATTAGCAATGCCTGGAAGACCGGACGACTTGTAATTGGTTACAAAAATGTAGAAGGTTGGAGTGCAAAACTTGCCGATATGCCATTAGATGATGCAGTGCGATATAATTTTGATGATAGAATTTGGGGAGTAACAAATGCGCAAGAGGCTTGGGCAATAATAGAAAAAATGTTACCTAAATACAACAAAGTTTTTGACCGCATACCTTTTGGTAAGCCTGCATTAAAGTCAAAATGCCCGAATAATTGGGTTGGACCTGTTAAAATTAAAAACCAAAAAGATGTTAAAGAAATATAAATTATTATCTGCAATACAAAAAAAGAACTTTATCTTAATTGATAAAGTTCTTTTTTATATAATTTGATTTTAAATACTACCTAAAATTAAGGGTACACCAACACTAATATTATTATCTTTATATGCAATTTGTATATTTATTTTTTCATTATTGTACAAGGTATAATCATCAAAAAGTGGGCTAAAACCATAATAAAACTGAATATTTTCGACTTTTTCACTATATTTTACGCATAATTTAGTATTTTCCATTATTTTATTTAAGTCGTTTTGATTGCCTTCAAAACAAAAACTCATTCCCGTAATTTTTGTTTTATCTAACAATTTTAATAACTTTTGCGCATTTTTTGTTTCGCATTCAATTATATTTGATTTTCCGTTTTTTGTGATATTTGAAAAGGAATTTTCAAAATATTGATATGTATAAACGTAAAACGTTCCATTATAAAACACTGCCAAATTTGAAAGATTATAATTAATAGGGCAGAATATCAACACAAGTATTAAAAAAAATATAGATATGTATTTACTCATTATTTTCCTTTATGTATTTATTTTTTAGATTCGTATAAATTATAGACTATTTAAAAAATGATAAACTAAAAAATTTTTACAAATTTATGTTTAAATAATTTTAATCTGTCAATCATTGGTTGCAGAGGAGGAAAGGAAAATGCAAGCAAACAAATATACAGCCATTTCAAAATTTTTTAAAAAATACGGTTATTGGGTAGGATTGGGATTAAGTATAGCTGTACTTATTATGGTGGTTACTTTGGCGGTTGTAAATAAACCTGCGCCAATGGAAGATGAAAACTTTGGACCAGTAAATACTGATACCGTTACATTTACAAACCCTGTAACTCAATTGGATACATTAAAGACTTACTCAAATTCTGCATTACAATACAATAGTACCTTAAATCTTTGGCAAGCACACAAAGCAGTTGATTTTGCAGCAGAAGAAGGTACTGAAGTTTATGCAGTGATGGACGGTAAAGTAACAGAAGTAACATACAATTACTTGATGGGAAACATTGTTAAACTTGATATCGGTGGCGGAATTACAGTTGTTTATGCTTCTCTTGCTAGTGATGTACCTGTAAAGGCTGGCGATGAAGTGAAAAAGGGAAGCGTAATTGGGAAAGTTAGCAATACCGCTAAATCCGAAGCAAACGATGGACCACACTTGCACCTAGAAGTTTTACTCAATGGCGAATTAGTTGATCCAGCACTATATTTAGATATTTCAGAAAAATAATAAAAGTCATATCAAATGACTTTTTTTATTTTGTTTTTCCAGAATTTACTGTATAATTATTTCGCTATCTAATAATATTTACTTTACATTTACAATTAAATATGATATAATAAAAATACTAATGCAAAAGGAGATGTACGATGATTTTTGACGAAATTACCGAACTATTAGCAGAACAATTAAACATTGATAAATCTTTAATTAATCGTGATTCTCGTATTGTTGAGGACTTACACACTGATTCACTAGATTTAGTTGAAATGTTGATTGCTCTTGAAGACAAGTATGATATAACTGTGCCAGATGAGGATGCGAAAAGTCTCGACACAATAGGAAAATTAACTGATTACGTTGAAGCAAAAGTAAACGCAAAAAAATAAAATAAAACTCTTTTCTTTGAAAAGAGTTTTTTGTTTTAAATGTCTTTTTGTAAAAACATTTTTAGGTAGTTAAAATGGTTTTCTTCCATTTTTAGCAAATCACCGCAAAGAGTAAGTAAATCTTTGTCACATTCTTTATAGTCACTTAAATCTTTGTAGCATTGCAATGTACCCATAACGGTACCTAAAAGCAACATCTCTGCTAGGTGTCTTGTAGATTTATCGGTAAGGGTGGTCATCTTAATCGAAGTCCACAAGCGTGCCTTTTCAAAAATATTGTTGTCAGGTAGTGAGGAGTCACTAGAATCAACCAAACTGTTAAGTTTTTCGGCAAAATCTGCGTAATGTGAGCTTTGTTCACGAAGTTCCGCGCGTAATTCTTCGTTTTCAACACTACTTTCAATGTCCGCAATACTTTGAATTGCTGTTTGACAATTTTGGTACATACTAGTGAGAAATTCAAAATCTTTTTCTTGCATATCTACCTCCAAATTGTATAATGTGCTGTAATAAAAATTTTATGTATTTTTGCACTTTTTTACAGTTTTTTGCATAAAAAAATAGTACAGTATCAATTTTTTCTGCTTTGATTTCTTGACAAAAAATTTCAAAATTGATACAATTATAATACTAAAACGACACATTTAACCAAAACTTTAAGACTTTGTTAAAGTAATCGGCAATGCAATATAGTCTAAAAAATTTAAGTTCTTTAGATAAAACAACACAAAAAGCTAAATCAAGTGTAAAACAAAAAAATACTAAAAAGAAAACAAATCCAAACAAAAATAGTAAATAATATTTTAAAAAAGAGACTTTTTTATCATTTTAGATTAAATAGTTCTCTTTTTTTATTTTGAAAATAATACATTTAATGATATAATAATGTCAAAGGAGAATATTATGCAAACAAATTACGATGTTATAATTATAGGTGGCGGACCTGCTGGTATGACTGCGGGGATATATGCATCACGTGCTGGTGCTAGTGTATTAATGATTGAAAAATCAGGTGTTGGTGGGCAAGTGGCTATTACTAGCAATATAGCAAATTATCCTGGTTTTAAGAATGTTGATGGTTTCGTGTTGAGTCAAAATATGTTTGAACAAGCGACTGCTTTGGGAGTTGAAACGATTTTTGCGCAGGCAGATAAACTAATTTTAGACGGAAAAGAAAAACAGGTTATTGCTAATGGTGTAACATATACAGCACATGCAATCATATTAAGTATGGGTGCATATTCTCGTGGGCTTGATGTAAGCAATGAAAAAAAATTTATAGGTAAAGGTATAAGTTATTGTGCTGTTTGCGATGGTGCTTTTTTTAGAAATAAGACTGTTGCTGTCGTTGGGGGTGGCAACACTGCTTTGCAAGACGTGATATATTTATCACCGATAGCAAGTAAAGTTTATCTAATACACAGGCGAGAGGGTTTTAGGGCAGACCAAGTAGTTGTTGATGAATTTGAAAAATTGTGCAAAACTGCAAATGTAGAAAAATGTTTAAATTATGTAACAGAAAATGTCGAGGGCGGAGAAAGAGTAGAAAAAATAATTTTACGCAATGTTTTAGACGGAAGTATTAAAACGCTTGATGTTGATGGTGTTTTTGTCGCAATAGGAAGAAATCCTAATATAGAATTGTTAGACGGCAAAATTGATTTATCTAACGGTTATATAAAGGTTAATGCTCAAATGGAAACAAACATTGCGGGCGTGTTTGCAGGCGGAGATTTAGTAGATAAAAATTTAAGGCAAATTGCTACAGCAATTTCTGATGGCGCTATTGCCGGTACAAATGCTGCATTGTATGCAAAGAAAAATAAATAAAAGGTAGATTAGTATGTCAAACAAATTATTTGGAACGGACGGAATTAGAGGAATTGCTAATGAAAAACTTACAGCACAACTTGCTTTTAATATGGGGCAGGCTTTTGCTGTTAGTCTAAATAAAGATGCAAAATACAAAAAAATAATTATAGGACGAGACACACGAGTATCAGGTCAAATGTTGAGTTGTGCTTTTGTTGCGGGGTTAAACTCAATGGGATTTTCTGCGATTTTACCTAATGTTTTACCTACACCGGCATTAAGTTATTTAACAAAAACTCTTGAAGTTGATGGTGGGGTAATGATTACCGCAAGCCACAATCCAGCGGAGCATAACGGACTAAAATTTTATGATTGCAATGGTTGCAAACTTTCTTTGCAAAAACAAGCTGAACTTGAAGAAATATATTTTAATATAGATAGTTATTTGGGTTGTTCGCCAATGGAAGTTGGGGGAATGGGGTTTAATGATGATTTATTGAAACTTTGGGTTGACCATATTGTTAGTGTTTTAGAGTTAAAAAGTTTAAAAGGCTTAAAAATTGCCTTAGACACTGCAAACGGTGCAAGTTATGCTGTTGCCCCTTATATCTTCAAAATGTTGGGAGCGCAAGTTATTTGTTACAACAATAATTGTGACGGAATGAATATAAATCGTGATTGTGGTAGTACCCATATGGAGCAATTTGTTGCTGAATGTGTGGCAAATGACGTAGATTTTGGGTTTAGTTTTGATGGTGATGCTGACAGAATGATGACAGTTGCAAAAGGTGGGAAAGTTTTTGATGGTACTGATTTAATGTACATATTTGCAAAATATTTGAAAGATAAAAATAAATTGATTGATGATACTTTGGTTACCACAATAGTAACTAATTGCGGTTTGGAACATTCTTTAGAAAAATTAGGAATAAAAACAATTCGCACGCAAGTGGGTGGTATTCATATACAAACCGAAATGTTGAAAAATGGCTATAATCTCGGTGGGGAAGAAAACGGTCATATTATGGTAGGAGATGTGAATAGTGAATCTTGCGGTATAACTTCTAGTTTGTTTTTATTGAAAATTATTTTAGATACAAACCTAACTATACAAGATTTGTTAAAAGATTTGCAACGAAGTTTGATTGCTAGTTCGAATGTTTATGTAAGCGAACGCCAAAAGCAAGAAGTTGCAAAAGGCGCGCTAAATGATTTGGTAAATGAATTAGAAGCAGAGTTGGGAAATTCGGGTAGAATTGTTTTGCGACCTAGCGGAACAGAATGTTTGATACGCACTTTGGTTGAAGGGGATAATCAAGAACAATTAGATAAAATTAACAGCGTTTTAGAAAATGCGGTTAAAAACATTTAAAAAATAATCATCTATAACTAGATGATTTTTTTATTTATAGTTTGTAAATTTTGTATAAATTAGCAAATTTGAGTAAAAATAACAATATGAAAGTTCAAACATTTATGGGTGGAGTAGTCGTATTGTTTATAGGTGGCATACTAGCAAAAGTGCTAGGGGCTGTCTTTCGTATTCCACTTACTTGGGTGCTGGGGGCGGGAGGCTTGGGTATTTATCAACTAATATATCCTGTATTTGCTCTTATAATTGTGTTATCTAGTTCAGGTATGCCGACAGCGATTAGCAAAATGACCGCAAAGCGTATGCAAAACTTTGATATTGAAGGAGCACACAAAGTTTTGCGTGTAAGTTTATGGACACTAGGCGCTGTGGGGTTGTTTTTTAGCATACTTCTATCACTAGGAGCAAGTGCACTAGCAAATTTGCAAGGTAATGCTTTAAGTACCTTGGGATATTTAGGAATTGCTCCTGCAATACTGCTTGTTAGTATATTAAGTGCGTTTAGGGGATATTTTCAAGGTTGTAGCAATATGTATCCAACAGCATTAAGTCAAATAATTGAGCAGGGAATAAAATTATTATTTGGTCTATTGTTTGCTTATCTTTTAATTGATTACGGTATCGAATATGGTACATTAGGCGCTATGTTGGGTGTCACATTAAGTGAATTAATAGCAGTAATAGTACTATGCATAATTTACTTCGTTGACAAGAAAAAAGCGCAAAACTATTCGCAAAAGGGATTGCATAGTACTGTTTGTAATATAGAAAACAATTCTGCAATCTTCAAAGAACTTGTAAAAACAGCATTTCCTATTGTAATGGCTAGTATAACATTACCGTTGCTCGTAATGGTGGATAGTTTGTTGGTTGTCAACTTGTTGGGGGTAGCAGGTTTTAGTGGTGAAGAAGCAACTAAACTTTGGGGAATTGATAGCGGAGTAGTAAATAGTTTAATTAATATGCCGATAGCGTTGTCTTTGGCTGTTGCTATAAGTATTGTGCCTATTGTTGCAAATATGAAACAAGGGGCACAAGCAAATGAAAGAATTCAACAAGCAAGCGCTTTAGTTGTGTTATTTTGTTTGCCTATTATAACTGCCTTTGTGGTTATGCCGAATTTTTTAATGCAATTTCTTTATAGCGACAGTTTGGGGGGACCACAACTTACAAGTCTTGCTAGTAATTTATTGATTTGTAGTAGTCCTGTGATTTTATTTGGTGCTTTATTGCAAGTACAAAACAGCAGTTTGCAAGGTTTAGGTTACGGTAAAACTACAATGATAAATATGTTTATAGCGGGCGCAGTAAAGGTTTTGCTTACCGTTTTGCTGGTAGCGTTGCCTACGATAAATATTTACGGTTGCATTATTTCAAATGTTGCGTTTTACGGCGTTGCATTCTTCTTGAATGAAATGTTTATGCGCTTTAAGTTCGGTTATAGATTTAAGTTTAAAACCATATTACCGAGCTTGATAGGAGTAGTTGGGGTTGCTTTGGTGTTGTTGAATTTTAGTTTATCAACAATGTCCATTTACATAATGCTTCCTTTGGCACTTGCTTGTGCTTTTTTGATATATATATTTGCGTTATGGGCTTTTGGAATAAAATTCGATTATTTAACTAGATTTAGATTAAAACGCAAAAAAATAAATACTGAATAAAATAGTTATTTTAGTCAATAATTTTGCAAGGGCAAAATGAACAAAACAGAATTGATTAAGATATTTGCAAAACAAACAAATTTAAACTTAAAAAAGAGCAAAGAAGCGGTTGATGTATTGATACAAATTATTGTAACAGCACTAGAAAGAGGGGAAGAAGTGCAACTTTCAGGCTTCGGTAAATTTTGGGCGAAATACTACAAAGGCACGCTAAAAAATGTGCCAAATACAGGCGTTTTGAGTAAAATTCCACCTAGATTTGTGCCAAAATTTCGTCCTAGTAGTTGTCTAAAAAGGCGTTTTGAGGGTGTTTTTGGCTAAAAATGGGGCTTTTTTTGATAAAAAATTGCAAAATTGATTAAAATCGTTTGGAGAAACCCCAAAAATATGCTATACTGCTTTTAACATTACAAAAAGGAGAATTAAGTAATGAACAAACAAGAGTTTATCGCAGCTGTTGCTAGCAAAGCTGGTTTTTCAAATGTTGAAACTGCTAAAATCGTAAATGCTACACTTGATGTTATTCAAGCGGAAATGAAAGCTGGCAACAAGATTATTTTGACTGGTTTTGGTCAATTCGAAGCACGCACTCGTGCTGCTCGTACAGGTGTTAATCCTGCAACTGGTCAATCAATCAAGATTCCTGCTTGCAAGGTTCCTGCTTTCAAGGCTGGTAAGGGTCTTAAAGACGCTGTAAATGCTTAAATTTTAAAAATATAAAAGTGGGCTAATTTGGTCCACTTTTTTATATGGTGGATAAATGAATATAGGAAGTGAGAAATTAAAAAACCCGTTTATTCTAGCCCCTATGGCAGGTTATACTGATGCAACTTTTAGGACTCTTTGTTTTGAGGCTGGTGCTGGGCTTGTTGTTACCGAAATGGTGAGCGCAATGGGGTTATTAAATAAATCTGAAAATACTTTTTTGTTATTACAAAAAAATGATAATGAAAAAACTGCGGTACAACTTTTTAGTAACGAACCAGATGTGATTGCTGATTGCGTACAATTACCGGAATTGATGGGATTTTGTTTAATAGATATTAATATGGGCTGTCCTGTGCCAAAAATAGTAAATAACGGAATGGGCAGTGCTTTAAGTCTTGACTTAAAACTTGCAAGCAAAGTAATTGAATCTGCGGTATTACATACAAAAAAACCGATTACAGTTAAGTTTCGTTTGGGGTGGGATAAAAATAATATAAACGCAGTAGAGTTTGCAAAAATGTGTCAAGACAGTGGAGCGAGCGCTATTTGCGTACACGGTAGAACAAGAGAACAAATGTATGCAGGTAATGCTGATTGGAGTAAAATTTTTGAAGTAAAAAAATCTGTAAGTATTCCTGTAATAGGTAATGGAGATATCTTTACTGCGAATGAAGCACGAGAGAAGCTCGAAAAATATGGCGTCGATGGGGTAGCAATAGCACGTGGCGCTATCGGTAATCCTTGGATTTTTGCGGAATTGACTCAAACTCCTTTTGAACAAAACCGTTTAAAAGTTATAACAAGGCATTACGAAATGATGTTAAAAAGTTTTCCTGCTTCTTTTGTTGTGCCATTTATGCGAAAACAATTAGTTTATTACTTAAAAAGAGCAAATATAGGTAGAAGTGTGCGTGCAGAATTGAGTGTAATAAATGATTATAGCGTTTTAATGGATAAATTACAGCAGGCTTTTGCAAAATAATAGAAAAAAGCACTTAAATTATTTGCTATTAAAATAGTTTTTTAGTATCATATATTTAGCGAAGATTATCTAGATGTTTTAGAAAAATTTAAAGGCGATAACCATATGGAAATAGTGTATATGATTATTTTGGCTTTGGCTGGTTTAGGCATACTCCTATACGGTATGTCGCTTTTTAGTAGTGCATTGGAAACATCGCTTGGTTCTCGATTTAATAAAAAATTTTCCAAAGTTGCTTCAAATCCTTTTAAAAGTTATTTGGTAGGAAGCGGAATAACTTTCCTTACTCAAAAAGTGACATTGACTTGCGGTATGATAATGGGATTTGTTGACGTTGGAACTATTACACCAAAACAAAGTATTGCTTTTGTCTTGGGAATTAGTTTTGGTAGCGCTTTGTCAATGATTGTGATGATGTTTCAGGGATTAAACCTGACAATAGTGCTCAGTATTTTGTGCTTTGTAGGGGCTTTGATAACTTTATTTTTTAAAACAAACAAAATGCAACAAATAGGGCAAGCATTGGTGGGCTTTGGAATGTTGTTTTTAGGTATTGAATTAGTTGGTACTTATGCGACAGAAATTTTTGCTATACCTGCGGTATTTGATTTTTTAAGTTCTATTAGCAATCCTTTTGTTGTTATTTTAATAGGGTTTTTAGTTAGTTTTTTAACTACAAGTACGTTTGCAAGTTTAACAATTATTACAGCACTTGTTGGAGTTGCGGGAAGTGGTCCTATAAGTATTGAAACGGCATTTTTGGGAATGTTGGCTGTCGCTGTGGGAACTGCGCTTTCCGATTATGTTTATACAATCGCTGGGCAATCGGTAGAGGCAAAGCGAGTTACAGCATTTCACGTTTTATTTAGACTATTTACTTTTTTAATTTGTTTGCCGTTTTACTTTACACCACTTATTTCAATGCTGTATAATAGTTTAGAGCAAAATGCTGTAATGACTTTAATTATAATTCATATGGTTCAAATGACGATACCTAGCTTGATTTTATTACCATTTGGACAAGGTTTGTCAAAAATGATGGAAAAGTTGGTTAGACCTAAAAAAGAAAATGACAGCGTGTATGCTGATTTTATCTTGCCTGATAATGTGATTTCGGTGTTTGGTGTTGGTTATCCATCTTTGCTAAAATCTACAAGAAAATTGCTTGAATTAAGTGAACAATTACAAAAAGACTTGATTGTAAGGATAACCGAAAAACGTGATATTCGTGGACTCTCTGGTAGAATAAAGGGGTTGGAAAAGGTAATAAAAGTAACCTCTAATACTGCCATCCGTATGTCTGCCAAGGCAGGCGAAAATGAACTACCAAAATTGAACGTGTTGTTAAATATTATTAACGATATCATTTATTTAAACGAGCGTTCTAAAAAGTTGTACAACTATGGTAGCGATTTATTGAAAAAGACCAAGCCGTTAGTTGATTCTCAAAATAAAGCATTAGTAAAAGTGCAAGATGAGTTGATGCAATTTAATGAATTAGTTTATGGTTTAATTGACACACTATTAAATGGGCAAAATATAGAAAATAAAACTGTAAAATTAGTAATGGAACGAAATAAAAAAGTGTTTGCTCTTTGCCAGAAATTTAAGAAAACAACTTATTCTGACTATGTGAAATCAAAACGATATCCAGAAAATGATTTGTTCTTTTCTATAATTTTAGTATTCGAAGACGTAAATACAGATTTAGCAAACATAGCGATAAAATTAGGAATTTTGTCCGCATAAGGAGGGAATTATGTTTAATAAACAAACATTAAGAGATTTTGATTTAAAGGGTAAAAAGGTATTATTAAGAGTCGATTTTAACGTGCCATTAAATTCAAATCTTCAAATAACGAATGACAAGCGAATTCGTGAGACAATACCTACTATTAATTACTTAATTGAACAGGGCGCAAAGATAATTATTGTTAGCCATTTGGGTAGGCCAGAAGGAACAGTTAAGCCAGAATTTTCATTAAAACCTGTTGCTGAACGCTTGCGTGAATTGTTGAAACGCCCAGTAATTTTAACTAATGATGTTGCGGGTTCGGATACTTACAAATATGTAAGAAATATGAAAGAAGGCGACATTGTAATGATGGAAAATGTGCGCTTTGACCCAGGTGAAGAAAGCAATGATACAGAGTTTGCAAAAAAACTTGCAGGGCTTGCGGATATTTATTGTAATGATGCTTTTGGTACAATGCACCGTGCGCACGCTTCTACAACCAAAGTTGCGGAATTTTTACCTTCTTGTGCTGGCTTGTTGGTTGAAAAAGAACTCCAAATTTTAGGTGGTGCATTAGAAAATCCAAAACGTCCTTTCGTGGTTATCGTTGGTGGGGCAAAAGTAAAAGACAAGATTGGGCTTATAAGTCGCTTGATTGAAGTGGCTGATGTGGTTATGATAGGTGGGGCAATGGCTTACACATTTTTACGTGCACAAGGGCACAATGTTGGTAAATCTATTGTTGAAAAAGATAAAGTAACACTTGCTAGATTATTGTTGGAAAAAGCAAAAAAACAAGATGTAAAAATGATACTTCCTATTGACCATGTTGTAACAGGTGAATTTAGTTTTTCAGCGGAATTTGTAACCGTAACAACAAAGAAATTTCCTCGTACAGGTATGGGAATGGATATCGGTCCTAAAACTGTCCGTTTGTTTAAGCACTACATTAGTAAAGCGAAAACAATTTTTTGGAATGGTCCTTTGGGTGTCGCAGAATTTCAACGTTTTGCAAAAGGTACAAACGAAATAGCAGAAGCATTAGCAGATAGCAAAGCATTTACAATAGTTGGCGGTGGCGATAGCGCTAAAGCAATAGAACAATTAGGCTTGCAGAATAAAATCAACCATGTTTCAACAGGTGGGGGTGCTGCTTTGAAATTGATTGAAGGTGTACCTTTACCAGGGTTGCAGGCTTTGAGTGAAAAACTTTAAGAGGTGAAAGATGAAGTACATTATTGGTAATTGGAAAATGAATATGACAGCAGGGGAGATAGTAAATTTTTCAAAGGCATTGAGAAAATACAAATTTCCAAAGCATAGTGATGTAATGCTAGGACTTGCTGTACCCTATGTGTATTTGTTAGGAATGTCTAAAATGCAATCATCTATGATGATGATAGGTGCGCAAAATGTATCAAATCACGACAAGGGCGCATACACTGGCGAAATATCTGCAAATATGTTGGCTGATGTTGGACTAGATTTTTGTCTTGTTGGTCACAGTGAACGCCGTGCTATGTTCGGTGAAACAGATGAAATTGTAAATCAAAAATTGGAAAAATTACAAGAGAATGAACTTTTACCTATTTTGTGTATAGGCGAAACTTTGGAGCAATATGATAAAGGGCAAACAAAAGCGGTTTTAAGTGCGCAGTTAAGCAAAGATTTGGAAGGAATTGATAAGTCAAAACAAATCATAGTTGCTTATGAACCTGTTTGGGCAATAGGTACAGGTAAAAGCGCAAGTGCAGATTTAATAAAAGAAACAATTACTTTTATAAAACAAGAATTAGATAAAATTTTGGGCAAAAGAGAACATATTGTGTTGTACGGTGGAAGTGTAAATCCAGCAAACAGTGCAGAAATTTTGAGAAACGAAATTGTAGATGGTGCGCTTGTTGGTGGCGCAAGTCTAGATGCTGACAGGTTTATACAAATTGCTTCTAGCGTATTTTAGGAGGTAGAAAAGTGAAAACCAAAACAGGAGTTGTTGGAATAATTTTAGATGGTGTTGGTGTTCGTGAAAGTGCAGAAGGCAATCCTATGAAAGTTGCCAAAATGCCCTTTTTCAATGCGCTCTTAAAAGAATATCCACATACAAAAATTTTTGCTAGCGAAGAATATGTTGGCTTACCAAAAGGGCAAATGGGCAATAGTGAGGTAGGTCATATAAATTTGGGCGCTGGTCGTATAGTTTATCAAGATTTTATGCGTATAAACAATGCTATTAAAGATAAAACTTTGGATATCAATCCTGTTTTGGACAGTGTTTTTGAACGAGTTGTAACAAATAAAACAACTTTGCATTTAGCGGGTCTAGTTTCTAACGGTGGAGTACATAGCAGTATAGAACACTTAAAATATTTATTAAAAATGGCTGTTAGGGCAGGAGTAAAAAATATAAAAGTTCACTGCTTTACCGATGGTAGAGATACAAAACCAGACAGCGGACAACACTTCGTGCAAGAAATCGAAGTTGAAATGGGCAAACTAGGAGTTGGGCAAATAGCAACTATTGTTGGACGTTTTTACGCAATGGATAGGGAAGAGCGTTGGAATAGAACTCAAGTTGCATTTGACTTGATAACAAATGGAGTAGGTACTCGCACAAGTAGTATATACGAAGCATTTAAAAAGACTTATGCAAGAAATGTTAGCGACGAATTTATGCCACCTTTTGTAATAGGTGACTATGAAGGTATGAAAGACGGCGATGAAATCTTTTTCTTCAATTTCCGTCCTGACCGTATGAGACAAATTTCAAGCGCTTTTGCAACAAAAAATTTCTTGTGTTTTCCTAGAAAAAATATGCCAAAGATTCGAGCAACTGCAATGTGTATGTACGATGAAATGCAACAAAACTTACCTTATGTCTTTGGACCCGAAGTTCCTAAAAATACGCTTTCTGAACGACTTTCGAAATTAGGTTTCAAGCAATTAAAAATTGCAGAGACTACTAAATATGCTCATGTTACATATTACTTTAACGGCGGTGTTGAAAAAACATATCGTGGTGAAAAGCGAATTTTGATAGAAAGTAAATTTGTGGATAATTTTGCAGACTATCCTGTTATGCGCGCGCCAGAAATTGCAAATGTTGCTAAAGATGAATTTGAAAAGAAATTGTATGACTTTGTGTTAATTAATTTTAGTAATGGCGATATGGTTGGTCATACAGGCAATTTTGATGCTTGCGTGAAAGCGCTCGAAGCATTAGACGAAGCTTTGGAAAAAACAGTAACATCTGCGATTAAATCTGGTTATACTTGTATAATAACTGCAGACCACGGCAATATTGAAGATATGCGTGTGGAAAATGGAACAAGCACAACTCACACTCTCAATCCTGTTCCATTTATCTTGACAGATAAAACAAGAAAGTTAAAACAGGGCAAATTCGCTCTTGACTGTTTTGCCCCAACTGTGCTACAATTAATGGAAGTTTATCAGCCAGCAGAAATGACAGGCAAAAGTTTAATTGCGGGGGATATGCAATATGATTAGTCTAATGTGCGATGTGTGGAATTCTTTTTTAAACACAATAAGAATGATATCACCGACAGTAAAAGGTTTTATTATACTTGGTTTGATTTTGCTGACATTTTTGTTTTTAGCACTTTCAATCAATAAGGGTAAAAACCATATGGAAAAACCTATTAAATGGGTATATTTCGTATTTTGTTTTATTTTCTTTGGCGTTGCCATATTTATTACGGTTATTTAAAAAGCGGAAACGCTTTTTTTTGTTTTTGTGTATTATGCATAATACTATGCAAAGATTTTGCGCATAATTTGTCGTAAAATAATGGAAAAATAAAAATAAAAAAGCACCCCCAAGGGTGACTTTTATTCTGCTAGTGGTTGATTTAATTTTGCTTTAACCTTTGCTTTGTGGGTGGAAGTAAGCTTTTTAGCTGGCTTTTTAACTGCACTTGAAACTTTTTTTAGTTTCTTTGCATTTTTGTTAATAGATTTAGCAAGGTGCAATTCTTCACCTGTTAAACTTTTTACATAGCATCTTCTACGGCGCACTTGCTTGTGGTCGTATTTTTTAAATAATTGTTGTATTTTTTCATTTTCTTCTAATTGAAGATTTGTTTCAGCAATTTTTATTCCCATTTTCTTTTCTACAATTCGAGATAACATATTATGGAAAATAATTGCCGTCAAGCCCTTGTCTTGTAGTTCTGGACTAACTGCTATGAGTGCTAAATCCATAGTTTCAAAATGATGAATTGCATGCAACAATCTTATCCAACCAAAAGGGAACAACTTTCCTTTTGTTTTGTTTACTGCTTTTGCGATGCTAGGGAATACAAGTCCAAAACCAACAACTTTATTATTTTCATCAACCAAAATTGAAATTAAGTCTTTGTTTAAAATTAATTTAAACTGACTTATCATTCCTTTTCGCACTTTTTCTGTAATAGGTACTGTACCATATAATTTACCGTATGCTTCATCTAACAAATCAAAAATTTGCTCATAATAGTCTTTTATAAGTTGATTTACACTTTTTATTTCCGCTTCGTGAATGTTTAAGCGTTTTTGTACCGCTTCGGAAATACGTGTGTTACGGTCATCACAAGTTTCAGGAATTTTGATTTGCCATTCAATCCAATCTACTTCTTTTTGATATCCTAATGCGTCAAAAAGTTTTGGATAATATGGATAAGTATAAGTTGATTCAAAGGTACAAATTTCATCAAAACCTTCAATCAACAGCCCTTCACGTTCTAAATCGTTAAAACCTAATGGACCGTGTACAATTTCCATACCCTTTGAACGTCCCCAATTTTCGACTGCTTCTAAAATTGCTTTTGCTACTTCAATATCATCAATACAATCAAAACGACTAATGCGTAAGCGTTTTTCATTATTTTTTTCATTATATAAATGACTAATAATTCCGCAAGCACGTGCCACTATCTCTTTATCACGATAGCATAAAAAACATTGACATTCGGCATCTTCGCCCATATGGATACTTGTTTTAGGGTTTAATATTTTTAATTCATCACTATATAGGGCTGGCACATAAAAAGGGTGACCTTTGTATAGTTTTAAAGGGAATTTTACAAATTGTTTTAATTGCTTTTTAGTTGTAACAGGTACTACTTTTAGCATAATATAAATACTCCAAAATATTACAAATTTTTTATAAAACAAATTTATTATAGCAAGAAAAAATACAAAAAGCAAATATTTTTTACATAAAACTATATGCTAAAGATTAGAATAAATAAAATTTAAAAAACAAATAATTTAAAAAATTTTACTGTTTTTGTTTGTTTTAATTTTAAAATATCAATTTTATTCAATATTGACAATATATTTGTTTTATGGTAAAATTAATTAACTATGTTAAATTATTTAGGAGTATGATATGGAAAAAACAAACAAAAACAATATTGCGCTTGCTTTGTTTTTGAGTTTCCTGATATGTGGCGTAATGGCTGTTGTCTATGGCTTGATTTATTATTCAGGTTGGATTTCTGTATGGGTTTCCCTTGCTACCGCTATGTTAGGTATTAGTGTATATGGCAGATTTGCAAAGCCTAATTGGTTTGTCCCTATTTGGATATTTATTTGGATTATAGTATTAAATGAACTTGCTATGTTGATAGCGGCAAGTTTAGCGGTATCTTCTCAACTTGGCTGTACTTTCCAGGAAGCGTGGGATTTTTTGTTGGGTTATTTGTCAGTAGATGGTGAAGTTAAAGATTTATTTTGGAAAGATTCTTTATTAAATATTTTCTTTGCTATTATTGGTGTAGTTGCTATGTTTATTATTTTCAAGATTAAGGAAAAGAAATTAAAAAAGATTAATGAAGCATTATCAAATTACAATACAAATCAAAATATGAATGCAGTTACTAATCAAAATAATTCTAATAGTAATAATATTCAAACTAATAGTACATCAATAAACGAAAACTCATATTTAAAAAGTACAAGTAATAATGAAATCTACAAATTAAATTTTGCTAATATTATAAAAGAAATTAGAAAATCTTTGTTGCTTAAGGATAAAAAAGAATTTCAAACGAGCATACACCGAATTGATAAAATATATTTTTCAAATATTACTAAACAAGAATATGACTATTACAAAGAAAAAATATTTACACTATCCAAAAATCCCAAATTGACCGATGAGCAAAAAGAAGTGATAAGAGTATTTAAAGAATACTTTATAAATTAAAGCCATACTTTACTAATAAATTAACTATCAAATATGATAAAATAAAATAAAAAATATTGACAGGACTATTTTGTTATGTTATACTAAAACTCGTATCCGCATGGAACGGGTTTTTTAAATTTGCTTTGCAATACCTTGTATTTCAGCGAGATTGGTTTAGAGGAGGGAAATTTATGTACGCTATTATTAAGACAGGCGGAAAACAGTACAAGGTGCAAACAGGTGATGTTTTGACTGTTGAGCGTCTTGATGTGGAAGCAGGTTCAAAGGTTACTTTTGATTGCTTGATGCTTGGTGACGAAAAGGGGAGTACTTTCGGTACTCCAACCGTTGCTGGCGCTAGCGTTGAAGCAACAGTGCTTGAACACGGCAAGGGTAAGAAAGTGCAACTTGCTATCTACAAAAAGATGAACGGACACCACCGTGCACAAGGTCACCGTCAGCCATATAGCAAGATTAAAATCGACGCTATAAAGAAATAGACCTTAAATAATGGAGGTCAAAATTATGACGAAAGTTAGAGTTTTCAAAAAAGGTGATACATACACTCGTTTAGTTTGTGATGGACACACAGGTTACGGCGTAGAAGGGGAAGACATAGTTTGCGCAGCGTTATCAAGCATAGTGCAAACAGGTGCTCTTGGTATGCTTACAGTTGCTTGTGCTAATGTACAAATAAATCGTAATGATGAAAACGCCTATTTTGAAATTATCGTACCGCAAAATTTGTCACCACAAACCGCTCACGATGTGCAAGTTATTTTTGCTACAATGATGTGTGGTATTGGCGACCTTTATAGCGAGTACAGCGATTTTATTGAAATGGAGGTTAGTGATGTTTTTTAATATTCAACTATTTGCCCACAAAAAAGGTCAAGGTAGTAGTAAGAACGGTAGAGACAGTGAAGCAAAGCGTCTTGGTGTAAAGCGTTCTGACGGCACTTTTGTTAAAGCGGGCGAAATCATTGTTCGTCAGCGTGGTACTCAATTTCACGCAGGTGAAAATGTAGGTTGCGGTAAAGATTACACTCTTTTTGCTATGGCAGAAGGTACTGTTAAATTCGCAAGAAGCAAGCAAAACAAAAAAGTTGTTTCTGTTGTAACCGCATAAATATTTTAAAAGATACGCAAATGCGTGTCTTTTTTATTTGTAAAATAATTGAAAATTAAAATTGTTTAGGTAAAGTTTAATGTAAACATTTACAAATTTATTATTTTTTGATAGACTAAAAATATGATTTACGAAATTGAAAAAGATAAAATAAAATTATACGAGGCTGACACTTTTACGCCCGAAGGTGTGTTGACAAGTGGGCAGGTTTTTAGGTTTGGACAAGAAAAAAATGGCATTTGGTGGGTCAATTCTGCACAAGAACACGCCGAAATTGAGAAAAAAGGTGAAAATAGTTACATAATTCACACAACAAATCCAAATTTCTTTGCAAATTATTTTGATTTTCAAACAAATTATGATATTATTTTAACAAGGCTGAAAAAATATGAGATATTACATTCGGCTTTGGAATACGGCAAAGGCGTTAGATTATTGCGCCAGCCACTTGCGGAAGTTATAGTAAATTTTATAATATCTGCAAATAATAACATACCACGCATACGCAATAGCGTAACAAAAATCGCTCAAAACTTTGGTAAAAAAATGGAATGGGGCTATGCTTTTCCCGAACTAAAAGATTTAAGTAAAATTACCGAAAAAGATTTTCAAAGTTTTGGTTGCGGTTATAGGTCGCCCTATTTAGTGGAAACTATTGCAAAGTTAAACGAACCTAATTTTTTGCAAAATTTATCTTTGTTGCCAACCGCTCAATTACGAAAAGAATTGCTAAAATTGAAAGGAGTAGGGCAAAAGGTGGCTGATTGCATTTTGTTGTTTGGTTTTAATAGGTATGATGTTTTCCCAGTGGATACTTGGATAGATAAGGTATATCACGAAGATTTTAATGGACAAGAAACTAAACGGACAAAAATTGCTGATTGGTTTGTCGAAACTTTTGGTATGGATAGTGGCTATTGCCAGCAATATCTCTTTTACTACAAACGCAAAAAAATTAATTTAAAATAACCGTGGAGGAAATTTATTATGCAAATCGCTCTTTTTATCGACATTGATAATGCAAAGGTAAGTTTACCTGTATTCAAAGACATTATCACACAAATTCAAAAAACAGGGAAACTTTGCTATTGTAAGGTTTACGGCTTCAACGAACGTAAGCACATCAAGTTTGATGAAGTTATTGAAAAATACGGCTTTGATTCTGCACCTACTATGCGTTATAAAAAACGTGCAAAATCACAACTCGACACTCGTATTATAATTGATGCAGTTAATATGTATCACACAAAACCTTTTATCGACACTTTCGCAATTATTGCAGGTGAAGGTGATTTAGTTCCTTTGCTTTCATTCTTGCGCGCTGGCGGTAAGGAGTTGTTGACTGTCGCTACTGAAACAGCAGATGGTAACGACCATATGTACGACCAGAAACTAACTTTAAGCGTACACTATGCAAGACCTAGCAAGTTGTCTAAAAAAGAACTTTCTGACCGTTTGCGCAACATTAGTGAGCGTTCTACCGCTGTTATGAGCGAAAGTGATGAAGAAGCAACAAAACAGCGTGAAGCATTGATTGCCGAAATTGAAGAAATTTTGGCTGAAAAAGGTGATGACCTTGATGAAGAGGAAGAAGACCTTTACAACAGTTTGGAAGATTTGTTAAGTATATTGAAATAAAAATATAATCTGGTTAAAAAATAAAAAAGCACTTTATTTGTAAAGTGTTTTTATTTTGTTTATTTTGAAAAAAATTAACTTTATTGTCTTTTTTTGTTTGTTCTTGTATTTTTTTGATTTTTTTCGAAATACTAAACTCGTAAACAACTTGAATTTATAAAAAATACTAAAATTTATGTGCTTTAATTGATTATTTACTTACTTTTAGCTTAAAATTTCGACAAAATACAATATTTGTTTGACTTAAATAAAATTATTTTTTATAATTTATTTACTAAAAACCTTTGGCTTGATATATATTTTGCATAAGGAGGGCATTGTGCAGAATTTTAAACAAAAGACAGAAAACACAAGTAACAAAAAGAAACTTATTTTTGTATTGTGTTGCGTGGTTGCATTTGTTTGCGGTATGGTAGCAACACCTTTGTTAATTTTATATACTCAAAACAAAAATGTTGATGCTACTACTACACGAGCAGATGCTACAATAGGTAATTTATACAACATAGACGGTTCATTAAATAAGGTGAATGCAGGTAAGTTGTTGTCAAAGTTGAAATACTCAACAGATATGGGCGATAGCAGTGGCATTTCAGGACCCAAAATTGCGACACGAGCAGGGACAAGTGGCTCATTTGTGTTTGAAATGGGGTACTTTGTGGACCAAAATGGTAATATGGACACAGGTAAACCTTTGACTTGGCAAGCGGTTTATTTGCGTAATGGCTATCTCACCATTTGGTTAAACAACTCTTATACAACAGGTAATTTTAATGAATACGGCACAAGTTCGAGTTATCCTATTCCTGACCATTTGGTAGGGTTTGCTGGCTATACAACTTCGCAATACACAAGAGCTTATTATTATAAATCACTTATTCGAGATGTGGTAAAAGGTATTAATGCAAAGATTGCGTCAAGACACACTGCGTGGAATGCTATTATCCGTTCACCTATGGAAATGGAGGCGGAGTCAGGTGTTTCGTGGCAAAGTTCACAACCAAACCCTAGATTTTATAGTACAAGTTACACATCAAAATGGAATTCAATGAAAAGTGGCTCTACCTACGATATCACAGGGGATAAAATGTGGATACCATCACACTATGAGTTGTTTAGTACAAATACTTCGTCTGCTTCTACTACAAGCGGATTTTGGGGTGTAAATAGCACCACCGAGAGAAAAGATAATAGTACAGTAGCATATGATGGCACGACTATAGTTAGTCAATATAGTTGGACAAGATGTTCCCACAATTGGGGTAGCGATATGGTTGTTAATGAAGCGGGTTCAACAGGTTATGGAAGTTTTGACAGCGATGATGCTTATTACGGTTATCGTCCTGCTTGCCACTTGTGGTTAGATTATTTAGCAACTGACATAGGTTATGATACGACTTATTCAATAACAGCAAGTGTAGATAGTGGCTCAACTAGTAAATTAAGTTTGGACAAGACAAGCGGTAGTTTTATAAGTGTAAATAACGATGGTGACCCTGTCACATTTAAGTTTACTGCTAACACAAATTATACAGTAAGTAAGATTACAATCAACGGTGTTGCAATCACAATAGGACAAGCAAAGCAATATGATTATCTAATGGGTGTCGGTACGGAATACAAGTGTTTTAGGAGTGGACAAGAAGTTTATGTAATTGTATCTCGATTGTGGCAAAATTTAACTATTGTAGGTTATGCAGATTACGATTTTGTAGTTACCCCTGCAAATGCTGATTTGACAATAGCAAATGCGACTTGCACCACAAACGGAAGTACAATGAATGCTCGTGTTGTAATTGCATACAACTGGTCTAAAAACATTCGCTTTAAATTAGATGGTAGCGAATGGGTAAATTTACAAGGCGAAATGAGTCAAGGCACGGTTGGAAGTGTAACTTATGTACATAATTCGGACTATCAATACAAATTCGTAATGATTGACTTTTCAAATTTAAGTGTTGGTACGCACTCAATGGAAGTTGATTATTACACCGCAAGTGTTCCCGAAGTAAGTAGTGTAACAGTAAATGTAAACGGTGGTTCTGCTACTGTTACTAAAAAAGAAGATAGCGACAACAATGTTAGTATTGTCGTAGTACCTGCAACAGGTTATTATGTAAACACAATGACAATTGAAGGAATGGATTATCCTATTGCGTATTACAAGGAAGAAGTTTACGGCGCTGGCACTGCTACAACAATTCAATATGTCGCAAAATCTCAAAATAATAGTTTTGTAATCTTGATTGAAAATGTTTATCAAGACTTTGCGATTAACTTATTGCTTACTAATGTAGCGCCAACATTGAAAAATCCACCACTAGGGGGCGGAACTACAATAACAGGTAGTGTAGTGACTGCTACTGCGGGTGGTGAAGCACGTATTGTAGGTAACGATATGAGTACCGATGAGGGTGTAAATACGGTTACTTATGTTGCTGTTGCATATACGGGCTACACATTTAGTCACTGGGTAGATATTGCTGACGAAAATACACCTTTAAGTAACAGCGCTTCTTTAGTGTTATCAAGAGAAGAAGCGGAAGGTAAAATCATAAAAGCAGTATTTGTAAAGACATCAAATCAAAATACAAATGGCGAAGTTGACAATTCTACCGATATATTGTAAAGAGAAAAAGAGTGTAAAGCACTCTTTTTTGTTTTATTTCATATTAGTATTTATTTAATTTTCTCACTTTATTTTTCTATTTACCATATTATATATTAGATTTGAAAGGGGATAAATTTTGAGTAAATACATAATTGACGGCGGTCATAGTTTGAGTGGCACAATAACTGTAGATTGTGCTAAAAACGCATATTTGCCTATACTAGCAGGTACTATTCTTTGCGATGGGGAAGTTATTTTAAAACGCCCCCCTCGTTTTACCGATGTGATGAATATGTGCTTGATTTTGGAAAAGTTGGGTATGAAAGTAACTCAAGAAAATGATGCTTTGATAATTAACGGTAGTAAAGCGAACCCACGTTTTGTTCCTGTGGATATAGCAAAATTGTTACGTTCTTCAATATTTACACTAGGAGCAATGCTAGGTAGATTTAAACAAGCGCGCGTGGCTTATCCCGGTGGTTGTGATATAGGTTTGAGACCGATTGATTTGCACCTTAAAGGGTTGCGTGATATGGGGGTAATCATTACAGAAAGTCACGGAATTATTAATTGCGATGCAACTAAATTGCACGGCGGTATGGTGCATTTAGATTTTGCTAGTGTGGGAGCAACCGAAAATTTAATTTTAACCGCAGTGCTAGGAAAGGAAAAAACAACAATTCTAAATTGTGCTCGTGAACCTGAAATTGTAGATTTGTGTAATTTTCTAAATAAAATGGGTGCACGTATATTCGGTGCGGGAACTGGTAGAATAGAAATAGAACCTGTTAAAAAGTTATACGGTACGGAATACACCCCTATAGGCGATAGGATAATTGCAGGTACATATTTAATTGCAGGCGCTATTACTCACGGAGAAATTGAAGTTTGCGGTTGCAACACTATGTTTTTTTCAAGTTTAATAGATAAATTGCGCTATTCTGGTTGCGTTTTAAAGGTAAAAAGTGATAAAATTTATTTAAAGAGTCCCAAAACTCTTAAAAGCGTAGGTTTTGTTGAAACACAAGTTTATCCAGGTTTTCCTACTGATTTGCAAGCGCAAATTTTGACTTTGCAAACAGTGAGCGAAGGGTCGTGCGTTGTACAAGAAAATATTTTTGAATCTCGTTTTAAGTTTGTGCCTGAATTAATTAAAATGGGGGCAAAAGTGCGTGCTCGTGACTGTACTGCTTATATTGAAGGGGTGGACAGTTTAAGCGGAGCGGAAGTCTATGCAAAGGATTTGCGTGGTGGGGCAAGTCTTGTGCTCGCTGGTTTGACTGCAAAAGGTTATACTACCGTTCATGATATTTATCATATCGAACGTGGTTATAGCGATTTGGATTTGTGTTTAAATAGTTTGGGTGCAAAAATACGCAGAGAAGATTAAAACAAGGAGTGCCGACTTTGAGAAAAAGTGCAAAAATTGGTGTGATTGTGTCCGTTTTGGCTGTGATAACACTTTTAGTTGTGTTGTCTAGTACTATTTTTGCCGTTGGGCAGGCAAGGTTGATTTGGTATAATGTACCAACAGGCACTCTTGCAAATTTGACTAATGAAATGATTTTGGAAAATTCTAATGTAGCGCATCAAAGCGTGTTTATATTAGATAAACAGAAAGCAAAAGAGAGTTTGGAAGCAAAATACCCTCGTATGAGAGTGATTGATATAGAAGTAGTTTGGCCAAACATTATTAATGTGCACGCTATTGAAAGACAAGAAGTTTATGCTGTTAAGCTCGGCGAAAACAAGTATGCAATCACTGATGAATATTTTAAAATTTTAAAGATAAGCAATACTTTTTCAAGCACGCAGACAAATCAAGTTTTGGTAGAAATTCCAAACTTAAATGACAAAAATTACAATGTAGGGGACACTATTTCTTTTGAATATACAGATACTTTTATAAATATCTATCAAGCGTTTTTGCAATTAAATAGAGATTTAACTGATATGCGTGCTTTGTGTGCTAGTATTAGTTATACAAATTCAAAAGTAACTATAAATACTCATTTTGGTGTTACAATTCTTTTGGACAACCCTACAATCAATACTGCACCTAAAATGCGACTTGCAGTAAAAGTTTTTGATATGTTGGGTACAGAAGATTATGGTAAGGGTACAATTGAAGTTTTCGTTAATAGTGATAACGATTTAGAAAGCAGATATTACTAATTTGATATAATTTGGCACAAATAAAAAACTTTGTTAAATTGACTTGTAAAAACAAATTATGTATGTTATACTAATTCTTGCTTTATTTAAAATGTTTTTTGGAGGCTTACAATGAGTTTTATCAGCATATTAGGTGCAGGTTTACCTGTTTGGGTAACTACTTCATTCCCAATAATCAAGTATATTTTACTTGCATATATTGGTCTTGCTGCTATCGCAATAACTGTTTTAGTTTTGTTGCAACCTAGCAATAGTCATGGCGGTTTAAATGCAATTACAGGCGCAACTGAAACTTATTACTCACACAATAAGGGTGCAACTCGTGAAGGTCGTATGAAAAGAGCGACTATGTGGTTGGCGATTACTGTTGCTATTGCTACTTTGTTGTATTTTGTTTTAGAATTAATTTTAAAACTTAATGTTGCAGGAGCGTAAAAGCAAACTAAAAGGACTATGTGTTTAGCAACTTTTTGTTGCTATCGCTACCGTACTTTATTTTGTGTTGTCGCTAGTTGCGTAACTAAAAGGAGAGGGTAGCCCTCTCTTTATTTGTTTAAAAAGAAAAAATTAAAAGGAAAATTCAATGCAAGAAGAACAAATTGCTACTATTTTAGATTTTATTAAATCAAACAATCTAAATTTTCGCACACGAACCGAACTCGCAACAAACATTAGTCAAGGGCTGGGGTATGACTTTACAACGGCTTATTCTCTAATTGGGGAAATGCTAGATAATGGAGATTTATTGGTTGAAGGAAATGATAAATTAGCGACAATAGAAGCATTAGGATTGAGAAAAGGGGTGTTGGTAGGTAATTCTCGTGGTTTTGCTTTTTGTAAATTTATAGACGATGGCGAAACTCCTGATGTTTTCATTCCACCTGTATCTTTAAAAACTGCACTACACAACGACACTGTTTTGGTTAAAGTACGCAAAAAAGATGACAAAACAGAAGGTCAGGTTGTAAAAGTCATTAAGCGCAATGATAAAAACATTGTGGGTACGCTAGATATTGTAAACGACCATTTGGGCTTTGTTAAACCTGACGATACTCGCTACTTTAAGGATATTTTAGTTAGAAATATCAAGAAATTTAAGGTAAAAGAAGGCGACAAAGTAGTTTGCCGTATTACAAAATATGTAGCAGGGGACAAAAACCCACAAGGAAATCTTGTTGAAGTGTTAGGTTTAAATGGTGACCCTAAAATTGAAATGCTTGCAATTATACGTGAAAACAATCTTTACGAAGAGTTTGAGCCAGAAGTACTAGCAGAGGCAAAAACTTTACCGCAAACAGTGTCTAAAAGTGCTTTAAATGGTAGGCGTGATTTTACTGACCAAAATATAGTAACAATTGATAGTTTTGATACTCGTGACATAGACGATGCGGTAGGAATTACTGAAAATCCTGATGGTACATTTACTTTGGGAGTGCATATCGCTGACGTATCGGAATATGTAAAACAAAATAGTCCGCTTGATAAAGAAGCATACAAGCGTGGCACAAGCGTATATTTTCCTGATTTAGTTTATCCAATGTTACCGAAAGAGTTGAGTAATGGTATTTGCTCGCTTAATCCAAAGGTAATACGTCTTACTTTGTCAGTTATAATGAAAATTGATACTGAAGGTAATGTTTTAGATTATGAAATTTGCGAGAGTTTTATAAAATCTCGTGAAAAGATGACCTACAAAGATGTGTTTGCAATTTTGAATGATGACGCAGAAGTATGCGCAAAATATAAAGATTTGGTAAAAGATTTCAAAACTATGCAAAAACTTCATCGCATTTTGGAAAACAAAAGGCGCAAGCGTGGTGCTTTGGAATTTGATTTACCTGAATGTAAGTTTGAAATGGACGAGGCAGGACACGTTACAAATGTCTTGTTGTATGAGCGTAACGAAGCACATATGTTGATTGAATCATTTATGCTAGTAGCAAACGAAACTGTCGCACACGCTTGTTGTAAAGAAAAATTACCATTTTTGTATCGTGTTCACGAACAGCCAGATGGGCAAAAAATGTTTGATTTCTTTCAGTTTGCAGGGCAATTTGGATACAAGGTAGCAGACAATCCTGATAAGGTAACACCAAAACAACTACAAAGACTTTTGAAACAAGTAGAAGGTCAACCTTATGAAAAGTTAATTAATTCAGTATTGTTGCGTAGTTTACAAAAGGCAAGATATGCTCCTAAAAATTTAGGACACTTTGGTATAGCTGCGACAGATTACTGTCACTTTACTTCACCAATTCGTAGGTATCCTGACTTGCTAATTCACCGTATTATCAAGAAATTTTATTTGCGCAATAAAGACAAAAAGCAAATGGAATGGTATCAAGAATTTGTGGAAGAGGCAAGTATTCAAACAAGTGAACGTGAGAAATTAGCGGAAGTAGCAGAACGTGAGGTTGATGACCTTAAAAAAGCAGATTATATGCAAAACCATGTTGGCGAAATTTTCGATGGTGTTGTGTCCGGTGCTACAAATTTTGGTGTGTTTGTTGAGTTGCCAAATACAGTTGAAGGTATGTGTTCTTTAGAGAACTTACCGACAGACAATTATGTGTTTATTGAAAAGTTATATAAACTTTCTGGTTCAAAACACGATTATCAATTAGGACAAAAAGTGCGTGTACAGGTTGAAAGTGTAAACCTAAGACGTAGGCAAATAAACTTTAAAATGCTCGAAAGTTAAATTTTTGGAGCTTTTTTTGCGTTGTTTGTACTTTTTTTGAAAAAGGTATTGAAAAAAAATATTTTTGTGGTATAATAGGAGTGTAGGAATGAAGGTAATAGCCACTAATAAACGTGCTCATTATGAATATTTTGTACTTAAAACTTTTACTGCGGGCATAAGTTTACAAGGTTGTGAAGTAAAATCAGTTCGTGCAGGTCATTCTAGTATAAATGATACTTATGTTACCATTCGTAATAATGAGGCATATATTATCAATATGTACATCAAGACTTACGAGCATACTTCAAACTTTGTTCCTGATGAGCGTCGAGCGAGAAAATTATTGCTAAACAAGTCTGAGATTTACGAACTTTCTCAAGCAATATCTCAAAAAGGTTTGACGGTTGTACCATTAAAACTTTATTTTGATAATTCGCTCGTCAAAGTTGAAATTGCGATTTGTAGGGGTAAAAAATTACACGACAAACGTGAAACAATCAAGAAAAACGACCTTAAACGTGATATTCAACGAGAAATAAAAATGGCTAGATGCTAATCTCTTTTTAGAGGGAGCGTACTGGTTTTGACAGACAGATGTTTGTTCTGTTTAGCATGTCGCTGGCTCGTCTGCGTTAAAAACGGAAATTAAATTTAAATGCTGAAAACAAAGCAAACGTTCAAGTAATGCCTACTGCCAACTTTGGTGCAGTTGCATATGCTTAAACAATTAGTCTAAGTTATTTTTTAGACAGTCCATAGTAAATCTTTGGTCTAGTTGATTTGCTAGCGGGCTTCAACCCCCATTAGACCACTTCCAAAAATTGTTCGCTGGTTTGGAGTTAATAAAAGCGAAATAGTTTAAGTCTATTTTGTGATTTTGATGGACTTTTACGAGATTTACAAATTCACTAAACATGTAGAGGATAGGGCTAAATACTGTTTGGACATGGGTTCAACTCCCATCGCTTCCACCAGTGCAAAAAAATTAAATTAGGAGCAAATGAAAAATGGAACCAATAGTTGAAGCAATACTAAATGTACTTACTATTATTGCATTAATAGCGGCAGTCGCTTTCATTATTATTTTGTTAGTTGACCTTGTGTTGTCTATTACAAACAAAAAAGGGTCTATCTTTTTCCGTGGAAACAGTGATAATGATAAATCTGTACAAATTAAACAGGATACTACCGTAAATGAAAACAACGGTGCGCCTCAAGTTTTAGCATACGATGGTAATGAACAATCAAGCGTAAAAACTTGGGACGAGGAAGAAGCCGAACGTGAACAACGTGCTTTGCTTGAAGGGAAGCAAGGAATACGTGATGAAGAAGTTGGAAAAGAAGACAAGGACTTTGCGCAAGAAAGACGTGAAATGATTGAACGTCGTAAGCAAGAGTTTGACGACTTTGATGATTTTGATTCTTTGTTTGAAGAAGACAACAAAGCGCAAAATGAAGAAGTTTCTCAACCGGAACAAAAGACAGATGAAGAATTTAATTTCGATGATATGATTAATGAAATTAATGCCGAGTCTGTTACAAAATACACAGAGGGTAAAGATGAACAAATTGTTGCCCCTGTGACTGAAACTACAACAGAAGTAACAACATTTGAAGAACCAGCGCAAGATGTATCAAGCGAAACTGAACAAACTGAAGTTGTAGAACCAAGTACAGAAGAGAAGACAGAAACAGTAGAAACAACTTACGCTGAACAACCAGCACAAAATATTGAATATACTGAAACAAGTAGTACTGCTAGCGACATTCAAGAGTTAACTCCATTCCTTGAACCAGAAATTCAAGATGATGAAGTTAAGATTGAACAAAAACCAATTGAACCAGTTGTTGAACCTAGAGAAATTACAAACGTTTATGAATTGTTCCCATTAGAAATGCTTGAAGAACGTTTGGAAAAATTGCAAGCACGTTTGAAAGTAAATGAACGTGACTTGAAAGGTAATCGTAAGGAATACACTCCTTTGGCTCGAGTGCAACGTAGATTAGAGCGTGACCAAGAAAAATTGCGTCGTAGAGAAGCAATCATTGCTCGTAAGAAAGTTATGCTTTATGGTGTAAACAACTATGTTGATATTGATGAAGAAAAAGCAAAGAAATTGAGCGAAGATTTGGACTTGTTGGATGGTTTGAGATTGTCAGTTCAACACTGCGAAGAAGTTATGGAACAAAACAAAGACCGCTTCCCAATTTTGGAAAAAACAAATCAAATTCTGGTTGAGCAGAATAGACAAATCAAAGATGACATTGCTGAAGTTGAAACAGCTATTGCAAAACTAAAAGAAACAAATGAATAATATAAAAAAGAGTATCATTTTTTGGTGCTCTTTTTATTTTATTTTTTATAATTAATTTAATTGCGAATTTAATAAAAGTTTGATAAAATTAATATGTAATATACAAAGGGTGGCACATATTATTATTTCGAGGTTTTTATGAGTTTCAAAAGTTGGTTGAGAAATATTTTTAAAAGACCCGTTACTAGAAAGATTGAGCGACAAGAAAATCAAGTGTTTCATCCACTAAAACTCGGGCTTGCGCTTAGTGGTGGAGGCACTAGGGGAGTAGCTTATATCGGTGTTTTTAGGGCTTTTAGAGAAATGGGTGTTAAATTTGATTATGTAGCTGGTACTTCTGTCGGTTCACTAATGGGCGCTGCATATTGCGCAAAGATTCCTATAGAAGAAATGGAAAACAAGGCAAGGTCACTACGAGCGAAGGATATTTTGACCAGTAAGATTTCTTTTGTACCTAACAAAACAGAAAAATTAGAAAGCGTCGTTAGGCAAGTGTTGGGCGGTAAAAATTTTGCTGATTTGGAAATACCATTTACAGCAGTCGCAGTTGATATTATTACGGGTAATGAAGTAGATATTAGTGATGGCGATTTAGCAAAAGCAATTTCTGGTTCTTGCGCTGTCCCTGGTATTTTCAATCCAGTTGAATTTGAAAAATATAATCTTTACGACGGTGGCTTACGGAATAATATTCCTGCCGATGTTGTTCGTGATATGGGGGCGGATATAGTGCTTGCTATAGATATAAACCCAACTCGTGGTTATGGAACAACTAGCACAAAATATATGGAATTAATGAAGGCAGCATTGCGTATCTTGATGAAATCAAATTCTGTAAATGGTTATGTATATTCCGATTATGTATTAAAGGTTAATTTGTCTCAATATGACCAACGTAAGCTTGAAGATGTAGATGAGATGATTAAGCAGGGGTACGAGGCAACAATGGCAGAAATGCCAAATATTTTAAAAGTATTGGGTATGCGTGTGCCAGATGAAAACATAAAAGAAACAATTCGTCGTTTAAAAACTATGCAAAAACGGGCTAAACAAATTGCAAAAGAAAAACATATAAAAATGAAGGAGGATAAAGATGTCTTGGGACAAGTACAACGAAGCGAGAAGAAAGGCGAAGCAGATGCAACAAGCATTGGACAATGCGAGCAAAACTGCACAGAAGGTGACGAAACAGTCTAGTAGCAAAAAATCAAGTGATAGTGGATTGAGTTCTACTGACAAAAAAAATATTAAAACAGCATATAAAAATGCAAAACAATATAAAGTTCTGTTTGCAATATTTGCGATAATTACGGTTGTAGCACTTTGCACTTTACCTTTTGCTAACAAATTAGAACCTATTGTCAATAGTTGGTTGGAAACTCGTCACAATATGACCGCAGGAGATGTAAACAATGGGCTTGTTACAACTATTGCAGATGTAAATACTAACAGCAAACTAAAAGTTCATTATGTGTTTGTTGGACAAGGCGATTGTATTTTAATTGATTTACCAGATGGCAAAAATATGATAATCGATAGTGGTAGCGAAACTTATGATAGTGAAACAAGCGAAAAGGTGATTAATTATATTGACACAATTTTGCTTGATGAGGGCGAAATTATAGATTATATGATATTAACTCACCCAGATGCTGACCATTTATATTATTTACCTGATATTCTTGATGCTTTTGAAGTAGCGACTATTTATCGACCATATACTTTTTATGTTTCAAATGATAAGGATAGTTCGCAAATATTAGACCCAGATGGAACTATTGCAACAGTAAAAGAAAAAGATGCTATTGAACAAAAAGAGCGTGACGCGGTATCTTATCTAAATAGTACATATAATTATGGGATAACAATAGGAGACCCTTCGAAAAACACAACTAATGCAAAAGATACTAATACACTATACAAATTTATCAGCAGAATATATGTTGAAACATACGGCGCAAATGATACTCCAGCGACGATAAAATATTCTATCGCTGGTGAAAAAATCTCAGGTGAGGGATATTCTTTAACTTTTTATGCACCTGTTACTCCTTCAAATATGTACAACAGTTGGAATGATTATTCTAGTGTAATGGTACTAGAATATAATGGAACTAAAATTGCCTTTACTGGTGATGCTGAAACAAAAGAAGAAGATGAAATTTTAGACAATGAAACAAATTTACCTTTGCCAGATGTTGATATAATGGATATGGGACATCACGGTAGCAGAACAAGTTCTCAAGATGCGTTTGTAAAAGCATTAAATCCGGAATATGCTATAATTTCTTGTGGAATAGGCAACAAGTACGGACACCCTAATCAAGAAACTTTGGATACACTTAAAAACAATGGTGTAGATGAAAATCATATTTTTATTACAGCTCAAAGTGGAGATATAGTTATAGGTTTTGATTATACTCCATCGACACCGCAAGAAGAGGCGAGTGCGGAAACAACAAGCCAAAAATATGTAATAGCATACAGTGGAGACAAAAGTTTTGTAGAAATTGCCCCTATTCATATTGAATGGTGGTATGTGGTCGTATGCATTATCGTTTTATCAGGTCTAATTTTGTTGGTAATTGTCCCTAGTATAATAAAAGCATTTAAGAAAACCTCGAAAAAGTAAAAAAAAGTGTAAAAACTACAAGTAACAATCGCTTGTAGTTTTTTGTTATATTTATTAATTTATACTCATAGCTTTTTAGGAAAAACTGTTCGTAAAATAACGTATTTTATAAATAATTTTGTATTTTTATAAAATTTGCGAAAATTGTCGTTTTGTGCAAAAGGTACAAACTTAACACAATATATAGTATTTTATTAAATATGTTTGACACTATATATTGTGATTTATATAATTATTATGTACAAAAACGAAAAAGGAGAATGCTAAAAATGAGTGGGCAAGTATTAAAAAGAGATGGAACTTATCAAGACTTTGATTTGCGTAAAATTGCAGATGCAATATACAAAGCGGCAGTTGCTTGTAACGGTAGTGATTATGAAACTGCTACGGAACTTGCAAAAAAAGTTGAGAAGTTAATTGAGAAGAGAGTTGGTGACCGTGTGCCAACGGTGGAGCAAATTCAAGACGCTGTTGAATACGTGTTAATAGACAACCGCCATTCTCAAACTGCTAAAGCATACATATTATATAGAGAAAAGCGCAAAACAGCACGTGAAAAGAATGCTTTAATTGGCGCAACCATAGACTTATTTGATAAGTATATAGACGAAGCAGATTGGTCCACAAAGGAAAATGCTAATATGCAACGTTCAGTTGCTGGATTGAATAACTTTGTTCGTGAAGAGTTTACAAAAAACTATTGGTTAAACGAAGTTTATCCTGTTGATGTAAGAGAAGCGCATTTAAGCGGAGATATACATATTCACGATTTGGGATTCTTTGGTAGTTATTGTGTGGGTTGGGATTTAGCTCAAATACTCACATTGGGCTTTACAGGTGTTCCTGGTAAAATTTCCTCAAGTCCTCCAAAGCACTTACGCAGTTTTCTAGGACAAGTTACAAATGCGACATTTACTTTGCAAGGGGAAAGTGCAGGTGCGCAAGCGTGGAGTAGTTTTGATACTTATTGTGCGCCATTTATTGCTTATGACAATTTAAGTTATGATGAAGTTAAGCAAATACTTCAAGGTTGGGTATTTAATATGAATGTAGCAACTCGTGTAGGTTTTCAATGCCCATTTAGTAATATTACTTTAGACATAAAAGTTCATCCTTTGTTAAAAGATAGACCAGTTATAATAGGTGGTGTTCCTCAAGACCATACTTACGGTGAATATCAAAAAGAAATGGATATGTTCAATCTCGCATTGTGCGAAGTTATGATGCAGGGTGACGCAAATGGAAGAATTTTTACGTTCCCAATTCCTACAATTAATGTTACAAAAGATTTCGATTGGGACAGTCCTGTAGTAAACGCAATTATGGATATGACTTGCAAATATGGTATTCCTTATTTTGCTAACTACATAAACTCAACATTAAGTCCTGAAGATGCTTTGTCTATGTGTTGTCGTTTGCGACTTGATTTGAGTGAGTTGCGTAAGCGTGGCGGTGGTTTGTTTGGTTCAAACCCTCTCACAGGTTCAATCGGTGTTGTAACTATCAATTTACCTCGTGTTGGTTACTTGTCAAAATCTAAAGAAGAATTTTTAGAGCGTGTAGAAAAATTGGCTACTCTAGCAAAATCAAGTCTAGAAATAAAGAGAAAAATGATTGAAAAGCAAACTGATAACGGTTTGTATCCTTATTCGGCATTTTATCTCCGTCCTGTTAAGGAAAGAAGTGGACAATATTGGGCTAACCATTTCGCTACAATCGGTGTAAATGGTATGAATGAAGCGCTAATAAATCTTTTAGGCAAAGATATCACAACAGAAGAAGGACAAGAATTTGCAAAAAAGGTTATGTCTGTTTTGCGTGATAAGATGGTAGAGTTCCAAGAAGAAACAGGAAATCAATACAACCTAGAAGCAACCCCAGCAGAAGGAGTTTCAGCAAGATTTGCTCGTTTAGACAAAGCTCGTTTCCCTGATATTATTACATCGGGTAATGAAGAACCTTATTACACAAATTCAACTCAAATACCTGTTGGATATACTGACGATATTTTTGAAGTAGTGCGTTTGCAAGATGATTTACAATCAATGTACACCGGTGGTACTGTATTGCATTTGTATTTGGGGGAACGAATTACAGATAGAGAAACATGTAAAGCGTTGATACGCAAAATTTTCCAAAACAATCAAATGCCATATATTAGCATTACACCTACATTTAGTGTATGTCCAGAGCATGGCTATATAGCAGGGGAACACTTTACTTGCCCTCACTGTGGTAAGGAAGCAGAAGTTTGGTCGCGTGTTGTTGGATATTTCCGTTGCGTAAAAGACTTTAATAAGTCAAAGCAAGCAGAATATTTTGACCGTACTAAATTTAAAATCAAACCTGAGCAATTACTTTGCGAAGATGAAATTGAACAACTTCATCGTGAACGAAATGGTTTAAGTACTGCATCTATGTGATTAAAGGTAAAAGTATTATGAAAATCAGTAAATTTATAAAAAATTCAATGATTGATTTTCCACGCAGGATTGCCTGCGTGGCTTTTACTAATGGCTGTAATTGGAAATGTTGGTATTGTCAAAATTCTCAACTGTTACAAGAAACAGAAGATAAAACGGACGAACTTTTTGAGTTTTTATCGCAAAGAAAAGGTTGGATAGATGGTGTTGTAATCTGTGGTGGTGAGCCTACAATTCATAATGATTTACCGCAAATTATTCGCAAAATAAAAGAAATGGGCTTTGATGTAAAACTTGATACTAATGGTACAAACAGTACAATGTTAAAAGAGTTGGTTGAACAAAAATTAATTGACTATGTGGCAATGGATATAAAAGCTTCCTTTTCAAAATTGAGTGAAATAACTCTCAATAATACAAAGTTTGATGAGGTGGAAAAAAGTATAAACTTTTTGTTAGAAAATAAAGTCGAGTATGAATTTCGCACAACAGTTACTCCAGATTTAACCGAACAAGATATTTTGCAAATAGCAAAAAAAATAAAGGGTGCAAAGACTTATATATTACAACCCTATAGACAACCAGATTTTTTAAAAAATGCTCCAAAACCATTAAAAATTGAAACAATTAAGCATTATGTAGATGTAGCAAATGAAATTGTACCTACATATCTAAGATAAATTAATAAATTATATGTAATTTAATTGCTAAATTTAAAAAAATTCTGTATAATTAATTTACCTTTAAATGTGGAGTGTGCAGATGAAGACAAACATTGCTCTTATATGTTTACTAGATAATTATTCGAAAAACGTTTCTAAACTTTTGAGTGAACGGTTGGAAATGTTTTATGTTGATGTAGAAGAAATGGTACATTTCGAATTGGGTGATGAACAGCATATTCTTGAAACTCTTGGACAACAAGAAGGCAAAAAATACATTGATGACTGTGAAGCCCGTGTTGTTAAAAATGTAACAAGTTTTGAGAATACTATAATTTGTATCAATCCTACTACTATGTTTTCAAATGAAAACTTTAAAGAAATAATTAAGACAAGCTATGTTGTTTATTTGCAAATTTCTCCAAAGTATTTTGAACATCGTTGTAAATATTCAGGTGATTACATTGATGAAGAATTAAGCAATATTGCTTTTTCAGACCGTGATAAAAGTTATGTGGAAAAAAGCGATATCGTTCTTAATTGCAGTACCTTTAAAGAGCAAAAAGCGGTAAAAAAATTATTAAAAAGCATAAATAAGTTTTTCAAGAAATTGGCACGAGAGAAAAAACACGCAAATTAGGTGTTTATCGTGCCTTTTTTGTAAATAATGAATGGGGAGCGATTATGGAAATAGAACAAAAGACTATTAATACAATGCGTAAGTTAGGTTTAAATCAAGTAATACAAGCAAAATCGGGGCATACAGGTATTATTTTAGGTTGTGCACCTATCATGTATGCGGTTTACGCAATGGCGAACTTCACCCCCTTGGATCCATCATGGATAAATCGTGACCGCATAATCTTAAGCGCAGGGCATGGAAGCGCTTTATTATATAGCACAATGCATTTGTTCGGCTTTTTAGAAATTGATGATTTGCGTGAATTTCGTCAACTCGGTAGCAAGACCCCGGGACACCCCGAAATAACTACTGCTGGTGTTGATGCATCTACGGGAGCATTAGGACAAGGATTTAGTAATGGGGTAGGCTTGGCTTTAGCAGAAAGTATTTTACAAAAACATAACAAATCAAAACTTAAAATAATTGACCATTATACCTATATTATAGTAGGTGATGGCGATTTAATGGAAGGAATTTCGTACGAAAGTGCAAGTTTTGCCGGTAGAAACAAATTAAATAAATTAATTGTGCTTTATGACAGTAATTCAATTTCGTTAGATGGGAAAACTTCTAATGCAACGATTGAAGATATTGATATGCGTTTTCAGGCGTGTGGTTGGAATGTTTTAAATGTTAAAGATGGGAATGATTATAAAAGCATTATGCAAGCTATAAACTCTGCGCAAAGTAGCGATAAACCTAATTTAATTATTTGCAATACAGTTATAGGTTACGGAAGCCCTTTTGCTAATAGTGAGAAATGCCATGCAAATCCTTTTAATGAAGTGTCAGCTAACAAGGTGATACAAGATTTCGGATTAGATACAACTGCTTTTACTGTTGATAATGATGTATATAGGCATTGTCAATCTTTACTCCTTGAAAAAGCGAAAATATATAATCAATGGCAAAAAACTTTAACAAAATATAGGTTGCGTTATGCTAGCGAATGGAAAGAATTTAGCGTGGATACTAAAAAAGCAGTATCCAAATTAGGAAAAAATGAATTTAAGGGTGAACTTTCTACTCGTGAAATAGGGCATAAACTATTAAATAGTATTTCAGCATATCTTCCAGCATTGGTTGGGGGAAGTGCAGATTTATCTAAAAGCACTTTGGCATATATTGAAGATAGCGATTATTTTGACGCAAACAACAACGAAGGCAGAAATATAGCATTTGGAGTTCGAGAACATTCAATGGCTGGTATTTCAAATGGTCTTGCTTTGCACGGTGGATTGTTGCCATTTTGCTCAACTTTTACTGTATTTTCAGATTATATGAGATATAGTATTCGTATGAGTGCAATAATGAAATTGAAAATGCTATATATCTTTACACACGATAGTATAGCGGTAGGTGAAGATGGCACTACGCACCAACCCGTTGAACAAATAGAAAGTTTGCGATTAATTCCAAATCTGCAAGTTTTTCGCCCTGCTGATGCTAATGAGGCAATAGGCGCATTTCAATCGGCACTTTGCTATGAAGGACCAACTGCTATTATACTTTCAAGGCAAAAGTTACCTCAATTAGAAAAGAGCAATGCTAATGCTACATTGCTTGGCGGATATATTATTAGTGCCGAAAAAGATAAAAAAGAATTGAATGGAATAATTATTGCAACAGGAAGTGAGGTTGAATTAGCAATTCAAGCGCAACAAATAATGCAAAAAGATGATTTGTCTATTCGTGTTGTTAGTATGCCAGAGCGTGAATTGTTTTTTAGACAAGATAAAAAATATCAAGAAAAAGTATTACCGCACAAAATGACTTGCCGATTTGTAATAGAAGCAGGCGTAAGCAATGGTTGGTATAAAATTGCAGGGTTAGATGGTACTATCTTAGGTATGGATTGCTTTGGGGAAAGTGGAAAACCTATAGATTTATATAAAAAGTATGGCTTTACTTTACCAAATATAATAAAATTAATGGACAAAACTATAGATAAAAATAAAACAAAAATTGATTCAATTATTTAATTAAATCTTTTTCTTTTTTCGTCTAAAATAAAAATTTGTCTTTTATGTTTAAAATTTGTTGATTATGTATAGCATTAGTTAGAGAGGTAGTTTATGCGTAAACCGACAATGGATTTAAGTCAAGTAAAAATGGAAATATTAAAGCTTAAAGGCAAATATGTAGAAATGGAAGTAAATAAAGGACGTAAAAAGATTACACATTATGAAGGAGTATTAGAAGATATTTATCATAGTGTTTTTGTTGTTAGACTTGCAAATGCAACAACCGTAGAAAAAATGAGTTATAGTTATAGCGACGTTTTGTGTGGAGATGTAAAAATTGAATTAAAAGAATAAAGTTTGCATATTTCTTGCTTTTCTAAAATAGATTAATACTAATAAATTTTAGGAGGGCGAAATGGCATTTGAACCAAAAAGCGCTGAAATTGAATTAAAGTACACAAAAACACAAAACACGGAAACAATTCCCGTTGTTATGACATTAACTTCAAACGATGGTGCAATTTCAAGAGTTATATCTGTATCGGCAAATCCTTTTATTGAAAGTGTAGTACCTAGTGCTGGAAACGCACAAATTGATGGTAAACTTTGCGTAAAAGTATTAGTTGAGAGAGTCGAAGGCGGTTTTTCTTGCTTGGAAGGTATAAACAATTTTACCGTACATTTAATGAACAAAGACATAAATATTGATAGCGAAATTTTTGCTACTGCAAAATTGTTGTCAGTAAACAGTGTGCAGGCTTCGGAGCAGGCAGTTACATTTACAAGTAATATTTTGGTAAAACCGATAATGCTCGCAAGCGAAAAAATCAAATATATCGCCGAGCTTCCTTTAGCACAGCAGAAAAAAGATATTATTGAATATACCGATGTTGTTGCAGGTACTGCACAAGATTTTGATTTGAATTTAGAATTAGATTTGCCATCATCAATTAGCAAAATTTTATGTGTTGAAAGTAAAGTTGTGTTATCAAAGGCGGAGGCTGGTAATGATTTAGTTGTTCTGCATGGAGAAAATTATACAAATATGATTTATTTAACAGCAGATGAACAACCTAAACTTAAAAGCCAAAAATATGTGCAAGAATTTAATCACGAATTGCTAGCTAATAATATAACAACTGCTGATGTAGTAACAGCCACTTTACAAAATGCTGTGACGCAATACGAATTGCAGGGAGAGTTGAGCAGTACAAAGGGTACTATTTTGCTTAAAAATCAATTAAAAGCAAATATTTTTGTAAGACAAAATAAAAGTTACGAAGCAGTCGTTGATGCCTTTTGTCCAAATTATTTACTAAACAACGAATATTCAAGCTTTGTTTCTCAAAAATTATTGTCAAGTGACTTAAATTTTGAAAAAATTGATGGTAGTATTGTGTTAGGGGAAGATTCACCACGTATTGACAAGGTTTTAGCAGTTTGCGCTGGAAATGTCGTGGTAAAATCTAGTGAAATAAGTGATGATGGAATAAAAATAGCTGGTGCATTAAACTGCAATATTATTTATGTTTTAGACGATGACAATGCTTCAACACAATCAGTTTTTGCAGAAGTCCCTTTCAATATAAACTTAAAGAAAAATGGCATAAATGATGATAATAGTTATAAATTAAATATCGTAGCAAAGGAAATTGAAGCACGAAATAAAAAATCTAAAGAAATAGATATTTTAGCTGAATTAGCCATTGAAACAACCATTCTTAATAATGTAACAGAAGCAAATTTACAAGCGGTTACATTAGGTGACAAACGTACTCAAAACGCTAGCGCTATGGGAGTATATATAGTTTCACAAGCGCAAGATTTGTGGGAAGTATCAAAAGCATTAGCGGTGCCAAGCGAACTAATTATGGAGCAAAATCCTGACTTACAATTTCCAATCACTTCTCCTCAAAGATTAATCATATATCGTGAAAAACATTTATAATTGTAAAGCCACAGATACTTGTGGCTTTTTTTGTTATTAAATACAAAACTTAAAAATTGTTTATTAAAAAAATTGTCAATATGTAAAGTTAGTAAAAGACTGTTTTTTATTTTTATAAATTTTTGTTTAAATATTTTATAACAGGCAATAGTTTATTTAGAGGTGAGAAGATGTTTAAAAAAATAGGTATAGCGTTGGCAATTTGTTTGGTGATTTTTGGGGGGATAGTAGGATATTGTAATGCACAAGGAACAGAACTGACTGCTGATAGTTTTTTACGAATACATATAAGAGCAAATAGTAATAGCGTGGAGGACCAAGCAGTAAAGTACAAAGTCAAAGATGCGATTGTAGAATACTTAACACCTATATTAGCAGATGCTAAAACAAAACCAGAAGCAATTGAGTTAGTTTCGCAAAATTTATCACAAATTTCAAATATAGCAGGTTTAGTATTAAGTGATAATGGTTATAATTATGGCGCAAATGCAGTATTAAGGAGCGAGTATTTTCCAACTAGATGTTACGATGATGTTGTGCTTGAAAGTGGTGAATATGATAGCATAATTTTAGAATTAGGTAGCGCATCAGGTAATAATTGGTGGTGTGTTGTGTATCCACCATTGTGTTTTGTAAACGCAGGGGATAACAATACAGAAAATATTGTTTATCGCTCTAAATTGCTAGAAATTATAAGGACATTTTTCGGGGGTGTTTGATGAAAACTAAAATGATAAAAGCGTTGGGGCTTTGCTTGTGTTTTATCACAATAGTAGCAGTGGGTTTTGTTGGTGTTTATAATCCAGAAACTTACGAAACAGAGCAAGTTGTTGCAACTGGACTTACTACTACGCAAATAAAAACTGTACAACAAAAGTTAAAAAATTGGGGATATTATACAGGCAATGTTGATGGTATTTACGGTACAAAAACACGCAATGCAGTTATTTATTTCCAAAAAAACAATGGTTTGGTAGCAGATGGTATAGTGGGTAGCAAAACCGCTGCCGCATTAGGAATGAGTTTGAGCTCTCAAAGTAGTAATGATTTGTACTTATTGGCAAAATGTATTTACGCAGAAGCAAGGGGCGAATCTTATGTTGGGCAAGTAGCAATTGGCGCTGTAATACTAAATAGAGTGAAAAGTAGTGCGTTCCCAAACACTGTTTACGGTGTTATTTATCAACCTTGGGCATTTACGTGTGTAAGTGATGGACAGATAAACCTTGAACCTAATCAAACAGCTTACAACGCAGCACGTGATGCCTTAAATGGTTGGGACCCAACTTATGGCGCAATTTATTATTACAATCCAGCAACTGCTACAAGTAGTTGGATATGGTCAAGAAAAGTTGTAGTAACAATAGGCAAACATAATTTTGCGGTTTAATAGGAGGTAAAAGATGAATAAATGGGCGATAACAGCCATTGTCCTCGGTTGCGTATTAGCTGTAGGAACAATTACTTGGACAGGTATAAGTTGGGGGACAACGGCAAATACGTTGGGAATGTATAAAAATCAATTAGAATATGTTTATGAAAGAAATTTATACGAACTTACAGACAATATAAATAATATTGAGTCAAATTTGTCTAAATTAAAAATTTCCACTGATTCTCAAGTTCAAGAAAAATATCTTGCAAATATTGTTGCACTTGCAAATTCTGCGCAAAACAACATAGCAACTTTACCTATTGAGCATAATGCTATAAATGATACTATTACTTTCATAAATCAATTAAGCGGTTTTTGTTTGGTTTTACAACAAGATTTGGCAAAGGGTGAAGATATAAGTTTAGATGATATGGACCAAATTGCTAGTTTGCATACTTCAAGTCAAAATATAAAATACGAATTAAATAGATTGACTGTGTTAGTTTCTACCGATTATTCTATTGTTGATAATGTAAAAGACCCAAATAAAGGCAGTAGTAATTTTAATAATGAATTTAATGGGTTAAATAATGATATTGTAGAATATCCGCAACTTATTTATGATGGACCTTTCAGTGATTCGGTGACCAACAAAACAATCAAAGGTTTGTCAGAAAAAGAAATAAATAGTGAAGAAGCGTTAAATCGAGTAAAAAAATGGTTTTCAGGTTACGAAGTTGAAGCGACAGGGGAAACTAATGGCGAGTTTGAAACATTTAATTTTAAATTAACAAAAGGCAATCAAGAATACTATGCACAGGTTACAAAACGAGATGGAATTTTGTTGCAGTTTAATGGTGGATATGAAACAGGCGAAAGTAGTAAGACGGAAGATGAATGTCGTACCATAGCAGAAACTTTTGCTACTACGTTGGGCTTTGAAGATTTACACGCAGTATGGAGTACCGCAAGCCAAGGTTTTGTTTATGTAAATTTAACTCCTATAGTAAATGATGTAATTATTTACCCAGATATGATTAAAGTAAAAGTTGCGCAAGATAATGGCGAAATCGTTGGTTGGGAAGCACGCAGTTGGGCATTTAATCATACGACTCGCACTGATTTGAGCCCTACAATTGACGAGGTAAAAGCACGTCAAAGTTTAACAAGTGATATGGATGTACGTACAACAAAACTTGCCATTATCCCAAATGATTACGTAGGTGAAACTCTAACTTATGAATTTATGTGTATCAATGAAGGTGCAACCTATTATGTATATGTAAATGCTAAAACAGGGGAGCAGGTAAACATTCTAAAAATTATTGAAACAGATGATGGAAACTTGTTGATGTAATTTTATTTAAAACAATAAACTCAAAATTGAAAGAATTGCCCCTTTGGGCAATTCTTTTATACAGTTTTGTGCTTTTATAGGAGAAATGAAACTATGGAGCAAAATTTTATTACTTTTTATAGGTATTATGCAATTTAAAAAAGATACTATGCAATGCATAATACCTTTTTTAATATGTTTATTTTACTTTTGTAAGTTATATTCTGTAATTGTTGTAGAATATTCGGGGTGAGGTTCAACAATTAATTTACCTAGATTATCTACAATAAAACAATCTTGAAATTTTTGGTGTAAATTTTGTAAAATATCGGGTTTAATTAGGTTTTTACTTATCCAAATGCCAGATATAACATTAGGGGGCAACCCTACTAAAATTGAAGACAATCTAGTGGAAAGTTCAAAATTATAAATATAAGAAATATTACCTATAATTGATTCCATAAATTTGTGGTTAGTATTATTTTTGTATATGTCAAACTCCAAAAGTTTTTGAAAATGTTCATTTTTGTTCGGTAAAATAATAAATGCAATTCTATCTTTGGGGCTTAAAATCGGCAAGTAATTACATTCGGGTGCAATTTGTTTCGTATTATCCTTAACAATTTCTCTGTGTGTCTTGGAATATTCGTGAAGAGTTTGTTCATCTTCGACTTTAAAAAAATCTGCGCAGTAATAAGTCTCATCAAATTTTTCGTAAGAACCTAAAAATTCTGGTGCGATAATTCCGTGTTTACTCATAGAATTTAGTTGTTCTTCAGTTAAAAATTTAGTTTTATTTAGCGTTGCCCCTGTGCCGTGAATAAGTGCCCCTTGGGGTAAAATAAGATTACCATTTGTATCTTTTTTGTAATGTAAATTTTTGTAGCTTGAATTTTGTAAATTGCAAAAATTAAATAATTGATTAAAAATTATACGTCTTTGATAATTGCTTATTTTTTTATTGCTAAAATTAAAACTTTCGTAATCAATCATAAAATATTCCTTACTTAATTATTTCGTTTATTTCTCCGCCACCCAAACAGTTTCCATTTTGGTCATACAAAACAGCAAATTGTCCTTGAGTAATTGCACGTTGTGGGGTATAGAAGTCTAATTTTACGTTATCCCCTAAAATAGTGCATTTTACTTTTTGGTCTGCTTGACGGTAACGGAATTTAGCGAAACAGTCAAATTCTTGCTCGCTAGGTTTTTTTGGTATCCAATTAAAACCAATTGTTACTAATCCTGATGAATTTAACTCGTTTTGTGAGCCTTGAGACACATAAAGAGTATTTGTTGTTAAATCTTTTTTTACAACAAACCAAGCGCCTTGACCTTCATCTTTTTGTCCACCGATACCTAAACCTTTATGTTGTCCAATGGTATAATACATTAAACCTTGATGTGTGCCAATGGTTTTACCGTTCAAAGTTTTTATTTCACCTTTTTGAGCGGGGAGATAGTGGGATAGAAACTCTCGAAAATTTCTTTCACCTATAAAACATATGCCAGTGCTATCTTTTTTATTAGCAGTTATTAAATCATTTTCGCTTGCAATTTTTCGTACTTCTGGTTTGGTTAAATCAGCAAGCGGGAACATTGCAAAAGAAAGTTGTTCTTGATTTAATTGATTTAAAAAGTATGTTTGGTCTTTGTTTTTGTCAGCACATTTTTGCAAGTAAAATAAACCATCTTTTTCTGTTAGTCTTGCATAGTGTCCTGTCGCAACTTTGTCGGCACCCAACATTTTCGCCTTTTTAATAAAAGGGCCGAATTTAATTTCTCGATTACATAAGACATCAGGGTTTGGAGTGCGACCTTCTTTGTAACTTTTTAAAAAGTATTCAAAAACGTTTTCATAATATTCCTTACTAAAATTAACACTATAATAGGGAATACCTATTTTATCACAAACACGACAGACATCTTGATAGTCTTGCGTGCTTGTGCAACGACCGAGAGCATCTTTTTCTTCCCAATTTTTCATAAATAAGCCGATTACATTGTAACCTTGATTTTTCAAAAGTAAAGCGGTCACGCTAGAATCAACGCCACCGCTCATACCAACAACAATAGTTTTTTCCATTCAAACCTCATTTTTCTTCTAGTACAACGGGTACTTTAAATCTTTTTGTAGCAATTCGAATAATATCCCAAACCCAACAAACAAAAATCAAAGCACCCATCATTGCCATAAATACCGACAATACTTCTAAATTGTATGCTTCAAAATCAGGATAGCCGTTTAAAAAACCGCATACCAGACCGCAAATTAGATAAAACAATAAATATGCTGTCCAACAAACTGTGAATATTATGCCAGGTATTGGCCTACGTACATAATAATAATGACCGCCCCATAATCCTAAAAATATACACATTAAAAGAGTTTTGGAGTAACTTAAATCACTAGGGAAGTGGGTGGTATAGACCACTTTTTCTGGTTCATACTCCGCACGTGCTTTTTTAACTGCCTGATGACTAGCATTTTGTATTTGAGACATTTTTGTCCCACACTTAAAGCAAATACTAGCATTTTTATTCATTCTAGCACCACAACAAGGACAACGCATTTAAACTCCTTACATAATAGTTTTCATAAGTCTTGCAAGGTCAATTACTCTGTTTGAATAACCCCATTCATTGTCATACCAAGCGACTACTTTTACGAAGTGTTCGTTAAGCATTATGCCAGCACCTTCATCAAAAATTGAACTACGGTAATCGCCGTTAAAGTCGCTAGAAACAACGGCACGGTCTTCGTAACCCAAAATTCCATCAAGTTCATTTTTACTTGCTTTTTTCATTGCATTACAAATTTTTTCATAGGTAGTTGCTTTTTTAAGTCTTACTGTCAAATCAACACAAGATACATTTATTGTAGGTACTCTAAATGACATTCCTGTCAATTTGCCTTTAAGTTCGGGAATAACTACGCCAATAAGTTTTGCAGCACCTGTACTGCTAGGAATAATATTAAATCCTGCCGCACGTCCTCCACGCCAATCTTTTTTTGACGGACCGTCAACAGTTAGTTGAGTAGCGGTCATTGCGTGTATGGTACTCATCAAACCTTCTTCAATACCAAAATTATCGTTCAATACTTTTACGATAGGGGCAAGACAGTTTGTAGTACAACTAGCGTTTGATACAATTTTCATATCCGGGGTTAAAGTTTCATCATTTACACCCATAACGATAGTAGGTACGCCTTCACCTTTGGCTGGTGCTGTAATTATAACACGTTTTGCGCCACCTTGCAAGTGCTGTTGTGCAAGTTCGTAAGTTGTAAATTTACCGCTTGCTTCGACAACGATTTCAGCACCTAGTTCGCCCCAAGGAATATTTGCAGGCTCTTTTTCAGAGTAAAAAGGAATTTTTTTACGATTGATTATTAAATTACCATCTTTAGATGAGGTAGTGCCATCAAATTCACCATGTGTAGTATCTAAAGAGAAAAGGTAACTAGCGTATTCCGCATCCATAAATGGGTCGTTTATTCCTACGATTGTAACATCGCTTGACATCGAAGCGACACGAGCGACCAAACGACCAATTCGGCCAAAACCATTAATACCTAATTTAATATTTGACATAATTCACCTCTTAATTTAATTCTTTTTTGTTTTTGCGCTTTTTGTACCTTTAATTTTTGAAATTGCAGGTTTTTTCGTGCTTGATTTTGTTGTTGATTTTTTTGCTTTTGTACTTTTAGTAGAAGTTGTTTTTTGTGCCTTTGTTGTCTTTGTAGTAGGTTTATCTACATTTTGTTGTTCTGTGGCGTTTTCCTTTGTTTCTTCAACGTTTCCTTTTGTTTCTTCAACACTAGTTTCAATAGGAATTTCGGCAGGGGAAGGTGTGGTAGGGGTGATAGAAGCTTCTTCGTTTGGAGAAAGTTTAGTTGAAACTTCTTGTTTAATATTTTCTTTTACTGACTTTGTTGCTTTTTTAATTTTGTTTTCTTTTGGTTGTTTTGGCTCTGTAGCTTTTTCATTTTTATCTTCAATATTTTCGACTATTTGTTTTCCGTTGTAAAATTGTTCTACAATATTTATTACAGGCTCACCTGCTAGATTGACGGCAACAGGTATGCCTAATCTTGCATCATAAACAAATTTTGCAGATACTACTGAACCAATGATACCAAGCAACACCCAAATAATTAAAGCAATAAATATCCAATATGTATATACACCAGAGTTACTTAAAGGAAATACGATAGCCATTACAAGTAGGGCAATAAGATAGAATGTACTCACAACGCCAAGTGCCAAAAAGGTATTGTTTGAATTTTTTTGTTCTGTTGTTGGGTTGTCAAATATTGCTTTTCTTGATACAACACGAGCAGAACGTTCAGGGTCTGGATTTACCAATCTCAAGGCTTTACTTAATGTAGGGTTTAAAATTATAGTATTTATAGAACGGTTGTTTAACAACACAACACGTGGTTCACAGCACATATCACGTCCACGTCCCAACAATTTCAATCCCATTTGGTAAGTTACTTGCCCTAATGCTACAAACATACTTTTAAACCAATTCTCTTGTTTCTTTACAAAGACTAAATCGGCTCCGTCTATATGGCGTTTTAACATTTCCCCAACTAATTCAACATTTGTATCCATTGTAGCAAGTAAAACATCACCGTTATTAGTATAATCAAACGCATTATAAATTTGAGTATTGATATTTGTAGATGGGGCAGTAACTATTAATTGTCGATTATTCTTGTCTTTTACAATGTCACGAAGTGCTTGTAAATTCCCATAATCTGAATTTGCCACATAAATTATTTCAAAGGGTTGTTTAAACTGTATAAGCATATTTTCGAATGCTTGGTCGCGTTCTGCGGGGTTATAATTTTTTGTATCCGCAGTAACTACGAGTGAAATCATATTTTGTACCTCTCTATTTTAAACTAATTTAAGTTTAGTTTAAACATATTATATTATTTTATTTGTATTTTTTCAAATGAATTTGACTAACTTTTGCAATTTATTTGCTATTTTTACAAAAAATGACTAAAATATTTAATAGATTTATATAGGGGGAGAATTTATGGCTAATAATTTAAAGAATGAATACGATATGCTTTTAAAAGCAAAAAAAGGTAAATATGCTGTAGGGGCATTTAATTTTAGTAGTTTGGAAATTATGCGTGCTATTGTAGATGCTGCAACTGAATGCAATTCGCCTGTTATTTTAGCGTTAAGCGAGGGAGGGTTGAGATATGCCGAACCTCATTACATTAGACACGTATTAAATGCAGTGTTGGAAATGACAGATGTTCCTGTAGCACTGCATCTAGACCACGGAAAGACATTTGATATAATAAGAGAAGTTATTGATTTAGGTTTTAATAGTGTAATGATAGACGGCAGTAGTTTGCCTTATGAAGATAATATTGCAATTACTAAAAAAGTAGTTAATTATGCTCATAAAAAAGGTGTTGTTGTTGAAGGTGAACTAGGTGTACTTGCGGGAATAGAAGACGATGTGTCAAGCGACAAACACTTGTACACAGATCCAGAGCAAGCATACGATTTTGTAAAAAAGACAGGTGTTGATAGCCTAGCTATCGCAATAGGGACAAGTCACGGAGCGTATAAATTTAATGGCGATGCAAATTTGCGTATAGATATTTTACAACAAGTAAATGCACTTTTGCCTGACACACCTTTAGTGCTTCACGGTGCTAGTAGTGTTCCGCAAGAATATGTTGAAATTATTAATAAATTTGGTGGCGACATAAAAGGGGCAAAGGGTGTGCCTGCCGAAATGATTGCTCTTGCTTGCGAGAATGGTATAAGTAAAGTAAATTGTGATACCGATTTGCGACTTGTTTTTACTGCCACAGTAAGAAAATTTTTAGCAGAGAATCCAACCGTTTTTGACCCTCGTAAATATTTGCAAGCAAGCAAAGATGCGATGTGTGAATTTGTAAAAAGTAAGATTACTGATGTTTTGAAAAGTAACAACAAAGCATAGGTTTCTATTATTTAAGTTCAATGACTAGTGCAAGATAAAAAGTCATATAAAACAGTTGTTATTACGTTTAAATTTTAATTAAAAAACAAAAAAGTGGATATATATTAATAAAAACAACTATACAATTTCATTGTAAGTAAAAACAACTATTCGTAAAATTTAAAATTACGAATAGTTTTTTAATATTAAGATATTTTACATACATTTAGTCAAAATTGATAATACATCTTCATAAGTTACTTGTTTTTTGTTTGCTATAACAGCACCATCATTTAATGCTTTTTTTGCGATAGCAGGTAAATGGTCCTGTGTAACACGGTATTCACTTAAACGCAAAGCCATTCCGCTTAAACTTTGAATTTTCTGTTCAAAATCAATTACAAATTCAATAGCTTTTTTAGCACGTTCTGTTGTTTTTGTAGTTGCATAAATGTCTGCACCAGCAAGATAAAGTAGTAGCTCGGCATACTCTTTTTCGCATTTGTCTAAATTAAATTTCATACATTCAGGTAGTAGGACAGCCATAGCATTTCCGTGAGGTACACCACATTCACCACCGCAAGCGTGACCTATTGCGTGTACAATACCAACCATTGCATTGCTAAAAGCGATTCCAGCAAGAGTTGAAGCAAGGTTTAATTTTTGTCTGCTTTCCGTTGTTGGTGTGCTCAATACTTTAGGCAAGTTCTCAACGATTAGTTTAATAGCGGTGGTTGCGTAAGCATCTGAAATAGGATTTTTTTGCGCACTTGAGTATGCTTCTATAGAGTGGCAAAGAGCGTCCATTGCGCTACTAGCAATTAGTTTTGCGGGTAAAGTTTCGGTTAATCTTGCATCTACGATTGCTACGTCAGGGAGTAACTCGCTAGATATAAACTCCATTTTAATACCTGTTTCGTGATTTTTTATAACAGCAACTGCAGTGCATTCGCTTCCCGTTCCGCAGGTGGTAGGTAACACTATAAACGGAATGTGCAAACCCTTTTTAATAACTTCATTACCTGATAATGATAAAATATCTTTACCTTGTTGTGAAATTACTAATCTTGTTCCTTTTGCTGTGTCAATAACAGAACCGCCACCGCAAGCAATTATTCCATCGCAACCACTTTGCTTGTATTTTTGGACTATTTCATTAATCACGGCTATACTACTATCAGCTGGTATATCTGTAAAAATATTGTCAGTGTGCACATCGTTTTTAGTTAAAATTTTTAAAACTTTATCTAAAACTCCAGCCTTAAAAACCCCATTATCACTTAAAATCATAGGGTTTTTACAATTAAGAAAATCAAGTTCGTATGCAATGTTTTCAATAGCATTTTCACCTGAACAAATTTTAACCGAGTTTATAAATTCAAAATACATAATATTACTCCTTTAATTTGGTTTACTAAGTTTGTTGAAAAATATTTTTCTATACACATTTAAACTACAAGTCTGTTTTTTGATTTTTTCTAAATATCGTTTTGTCATAAAATGAGGGAATAGGTACTTCTCTGTACGATTTATAGCACGAACCAAAGTCATTCCTAAGGCAATATCACCGCCAACAATTAAGTCGTGCCTACAATAACTTTCGGCAATACTAGATTGCGCTAACATTACTTTTTTTGCTGATTTAGCATTTTTAAACAAAACACGCAAATCTGCTTTTTTTTCGTTTTTGCTTACGTAAATACTTCCGTTCTTTTTTACTAAAAATATGTAATCACCGTAAGGTAAGACACCAAAACTAATTATATAGTTTTCAGGGATATCGTTTAATTCTTGTTTTATTATAGTATCTTTTTTGTTTAATACAGCAATGCCACGTGCTAGTACTTTAAATATTAAATTGCATAAAAAATCTTTTTTAGCCATCAAATTCACCTTAATTTTTTCATTATTATAAATCATTTTTTGCAAAAAAACAAATAAAATCGATTAAGTTAATTTTTTTATATACTTAAAAAATTTTGAGTACAAGAGCGTAGGGGGAATTTATAATGTTTTGTATTTTAACCCCTTTTACTTTATTAATGTAATTATATATATAAAAATATGCTTTAATATTATAAAAAAATTGGATTTTTCTCTTGATTTTTTTGGAAACTTATGCTATACTACTTTACACACTGCCGTAAAGTAGTGTAATTTTTTATTAAGCGAGGTTACTAAAATGCGCGTAAACATAAAACTTGCTTGCACAGAATGCAAAAGATACACACACACTTCTCAAAAGAATAAGAAGAATGACCCAGACCGTATGGAAATCAGTATGTATTGCCCATTCTGCAAAAAGCACACAATTCACAAAGAAAGTAAATAATTGCGAAATAATTTAATGACAAGTGCGAATTAGGAGGCAAAATGTCAAAATCTAAATCTAAGTCAAAAAAGAATGCGAATACAGGTTCAAACGCAAAAAATATCAAGGCGCTTATTAGTCAAAACAAGATGATTGAGGCGCAAAATGCCGAAGCGGAACAAAGAAAGTTGGAAGAGCAAGAGGCAAGAAGAAAAGCAAAAGAAGAAGCTACAAAAGCAGTTGAAGCCGATGAAATTATTGCTGAAAAAGATGAAAATGCTCCAGTCGAACCTGTAACTACAACTGAACAATCTACGCAAAAGACTGACAAAAAGGTTGAAAAAGCGGATGATAAGGCTAAGGTTGATGCAAAAGACAAAAAAGATGACAAAAAGAAAAAGAAACCTGAAAAAGAAAAACGTGGCGTAGGTAAGCGAATTAAAGAAACAGTTAGTGAATTAAAGAAGGTATCATGGCCAAGTTTCAAGAACGTAGTTAAAAAGACAGGTATAGTATTAGCTGTTGTTATTTTCTTTGGTGTTTGCTTGTTCGCCTTTGACTTCTTGTTGTCTATGCTTTACAATTTGTTACAAGGGAAACCTGTAGTTTAAGGGAGGGGAAAGTAAATGTCAAATTTTATGAGTACAGAACCTAAATGGTATATTTTGCACACTTTTTCTGGATATGAAGCAGTTGCAAAACAAAATCTTGAACAAGTGGTTGAAAATGGTAATTTACACGACAGAATTTTTGAAATCGTGATACCTACAGAAGATGTAATTGAAGAAAATAATGGAAAACGCAAGATTGTGACTCGTAAATCTATGCCATGTTACATTTTCATAAAAATGATTTACGGTGATGATATTTGGCACACAATTACTCACACACGTGGTATTACTGGTTTTGTTGGACCAAAAGGTCGCCCTTTACCTTTGACGGAAGAAGAAATTCGCAAAATGCATCTTGAAAAGGTTGCAGTTGACTTTACATTAGAAGTAGGAGATGAAGTGCGTATATTAAGTGGTGCACTTATGAATACTGTATGTAAAGTGACAAAAGTTGACCCAGAAAATCAACGTTGCAGTGTTTCGGTAAATATGTTTGGACGTGAAACACCGCTCGAACTTCCTTATTCGCAAGTTACAAAAATTTAATTTTTATCATTTTACTTTACGGCTGTGCCTAGTGGGACTGTAAATATACAGATGCAAATTGTTGTCATACTTAGGTATGTTCACTAGGCACCTTATGTATTTGGTTTATACGCTAATGCGGTAAACATATTGGTGGGAGAGTAAGGTGAAATCTTTTAACGCTTTATTCGTTTTTACCACAAGAGGAGATTAACAAAATGGCAGAAAGAAAACCTGTAGCAGTTGTTAAGATTCAGCTACCTGCTGGTAAAGCAACAGCTGGTCAACAACTTGGTGGTGCACTTGGTCCTCACGGTGTAAACATTGGTGCTTTTATTAAGCAATTCAATGAAGCAACCGCAAGTCAAGTGGGTTTGATTATTCCAGCAATAATCAAAGTTTATGCAGATAGAAGTTTTGAAATTGTTTACAAAACTCCACCTGCAGCAGTATTAATTAAAAAAGCAATGGGTATCGAAAAGGGTAGTGCTAAAGCCCCTAAAATTCAAGTAGGTACAATTACTAAAAAACAAGTTCGTGAAATTGCAGAAACTAAAATGAAGGATTTAAACGCTGCTTCTGTTGAAGCCGCTATGTCAATGATTGCGGGAACCGCTCGTAGTATGGGTGTAACCGTAGTTGATGACGAGCAAGCGTAGGAGGTTGGAATTTATGAAAGGTAAAAAATATCAAGCTGCTGCCGCTTTAGTTGACAGCGCAAAAACTTATTCTCCTACTGAAGCTATTGATTTAGCTATCAAGACTGCAACTGCAAAATTTGACGAAACTGTTGAACTTCACGTAAAATTAGGTGTTGATGGACAACAAGCAGACCAACAAGTACGTGGTACTGTTGTGCTTCCTGCTGGAACAGGTAAAAATGTTCGTGTATTAGTAATCGCAAAGGGGGACAATGCCGATATAGCAACTAATGCTGGTGCTGATTACGTTGGTGCAGAAGAAACTGTTGCTAAAATCGCAGGTGGTTGGTTAGACTTTGATGTATGTATTACTACACCTGATACCTTCGGTATTTTAGGTCGTGTTGCTAAAATCCTTGGACCTAAGGGTTTGATGCCAACACCAAAGAGTGGTACTGTTACTACTGATGTAGCAAAAGCTGTTAAAGAATTTAAGGCTGGTAAAGTTGAATATCGTTTGGATAAAAGTAACATTATCCACTGTCCAATCGGTAAAGTAAGCTTTGGTCCTGAAAAATTGATGGAAAACTATCAAACACTTATGGACGCTATCGTAAGAGCAAAACCTGCTGCAAGCAAGGGTACTTACTTAAAGAGCGTTACATTGTCTGCAACAATGGGGCCTGGTATTAAAGTACAAGCAAATTAATGTTACAAAAGACTATTTTCTAAAAATAGTCTTTTTTTGTTATATTTTGAAATTTTGGGTCTATTTTTATTATTTATTATATAGTTGTATTTTTTACTTGCTTGTATATGCTATATATGATATTATATGAAATAAAAAAGGGGGCTGTTGTGAAAAATAAAAGTTCCACAAATTCAAGCGATATCATTTCAAACGATGTTGCTAAAAATATTGTTAATGGTATAAATGATTTGCGAAATGAAATAGAAAATCAACAAAATTTTGCAGAAAATAAAAATACGGCTGAAGATAAAAATGGGGTTAAAGCTGATAGTGAATTATACAATCCGCCAAACCAACATAAATCTACTTTATTTATGCTAAACAATAATGAGCCACAGCCTCAAAGTTTTGAGCCATATTTAAAGGATATTCCTGCTTATCAAAAAAGCAATAGTTTGCAACTTACAAGTTACGGTACAGCAGCGGTGGTGTTAGCAATTATTACTTTAATATGTTCTGTTTTTTTGATTTTACCTATTGCTATCAATCCTGATATGACTGACACTTCAAAAATGGATTTTTTCTTCTATTTGTTTTTTGTAATTTTAGCGCCCGCTGTTGGTCTGATAGGTAGTGTGTTGTGTGGTCTAGCATCTGCTCTATTAGGCATTGTTGCTATTTTTAAATCACACAAACGAACGATTTCGTGGGTGGGGTTTTCTTTAGGAATTATTGTTCTTGCTTATGTGGTTATTTTGGCAGGTATTTATCTGTTGGGTTAATATGATTAAATTAATTGCTAAAATTATTTAATTTTGTTATAATAATATTGTTGGAGGTGACACGCTATGCAAATTCAATTTATGGCAAAAAATTATACTATAAGTCAAAAGTTGGAAAGTATTATTAAGGAAAAGGTAGGGAAATTGGACCGTTACTTTGCTGATACCGCTTCAGCAAAAGTTGTTTGTTCTCGTATAGGTAAGGATAATTTTAAATTAGAATTAACTATAAAAGATAAAGGTTTGTTATTCCGTAGTGAGGTAATTAGTGACAATATGTATCAAAACATTGACCTTGCTTTACCAAAGGTAGAACGACAAATTGTAAAATACTCCACTAAATTAAAAGACAAATTGCGTCAAAACGCAAAATTAAACGAATTGTTGTTTAATGATGACTTTGATTATGAAATTAATCCAGAAGAATGTAAAGTTAGCAAGATTAAAAACTTTAACATTTATCCTTTAACGGTAAATGAAGCGATTATGGAGTTGGAAAATTCTGACCACGCATTTTATGTTTATCTAAATGCTGATAACGGCAAGGTAAATGTTATATACAAGCGTACCGAAGGCGATTATGGTATCATCGACCCAACTTTAGATTAGTTAAAAAATATCAACTCTTGTTGATATTTTTTTATTTTGTTGTAATTGTTTGATTTTTTTATAAGTATTTTATATAATCTTTGTAGGATACTAACTACATAGGCTTTATAAAATAGTAAAAGTTAAAATAATAAACTAAAGAGAGTAGGAAGATGGTTTTAAAAAAGTTAATATCAAGCAAATTATTTATGCTTATTTTAGGTTTTTTGGGCGGTGTACTAATTCTAGGAGTTATTTTAATAAGTGTAAATTATAAAGGGACCTTAAAAGCGGATACATACGATTCTGCAAATGGCAATTTTGTAATTTCAACTGTTGCAGATATAAGTAATTTTGCGAAAGATGTAAATGCGGGCAACTATAATTGCTTTGAGGGTATTACGGTTACTTTGGGTGACAATATAGATATGGGTAGCACTTGGACATTTATTGCCTCAAATTCTACATATCCTTTTAAAGGCACTTTTGATGGTAATGGTTTTACAATTTCGAATGTTTATTATAGTGGCTCTTCAAGATATGCTGCTATGTTTTTATATACTAATTCTGCATCTTTTAAAAATCTAAACATATCAAAAGTTACAATGAGGTCAACTTACTCTGGATTTAGGTATATAGCAGGTCTTATATATTCAGCAACAGGTAATACAGTGATTGACTCAGTAAATATAACGGACCCATATATATATCAAAGTGGGAGCGCAAGTAATGACTATGGTGGTTATACAACAGGTTATGTTCATACACATACAGAGGGTACAATTACCTTTAATAATTGTATTTTAAGTATGTCCACATCTGGTGGAATCGGTGGTGGTACAAGGACTGTACGTGCTTGCGGATTTTTGGGAAGTACTGCTGGAAATTTAACTTTTACAAATTCTAAACTATACTTAAATTATAGTTCAATTTACGCAAGAGATTCCAACAATTCCTCAAACCCAGCTAATTCTACATATGCTGCTGGAGTTGTAAGTAGTGTAACAGGTGTTTTGTATGTTGATAATTGTGAATTAAATATAGGCTCAAGCGGAATAAACTCTTCTACCTATTCTACTAGGTCTTCTACGGCAAATGGCTGGGCTGCTGGGTTAGGTTGTACATTAAACAATACTGCCAATATGATTAAAAATACAACAATAAATATATCTGCTAGTGTAAAATCAGATGGTGCAGGTGGATATACGGGTGGTGTAGCATGCATTTATTCGGGTACAATGGAAAATGTTACAGTCAACGTTAGATGTACAAATGGAGTATATGCTTCTGCGTACTATGATGCATATGCTGGCGGTTTTGTAGAGAGAAGTAATAGTAACAACCCAATAACATTTAATAATTGTAAATTAAATGTGGAGAGTACATCAGGTATTTATGCTTACGGAAGTAGTACCAGCAGTAATTATGGTGAAGGAATAAGTTATGCTTATGGCTTTACAAGAGCAAGTGCAACATGTAATAATTGTATTGTTACAAATGATAGCGGTACTTTAGTAGAAAAGATGATATATTCAAGAGCTTTTGACACTTACGCAGGCGGAATGTGTAATGGGACAATAAATAATAGTACAGTTGAGAAAGTTTCGATTAGAGCGGACTGCATTTCGAATACTAATGGTATTGCATATGGTTTTGGTAGCAGTGCAGTGACAAAAAATTGCGTCACTGACGGTTGTTCAATAGAAGGAGTTTATGCTTACGGAATGAATGGTTCATCTGTCGATGGTGGGATTGTAAGAAATTGTACAATAACAGGCGGAGTTGGATATTCAATTTCTTCAAGTACGTATGTAGATTCAGGTGCGTATGGAATATGTAGAAGTAGTGCAAGTAATTGTATTTCAGAAAATAATATTATAAAATGCTATATTGCAAAAAGTTATAATAATGATAGCGGAACAAGTGATGCTCATGCTGCTGGTATAACAGCCGGTAGTAGTTCAACAATTACAAATTGTATTTCAAGCAATAACGAAATTTGGGCAGGATATGAAACTTCAAGAGCGGGTAGGGCATATGCTGGTGGTATTGCTTCTCACGGAATTACTACAACTGCTCCTACCATATCTAATTGTATCAATACAAGTAATGTAACAGTAGAGGCGCATTACTCTAGTAGTTCGGCTACTAATATTTACGCTGGTGGTATTGCTGCTTATTCTTCAACAATTAAAAATTGCTTAAACAAAGGTAATATTAGGGCTTGGCGTGATTCTACGACTACAACCCTTTATGGTAGTGTTTATGCTGGTGGTATAACTAGTAGTGGCGGTACAGTTACAAATTGTGGTAATTTAGGAAATATTACTGTTGAAGGGGCTTCATCTGGAACTATTGTTGCATGCGGGGGAACAAATACTTTTGCTAAATGTACATTGACGCTTAATTGTACAACTAATAACATTAGTACTAGTAAGGCAACAATTTATGATTTAACTGAAAATGTTGCAGGGGTACAAACTATTGATCAAAGTGCCAATTATACCTCTATGAAAGATGAGGCGTATTATAGGGATATTTCTAATTGGAATGCAAGTTACCCTTGGAATTTAGATGAAATATGGGGAATTTATAAATTTGGCAATATCAATGATGGTTATCCTGTCATTTTACTAGACAAAATTAAATTTGTAAGTGCGAATGAGGGGATGAATATAACAGCAGAGTCCGAGTATAGTGTAACTATTAATGTGTCAAACGATTTACCTGTTAAAATCTATACTCTGTATGGTGAAGAGTTGATGCTCGTTGGGAATCGTAGTTATTCGTGGGAATATGGAAATTTTGAGTGTACTTTGCTTAACAATTCATTGACTATTAACTGCATGAAATATACAAGCGATTCGCTGTTGGGCAAGGTTTTCTTCTTTGATTCTTATGAAATTCTATCATATATAAATTATATTGACGATACTGTAAGCATCAATATCAAGTCACAACACACAGACGGTTCAGCAGTTGTAGAAATTAGCTATCTAAAACCAAATACTAATATAGGTTTTAGATTTAATGGAAGTGAAAAATATTTAATCAAATATAATAAGCACGAAATAGTACATATAAATGATACAAGCTACGAATATTCTTTTGCTAATGGCATAACTACGGTAGTTTTCTCAAATTTACCAGCTGATAATAATATGCTTGAAATTTTTGAAAAACCTTATTCCGTAAATGTAATATGCAATGAACAAGAAGTTTCATATACATATTATGCAACCGGTGCTAATCTAATAATTGACGCAAAACCAATTTCTGGTTATTTCATTGATTATGTAAGAATTAATGGTGAAGCCCCAATAGTTATAAATACATCCTATGGCTTTTGTGAATATGGAAATGGGCTAGGATTATTTTGGGTGATTAGGGAAGATAATAGTGTTGTCTTTACTTTTGTAGATGCTTTAGATACAGTAGAGTTTGAAATAGTTTCAGCACAAGGCGAAATAATCATAGGGGCTCCGTCAACTATTGATAAAATTGCAGTAACAACTACAGTAGGTGGGGAGGCTCGCATTTTAGAAAAGGATGATAATAACTTCACAGTTATTGCAGTTGCTTATACAGGATATAAATTCTATGGATGGACTATTGATGATGGGCAGTCTTATCTGTTAGATGAAAATGGTGATAAATTAACAGAAAGCGCTAATTTGTCATTAGATTTGTTTAAAGGGAAATTATTAAAAGCTGTGTTTATTTTGGTGGATAATGGTTCTACAAATCCCGACCTAGATGATGGTATTATAGAATGAAATTTGAGTAATAAATTTAAAAAATAAAAAACACATTTTGTAAATGTGTTTTTTATTTTATTTTATATTTTCAAAGTTTGGCATATTTGGTAATACATTATCAAATACATCTTTAATAATATCTGCTGCTTCATCCATTTGTTCTTTTGTGTGAGTTGCTGTGTAACTTGTACGAATAATTGCTTCACCAACAGGTACGCTAGGACTAATGCAAGGGTTTACATACACTCCACGGTCAAATAAAACTTTGCAAGCATAAAAGGTCTTGTTGTCATCGTAAGTGTTTATAGGTATGATAGGAGCTACACTGTCACGAATAGGAATGTTGCGTGACTTTAAAGCATTACGCATATAATCTGTAATTTCACGTAAATGTTTTACTCGTTCAGGTTCACGCTCTAAAATCTTTAATGCAGCCAAAGCACATGCAGCATTCGCTGGGGTCATACTTGCAGAGAAGATAAATGGGCGAGAATTGTGTTTTACGTATTCAACAACTTCTTTTTTAGCAGCCATAAAACCACCAAGACTAGCAAGACTTTTTGAGAAAGTACCCATAATGATATCTACGTCATCTTCCAAACCAAAGTGTTCTGCAGTACCTCTGCCGTGTTCACCAAAAACACCCAAGCCGTGCGCATCATCAATCATTACGCGCGCACCATATTTTTTAGCGAGTGCTACGATTTCTGGTAATTTACATAAGTCACCGCCCATACTAAATACACCATCGGTTACAATTAAAATACCTTTGTCTTCAGGGATATTTTTAAGATTGCGTTCCAAATCTTCCATATCATTATGTTCATAACGGTACATTTTTGCATAACTCAATCTGCAACCATCATAAATACTTGCGTGGTTTTCTTTATCACAAAGTATTACATCGTTACGACCAGCGATAGCACTAATAATACCCAAGTTAGTTTGGAAACCTGTACCAAAAGTAATTACAGCCTCTTTGTGTAAAAAGTTAGCCAATTCTTTTTCTAATTGAATATGTAAATCTAATGTACCATTTAAAAAGCGAGAGCCAGAGCAACCAGAACCATATTTTTTGTAAGCATCAATACCTGCTTGCACAACTTCTGGGTGACTTGTTAGTCCTAGATAATTGTTTGAGCCAATCATAATCACACGATGTCCTTCCATATTTACAACAGTGTCTTGTCCACTTTCCAAATAATGGAAGTAAGGGTATATACCTAATTCTTGAGCTTTTTTTGCAACGTTATAATTTTTACATTTTTCAAATAAATCCATAGTAAACTAATCTCCATTTAAAATAATAACACAACCATTATATCAAAAATTTTTAAATTTGACTAGTAAATAAGGTATAAAAAAGTAAGGTAAAAAATAAAAAGTTTAGTTTAAATTAGTTGAAAAATTTTAGTAAAAAGTGTACACTCTTATCTAAGAGGTGCTTTATGGCAGAAAATATTATTGAATTAAAAGATGTAAAGTTAGCATACAACAAGGACTATTGCGCTCTTTATGATGTTAATTTTACAGCGAATAAGGGCGACCGTATTGCTATTATAGGTGAAACAGGCAGTGGAAAAACTGCTCTTTTGCGTTTGATTGCTGGTCTTGAAAAACAGAAAAGTGGTGAATGTTATATAAAAGGCACTCCTATACAAAAAATTAATTTTTCTCGTGATGTTAGTTTGGGTTATTTATCAACTAAAGCGGTATTTTTTGAACGCAAAAGCGTTTACAAAAATTTGCTATGGACATTGAAGGTACACAAAGTTGATAAACAGGAAAGGGAAGCTCGTATCGATGCTATTTTAGATGAGTTTGGTATTCAACACTTAAAAAAAGAAAGAATAGGGACGCTTTGTAATAGTGACCGCAGACTTGTTCAAATTGCACGAATGGCTATGCGACCTTTAGAAATAATTTTGTGTGATGATGTATTAACAGTTGATGATAGCGCAACACAAGAAAAAATAAAAAAAGCACTTAAAAAATTATTTGATAGCGCTCCAAAAGATAAGGTCATTATTATGGCTGGTCAAGATGAAAAACTTTGTAAAGAGTTTGTAAACAAGGTAATTTATATAAAAGCAGGGAGTTTGGTTGACAATCAAGTGCTATATATAAAATCAGATAATAAAGAAGGAACGGCGCAAGAAAATGACAAATAACTACACCGATAAAATAGCAATAAATTCTTCTCTTTTAGGTTCATTACTCTCAAATTTAGATGAGCAAAGTTTGGGAAGCGTTAGCAACATACTACAAGATGAAAATGTAAAAAAATTTTTTAAAGATGAAGAACTTATAACAACGGTAGAATTGTTTTTTGCGAATAATTTAAACATAATACAAACGAGTAAAATCGCTATTGTGCATCGAAATACTTTGGTATATCGTTTAGAGAAAATTAAGAAAATGTTGGGATTGGATATTCGTAAATTTGAAGATGCGGTTACTTTGCAAATTATTTTGGTATTAAAAAAATTGGAACAAAAGAGAAAAAGAAGGTCAAGCAAACCTGCACGTATTCAGTCTATTTAGTTTTTTTGAGTTTTAAAATTTCAGAGTCAAATTTTTGTGGTTCTACAAAAGCTTGGCTTTTTTCTTTTTGTTTAGATAAAAGAGGAAGTGCTATTTTTAATAATTCAATGAAATTTGAATTGTTTTGAGTATTAGGTTGTTGTTGCTCTGTTGGTGGTGATGGTGTAATGTTTTGTTTGGGTTGAGGTGGAGTATTGTTATATGTAGGTAAAGACCAATAAGGGTTGTTCATATCAAAATTTGTTGTTGGTGGTTGTGCGTTTTTGCTAGCTTCATTTGGTGAAGTCGCTTGCGTTTGCTTGTTACCAAAAAGATTGCTCGCTATGTTTATCAACGAACCTAAATCTATATTATTTTTTGATAATTGATTTAAAATGTTTAGTATATCCATAATTATTCACCTATTTAATATATGACTACATATATTGTTTTAGTGAAAATAAAGGAGTACATAAATGAATATAAAAGATTTTAGCGCAAATGAAACTAAAATAGATAATCAGCAACAAAATAAAAAAATACCTAAAAACATTGAAGAAATAACCGAAGCTGATGATTTTAAAAAGGTCGAAAATGAATACGGGGACTTTATACAAGATTTTGTATCAAAATATGGGCAAATGGAAGAACAAGATTTATTGACCGAAATGTTGAAATTAATTGCGGAAAAGAAAGCCGAAGGTGATTTTGACGCTGAAAAAATAAAGCAAATTGCAAATCAAATTGCTCCATTGTTAGAACCCGAACAACAAGAAAAAATGTACAATTTATTAAAATATTTGGATTAAAAATGTGTTTATAAATAAAATTGACCCTAGATTATTTGAAGTACAAATTGCGTCAAATAATAACCAACAATGTATTGTTTATGTAAGTGATTTTTATCAGGCAAAATTAAAATTACATACCTTAAAAAATATTAACATATTAGGCGAATATCCTTTTATTCGTGCTTTTGCTATAACTTCGAGTACTGCTGAAATTTTTAATTTGTCGCAAATAACTTGGATAAATTATATTTCATCGGTAACTACGGCAAGTGTATTGATAAATGAAGCACGCAAAATTATAAAAGTAGATGAAATGCACAAGCAAGGATATTTGGGGAATGGGGTTTGCGTGGCTGTTATCGATACGGGGTGTTATCCACATTTGGACTTTGTTTTGGGAAAAAATAGAGTTGTTAAATTTGTAGATTTAATAAACGACAGAGAAGAGATGTATGATGATAATGGTCATGGTACTTTTGTGTCTGGCGTGCTTGCTGGTAGTGGATTTAGTTCGGCGGGGAAATATGCAGGCATTGCTCCTGCTTGTGATTTGATTGTTATCAAAGCATTGAATAGTGAAGGGCAGACGCAAGCATTTAAAGTGCTAGATGCTATGCAGTGGGTATTCGAAAATAGAGTACGCTATAATATTCGTGTAGTTTGTATGAGTTTTGGTAGTACTCCGCTAGCAAAAAATGACCCATTAAGTTTAGGGGCTTCAAGTTTGTGGGATGTGGGTATCGTTGTCGTTGGCGCCGTTGGAAATGATGGGCCAAAAGAGGGGTCTGTAAAATCTCCGGGAAGTTGCTCAAAAATAATAACAGTAGGGTGCGCCGACACAACAGGTGATAAAATAGAAATCGCAGATTTTAGTTCACGAGGACCGATATTTGATATTATAAAACCCGATTTAGTAGCGCCAGGTGTAAAAATTACATCATTAGCAAACAATTCTAAACTTTTCACTCAAATGTCAGGTACGAGCGTAAGCACGCCATTTGTTGCAGGTGTCGCAACTTTGTTAATACAACAGTCGCCATTTTTAACACCAAATCAAGTAAAATCAATGATTATGTATAGCGCAGATAAATTACCTTTTGACCCTAATATTTGCGGTATGGGGCTTTTAAATGCTCAATCGGCATTAGAAGAATAACTATACCCCAAAATTATCTAAAAATAGTGTTTATTACACTATTTTTTTCATTTTTTGCATCGAATTTTGCGGTACAATTATTTGCGAAATGTGGGAGGGGTATATGCAAGTAAATGCAAAAGTATATTTAGAAACACTTTATCTTCAAATAGCGGGCGAACTAGATGAACATACAGCACATTATGCTAGATTAGCAATGGACAATCAGTTGGATAGCGGAGAATTTAAACAAGTAATTATTGATTTATCTCAATTAGACTTTATGGATAGCACAGGAATAGGTGTATTAATAGGCAGATACAAAAAAATGAAACAAAGAAATACGCCTGTTTATATTTCAAATCCAAGTACGCAAGCAGATAAAATTTTTAAAATGACAGCATTATATGATGTAATGCCAAAAATAAATTAAAAGGGAATAATTATGAATTATATAAATGAAATGACTTTGCAATTTGATTCACATTCAATAAACGAAGGATTTGCTCGTAGCGCTGTTGCTGCTTTTTGTGTGCAACTCAATCCAACATTAGATGAAATCACCGATATCAAAACCGCAGTAAGCGAAGCGGTAACTAATTGTGTCGTGCACGCATATCCAAAAACTTTGGGCAAAATTACCGTTTGGGTTGGGCTAAAACCTCGTGAAGTGCAAATAAAAGTATCAGATAATGGCGTGGGTATTGCTGACATAGAAAAAGCACGTGAACCCTTTTTTACAACAAAACCGAACGAAGAGCGTGCTGGTATGGGCTTTACCGTAATGGAAAGTTTTATGGATAATGTCGAAATAAGAAAAAATGGCACAAGCGGTGTTGTAGTTGAAATGACAAAGACACTTGAACGCAAAAAAGTAGCAATGGTTGGGGGTGAAAATGGTTGATTATGAGCAAACTTTAAGGCTAATCAAACTTGCACAAAAGGGCGATGAAGAAGCCAAAGATATGCTCATTAAACAAAACTATCCGTTAGTAAAAAGTGTTATTCGAAGATACAGAAACAAAGGTGTTGATTATGATGATTTGTTTCAGTTGGGTTGTGTTGGTTTTGTTAAAGCAATAAACAATTTTGATGTTTCATTTAATGTGAGATTTAGTACTTATGCTGTACCTATGATTGCAGGGGAAGTAAAACGATTTTTAAGAGATGATGGATATATAAAAGTGAGCAGGGCAATAAAATCTCAAGCAATGGAAATAAGGAAATATCTATCTTCTTTATCTCCACAAACGCCCGCTCCTGATATAAGTGAACTTGCCGAAAAGTTTGGAATGGATATGCAAGAACTTGTTTTTGTTTTAGATAGTAATAAATATCCAATGAGTTTGTCCGCACCTATTGACCAAACCGAAGAAGGTAGTGTAACCCTTCAAGAGCGTATCGCTGACCCTGTGGAAGAAGACACAAAATTGGACCATTTTATTCTAAAACAACTTATTGCTTCGCTGTCTCCTCGTGATAGAAAAATAATTATTATGCGCTATTATAGAGATAAAACGCAAAGCGAGATAGCGAAAGAGTTGGGTGTAAGTCAAGTGCAGGTTTCAAGGATAGAAAATAAAGTAATAGAAAAAATGCGAAAAAAATTTAATGATTAGGTTAAAAACAAGGTATTATGTAGGTACTATGCAATAAAATATGATTGCATAGTACCTATTTTTCTCATATATATAAGTTAATTATTATGATACTTTTATTTAAAAAACATTGAAAATTAAATTGTTATATGCTATACTTTTTATAGGGTAATTACAAATGATTAAAAGAGTTATAGATTATTTAACGGAGTTGTTTCCAAATCCAGAGCCAGAGTTGAAATACGAAAACGATTTTCAACTTTTAGTTGCAGTCATATTAAGCGCGCAGTGTACTGATAAAAGAGTAAATCAAGTGACAGAACAACTGTTCAAAAAATACCCTGATAGTTTTTCTTTTGAAAAATTAAGTCAACAAGATTTAGAGAAAATGATTTTTAGTACAGGGTTTTATCACAATAAAGCAAAAAATATTTTGGCATTGTGTAAAATTTTAAATACACAGTACAACGGTAAAGTACCACATTCACCCGATGAGTTGGAAAAATTGCCTGGGGTAGGTAGAAAAACTGCAAATGTTGTATCGAGTGCGCTTTTTGGTGCAAATAGGTTAGGGGTAGATACTCACGTATTTAGGGTTACTAATAGAATAGGTTTGGTAAATGCAAAAACTCCGCTAGAAGTTGAAAAGCAATGGAATAAAAAATATCCTGATTTTATAAACCACGATACGCATTTTAGGTTGGTGTTGTTTGGAAGATATTTTTGTAAAGCGCAAAAACCAAATTGCGAAAATTGTAAAATAAAAAATATTTGTAAATACTATAATACAAAGGAATAAGGTGAAATATGTTTATAGATAAAGTTACTATATTTGTAAAGGCGGGTGATGGCGGTGATGGTGCCGTTTCTTTTCGCCGTGAAAAATATATTCCAAACGGTGGTCCAAATGGTGGCGACGGTGGAAAAGGTGGAGACGTTATTTTAAAAGTAAAGGATAGTTTAAATACTTTGCTTGATTTTCGATTTACCAAACATTTTCGTGCGCAAAACGGTGAAAAAGGCGATATTAAAAATATGTCTGGCAAACGTGGTGAAGATTTGATTATAAATGTCCCACAAGGTACAGTTGTAAAAGATGCCGAGACAGGAAAAGTAATTGTTGATATGTACGAAAAAGATGCCGAGTTTGTTTTGTTGCGTGGCGGTAATGGTGGGAAAGGTAATCAGCATTTTGCTTCTTCTCGTAGGCAAACGCCACGATTTAGTCAAGCAGGGCAAAAGACAAAGGAACATCAAATTATACTTGAGTTAAAGACAATAGCAGATGTTGGGCTCGTCGGTTTTCCAAATGTTGGCAAATCTACACTTTTAGGAGCAATTACGGAAGCAAAGCCCAAAATTGCGAACTATCACTTTACAACACTTTCACCTAATTTAGGTGTATTGAAAATGTATGATAAAACTTGTGTTGTTGCCGATATTCCGGGACTTATTGAAGGCGCAAGCGAAGGTGTTGGGCTAGGACATCAATTTTTAAGACATATAGAACGCACTCGATTAATAGTGCATATCGTCGATATTAGTGGTTGTGAAAGTAGAGACCCGCAACAAGACTTTTTAACAATAAATCAAGAGTTGGCTAGTTATAGTGAAATTTTAGCAAAACGTCCACAAATTGTTGTGCTAAATAAGGTTGATTTACTGCCAGAGGATTCAAATCAAGTTGCCGACTTTGAAAAGTTTTTACATAAGCAAAAGGGTTTTGAGAAAACCGATGTATTCACAATTTCAGCTAGCACAAGGAAAAATCTAGATACACTTGTAAAAGCAATTTTTGATAAATTAGATACTTTACCTAAAATTGAAAAGATTGAAGCGGAAGTAACTGATTTTGATACAAAAGATACTTATTCGCTTGAATTTAATAAACTTGATGAACACACTTACGAAGTGCGTGGCGGTAGAATTGAAGAACTTGCTCGCCGTGTTGTAGTAGATGATGATGACAGTCTTGCATACTTTCAACGCAGATTACGTGATGATGGCATTATGACAAAATTGCGCCAAATGGGATTGCAAGATGGCGATACTGTAATTATTAATGATATTGAATTTGAATATACAGAATAGGAGATAAAAAATGATAACAACTAAAAAACGTGCGGAATTACGCAAAGAAGCGCAAGCACTCGAACCTGTTATGCAGGTAGGGAAAGAAGGGCTGACTATAAATGTTGTGAATACTGCCGACCAAGCACTGTATGCTCGTGAGTTGATAAAAGTTACAGTGCTTGAAAGTTGCGAAGCGGACACAAAAACAGTAGCAAACGAACTAGCAACACGCTGTAAAGCAGACATTGTGCAAGTAATAGGCAGAAAAATAGTATTATACAAAAAGAACATTGAAAAGAAAATTCGTGCTATAAAATAAAATTATACAATTATTATTGTTGTTC
>CALWOW010000009.1 GCA_944383295.1 uncultured Clostridia bacterium
TCCTCCTTTGCCTTTGTGATTAGATTTAATATCTCTAAGAAGAAATCTTCTTTAAGAATTGATAAATCTAACACATTTTCGACTTTTGATTGTTGCATTTTCTTAACTCCTTTTTTGAAAATTTGGATTAAAAAAGACATAGAAAAATATTTTTCTACGCCCATAAAATGCAACCACTGACTCTCAAATTTTGGTTTAGAGCATACCCATAAAACTCACTTCTCGGCTTGCCATTTTGCGTTGTCTAATTTAATCTCAGTGAGATAATAGCACAAATGAGTTTATATTGTAAGGAACTAAACTAGTACAAAACTAGTACTTTTTCCCAACAAAACCCAAACTAAGTTGTAGTTTTTGGTAAATAGTCGTATGATTTTTGCTATTCTTCTCTATATATAGCCATGAAAATGAGTGAAAGTTAAGGCACTATTCAAAAAAATATCCCACTTTTTTTGTGGAATACTTTTGTTTATAGATAATACATTGTATATCTATCTTTAAATTTTCTTCTTCGTCTGTAAACTCTATCTACACTTATGCCTAAAAATTCGGCGATAAGTTTTGGTTCAACTCCGTTGTAGTAATATTCAAATACTTGATATTCAAGTTTGTTCTGTATAATTTTTGATAGTATTTCTTTTACTTTTGTGTAGTCTGGTTTTTCTTGTATTATTGGTCTATCGTCTATGAGTTCAAAACATTCGTTTTCATCTACAATGTTGTTATAAAATTTAAGTTCTTTTCGTAAATATACTTGTAATACTCTAAGGCAGGCATTTTTAAGATTATCTATCTTGCCAGATTTAGACTTTGAATCTTTGCAGAGTTCACCAAGTTTGTGTCCTAAAAATCTACAAAGAAACAAACTTGCTTCTTGGACTAAATCGTATGCTTCTGAATAGTTATCTAACTTCTTGTGATAGCAAATATCTTGCCTTAACAGATTTTGCAACTTCTCGACTTTTGGTGTTGCACTATATGCATACTTTTTAATACTTTTTAGTGCACTTAGTGCAAAACATTGAGATAACTTTTCAATGTTTTCTAAGGTGATAACCGTGTTATCATCTAAAATGCCTTTTTTCTTTTTAACTTCATTCATATATTTCTCCTTTTATTCGCCTTTTGGCACAAACAAAGGAGCATAGTTTGAATGAAAATTTAAAAGCATAAAAATTTCATATACAACAAGTCAAGGAGAAAGAAATATATATTTTGTGCAAAGAAAAAAGACTAAAATAAAAACTTAATCTTAAACTAAAATATATATTTCCCTTGAATTGTTGTGAGAACTATGCAAAACAACTCCACCAAAAGGCAAATAAAAGGAGTAAATACAAAAACGGCATCGTAAAAAAATGAGAAGGCGTTAGGCAAAGAGGGTTTACCCCTTGCCAGCCTCTCATTTTAGATGCCGTTTGTTTTGCGGAAATATATTTTGAGTTTTTGTTTAATTAAGTTAATTTGTGTGCGTGTGCTTGTCTTTCGGTGGAGCGAAGCGACACCGACTTGTATCAAGACAAGCACACGCCATAGTGCCAAAATTAAGTTTAGTATATCATAAAGGCTTATTTTTAGAGCGTAGTTAAACCGTATAATAAAACACGGCTAAACGGAGTTTTTGCACGTCAAACCGTAGTTTTTTTGCATATATTAAGTCATAAGGGTTAAAATGGATTGAAATATTTTTTATTATATGATATACTGAAAATGCTAAACTAATTTAATAATGGGTTTTTGTTCTCATTTTTTATGTGAGTAGTTTATCCTTTTGTGTATCAACTTTTTGAATTTGATAAAAATGCAAATTCTACTTAAGTTGGTGCATAGGGAGCAATCCATTAATTTCATTAAGGTTAGTTTAGCAACAATTGGAGTTTGCGTTTTTTGTGCGTTGACTTCGGTTGGCACACTTTTTATTTTATGGAGGTAAAATATATATGCGTAAAAAATTCCTTATTTTATTAATCATAGTATTATCAATTTTTACTTGTTTAGGATTGGTTGCGTGCGATAACGGTGGTGTTCCTGCATATTCTATAGAATATGTGGTTGAAGATACAACATATCATTCAAGTAAAGTAGAAAACGGAACCATAATTGACGTTCCTGAAAATCCTACCCTTGAGGGATATGTTTTCGACGCTTGGTATTTTGATAAAGATACTTGGGTGGAACCTTTAACAATGCAATCACTTTTAGATATGCCATTGACACAAGGGAATATATTTAGGGTGTATGCAAAATTTACTAAATACACTTGCGAAATGGATAATCAAGAACATAATTATGAAATGGTTGAAGAAGTTAAAGCAACTTGTGCGACTTCAGGATATCAAGAATACAAATGTTCTGTTTGTGATAAGGAATATATAAAAACATTATATTCTTTACAACATCAATATAAAAATGAAATAACAACGCCTGCAAAATGCGGTGTTGCTGGCGTTCGCACTTACACTTGTACACGTGAGGGTTGCAATCATAGTTATACGCAACCTATTACCGCATTAAAGCATACTTTAGATAATACAAAGCACTGCACAAGAGATAATTGCGATTATTTTGAAAACTTTAATTTTATAGTAAAAATACATAGTCCATTAGGTGTAGAAAATAAAAATATTTCAGTTGAATATGGTAAAAAATATACTATAGAGAAACCAAATATTAATATAGATGGTTTAATATTTAATGGTTATTACGACAACAAAGGCAATATGCTTTCTAATAGCAGTGATAATTATGAACAGTCATACAATGGCACAGTTATTAATTTAGACATTTATTCTTATTATACGTATAATATTAGCGATATTGATGATTTAACTGCATTACAAACAAATCAAACTCTAATTAATTATTATTCAAGCGTTGAGTCAAATAAATATTTAACCATAAATTTAGTTAATAATATTGATATTTCATTGTTAGAGTGGACTCCTATTGGTTCAGAAAGTAAACCATTTTGCGCTAATTTCAATGGTAACAATAAAATTATAAACGGCTTAAAAATAACGGCTTTGCAAAACTCTTGCAATATGTATGGTTTCTTTGGTATGACAAAAGGAGGAAAAATAAATAATTTAAACCTTACAAATATTAATATTAATTTGCCAGCTCTTTCAAACAGTGTTTGTGTCGGAGGTATTGTCGGTTGTAATGACGGAACGGCGCTTGAACAAATTATAACATCAGGTGCTATTCGTGTCGCAAATCATAGTTCTTCTTATACAAGTTATGTAGGTGGACTTATTGGATATGGTTCTATATATCATATTCAATCTTGCGTTAACAATTCAAACGTATCAGCAAAAAATATTGCAGGTGGTATTATCGGCTTTAGTGAATTTACTGTAGAAGGAGGAATATTTGCCTCAAATATTAATAATGGTGATATAACAAGTTCCGACATCGCAGGTGGTTTTATTGGGAAAGGAACAGCCCCCATTGTTTCAAAATGTAAAAACAACGGAAATATATTAGCGAATAATAATTCGGGAGGAATAATTGGGTCAGCACAAGGAACGGCATATATAGTTGAGGGTGCTAACACAGGTAATGTATCAACAACAGGTACAACAAGTTCACAATTTGACGGTGCTGGTGGGTTAATTGGAACATTGGTGATGGATACTAATTATTTTGGAATTGGAGTTGAGATTAACGACTCTTACAATACAGGCGAAATTACAAGCACTAAAAACGCAGGTGGTATAATTGGTGGTGGAAATATTGGAACAACTGTAAAAATAAATAATTGTTATAATAGTGGTAATATAGACGGTGAATTTTATGCTGGTGGTATTGCTGGAGCATTAAGTCCTTTTAATATAACACAGTGCATAAATATGGGTACTATAAAAGCAGATGCTATAAGTGCTACTATTACGAATATAATTACATCTTCTTCAATATCGGATTGTTATTACAATTGCACAACTTCTGGGGTGACTTCAATTCAAGGAACAAAAACAACAGAAAAGTATGAAGAAAGTTTTTATACTGAAGAATTATTTTGGAATAGTCAAATATGGGATTTCCATATAGACAAAATGCCAACGTTAAAAATGGAAAGTATTTTTAACATTTAAATGTTACCAAAACACAGGTGCCGATTGTTTTGGTGTGTGAATGGAGGTGATGTTTATAAAAGTCGTTTTTAAGGCTCTTATGATATTTGTTAAGTCAAATATCAAACATAAATAAGTTGGCTCCCAAGTGGCACCGTGGGGCACCTCCTAATGCAAAAATAACTAGCGCAATATTAATAATTGGGCGGGCATCATATCTAATACAAAACTTAACTTATGGGGCAGGATAATTTCTCGCCCTTTTTTCTTTCCTAAAAGAGTAGTTTTACGTTTCACACTCTCCGCCATGAACTTGTCCATTCGTACCATTATGGTTAAGATGGGCTTTTTCTTTTGTTGTATTTGAAAAAAATTGATATATTATAAAAAAAATGTTATACTATAAATTAATATAGTATTAGGA
>CALWOW010000010.1 GCA_944383295.1 uncultured Clostridia bacterium
ATTACAAGCGATTTCTAAATAGCTATGCAACTGTGAATAATTAAATTTTTCAGGTTTGTATGTGTAATCTTTTAAAATTTTTTCACCTTTTATTATTTTAACCCAAATTTTCATAACATCACCTTAAATAAATATTATTTACGATAGTACCATATTGAAATAAAATTTACAATCATATTAATTTAATTTGTCAAAAGAAAATTAATATAGTATAATTAATTTGATTGGGGTGGCAAAAAAAAGGAGACCAAATTGTTTAATATTTTAAAATTCGATTTATATAAAATCTTACATTCTATATGGTTTAAAGTATTAATTATTATTACAGTTTCCTTATTTTTTCTTTCTTTTATTAATAAGAATGGTAATGATTCAATATTAAGCAATTTTACTCAAATATTAAATGGAAAAGAAATTATTATTATACTGTTTGCTATATTTTTTGGTTCAATGGATTACACAAATGGTTTTGAAAAAAATATAACCGACTCAAATAAATATTTAAGTATACTTTCTAAAATCCTAGTTATTATTTTCTTCACTTTGTTTGTTTTTATTATTGCTTTTTTCGTTGCTATAATTTATAGTTTAATATTTGATTGTGGGGTGTTTTATAATCCTTATATAGACTCGCAAAACGGAATAAGTATGTTTGATAGGGTAAATTCAGACTCTTGGAGTCTGGGTAATTTCTTTGCTTTTATGTCCATTAAATCGCTTTTGTTTTCAGCCGTAGGTATTGGTGTGTTTATATTTACAATGATTGTAAGAAGTAGGATAGTTTCAGCTATTATTACACTATTGTATTGGTTTTTGTGTACTAATTTATTTTCACTAATAAATTCAATTTTTGGTAACTCAATTAATGTTGGTGATTATTCACTTATTCGACAAACTAATAGTTTTTATTTAAGTTTTCAGTTTTCGCAAGAGTTTGCTCATTTTTTATACCTAGGAATAATCTACTTTTTCATATATACAGCACTATGTTTTGTGGTGGCGACATTTCAAAAAAGCTTTTACGGTAAGAAATTGTTTCGATTAAAAAGGAATTAATAAAATTTTTTGGAATAGATTTAAACTCAAATGTATCTTAAAAGGAGACCAAATTGCTTAATATTTTAAAATTTGATTTATACAAAGTCTTACATTCTATATGGTTTAAAGTATTAATTATCCTTATTATACCTTTTGTTTTGGTGTATTATATACCAAACAATTTTAATCCTTCCATTTTAGCTAGTTTTCTCAATTCATTAAACAGTCTAGGTTTATTTATAATATTTTTTGCTGTACTTTTTGGCTCTATGGATTATACAAATGGTTTTGAAAAAAATATTACAGATTCCAATAAATATTTTAGTATTTTGTCCAAAATAGTTGTCATATTTTTATTTACAGTATTTATTTTTGTTGCTTTGTTTGTATTAGTTATGATTTGTAATTTTATATTTGAAAATAGCGTTTTTTATAATCCTTACATAAATCAAGAAAATTTTATAAATCAGTATCCTAATGTAGATAGTGACAGTTGGACTATAGGTAATTTCTTTGCATTTACCGCTATTAAATTTTTATTATATTTTGCTTTGGGTATTGGAATTTTTCTACTTACATTACTTTTAAGAAGTAGAATAGTTGCGTGTGTAATCTCACTTTTATATTTGTTTTTCTGTCAGCAAGTATTTTCTTTAATAAATTCGTTTTTTGGCTACTCGATAGATGTTGCAGATTATTCACTAATGCATCAATCTTCGGTGTTTACTATATATAATTTTTCACTTAATTGGGATACGGTACTTTGGGTTGGAATAATCTACTTTTTGATATATACTGCACTATGTTTTGTGGTGGCTACATTTCAAAAAAGTTTTTATGGCAAGAAACTATTACACTTAAAAAAGAATTAATAAGGTGAATGTTATGGAAAATATTTTAGAAATAAATAATCTCACAAAAAAATATGGCAATAAGACAGTGCTATCTTCTTTTTCTGCTGAATTTAAAAAAGGTGAAATTTATGGGCTCGTGGGGAATAATGGTGCTGGCAAAACTACACTTTTAAAACTTATATGTGGCTTGATTAAACCTAACGATGGCGAAATAAAATTTGCTTCAATAAAAACAGAGGATAAAAGAGATAAAAAAATTAGTATTGGTGCTTTAATTGAATCAGTAGGATATTTCCCTGAAATGACAGCATACGAAAATTTAAAGGCTAAGGGACTGTGTTTGGGGTACGACTGCTCAAAAGATACAATAAATGCTTTATTAAACAAAGTAGGCTTGAATGATGTTGCAAAGAAGAGAGTGGGCAAGTTTTCTACAGGTATGAAACAACGATTAGCGATAGCGCTTGCTTTGATGGGGGAACCTGAGTTGCTGTTGTTAGATGAACCGCTTAATGGCTTGGACCCGCAAGGAATAAATGAAGTGCGAAAAATTATAGCAAAGATACCACAAGAGTTAAACACAACAATTATTTTGTCTAGTCATATTTTAGATGAATTATTTAAGGTTGCGACACGCTTTATAATTTTAAAAGATGGCAAACTATTAAAAAATATTTCTAAAAATGATTTAATAAAAGAAAAAGGCGATTTGCCGATAGATGAGTACTATTTAAAGCTTATTAAATAATAAAATAAAATAAACACAAAGCAAGCACAAATTTAATTTATCAGTGCTTGTTTTTATTATAAAATAAAATTTACAATCATATTAATTTAATTTGTCAAAATAAATTAAATGTAGTAAAATAATAAGTATTATATTGATGTGAGGTATTTATGGAACAGGTAGCATTATGCGCTTGCGATGATTACGAACAAAGCAAAGTGGATTTGGCAGTCAGTAAAGCGGTTGATTTATTAGGCGGTATAAACAAATTTATAAAAGAGGGGCAAACCGTTGTTATAAAAGCAAATATGCTTATGAAGTGTGGCCCAGACAAATGTGCTACCACGCACCCTAGCGTAGTTGAGGCAATAGGTAAACTTGTAAAACAGGCAGGAGCAAGCAAGGTAATAATTGCTGATAGTGCGGGCGGACCTTTTACTGAAGGCTATATGAATGGAATTTATAAGGCAAGTGGTTTAAAGGGAACTGCTGATAAAAACGGCTTTGAAATGAATGATAACTTCAATAGTTTTGAAGTATCGTTACCCAACGGAAAAGTAGCAAAAAGGTTTTTGATTTGTGATTGTTTGGAAAAAGCAGATGTAATTATCAATGTATCTAAATTAAAGACTCATTCATTTACAGGTTTTACGAATGCTGTTAAAAATATGTTTGGAGCAATCCCAGGACTTACAAAAGTAGAAATGCATGGGCAATTTAAGACGCTTGATGTTTTTGGCGATTTTCTATATGACATACAAGAATATTTTAAAGATAAATTAGTGCTTAACCTAACCGATGCTATTATGGCTATGGAAGGTCCAGGGCCATCAAATGGAACACCTCGTAAAATAGGTGCAATTTTAGCAGGGGTTAATGGTAGTGCAGTCGATGTTGTCGGCTTAAAGCTAATGAACATTGACCCTAAATCAATGCCAACTATAAATACAGCAATTCAACGAAAGTTTATTGATGAAAATTTAGATATCAAAGTTTTAGGCGATAATATTGAAGATTTGATTGTTCAAGACTTTAAAACCGTAATGCCAAATAATTTCAAGCCATTTGCTAACTATGTACCACAATGGTTGCAAGGCACACTACATCGTTTGACAACTAGAAGACCTGCGGTGAATAGGCATAAGTGTAAGGGGTGTAAAAAATGTTTTGAACATTGCCCTGTAAAAGCAATAACAATGGTACCAACAAAAAAGGGTGGAGTACCAAAGGCAAAATTTGACTATAAAAAATGCATTAGATGTTTTTGCTGTCAAGAACTTTGTCCTTTTGGTTTAGTAAAAGTAAAAACGGGAATAGTTTACAAAGTCTTGCATATAGGCAGTAATAAAAAGAAAAGTAATTAAATAAAATAAGTGGGTATTTTCTTGACTTTTTAGCAGAAAAATAGTACAATACTCGCTATACTAAACAATAACATCAGGAGATTTTAATAAAATGGAAAAAGAAGTAGTAGTAACCGAAGAGGGGTTAAAGCAATTAAAAGAAAGGTTAGAATTTTTAATTAAAGTAAAAAGACCAGAATGCACTCAAAAAATCGGTGTTGCTCGTAGTTATGGTGATTTAAGTGAAAACAGCGAATATGTTGCCGCACGTGAAGAGCAAGCAAATGTTGAGTCTGAAATTTTGGAAATAGAAGAAAAGTTGCGCCACATTCGTGTAATTGATGCAAAGGATATTGACACAAGTAAAGTAGGTGTTGGTTGCACCGTAAAGATTCACGATATGAAATTCGATGAAGATATGACTTACAAAATTGTAGGGAGTACCGAATCGGATCCACTAAACGGTTTGTTAAGTAATGAAAGTCCAGCAGGTAAAGCTTTGATAGGAGCAAAAGTTGGTGACATTGTGTCTTACAAATCTATAAATATGGGCGAAATTCAATTAAAAGTGCTTGACATAAAGGCATAATAAAAAAGACTTAATTTAAGTCTTTTTTTGTTTTTTATAGTTTAGTAGATTTAATCATTTGCAAGTTTTTCTAATTTTTCTCGTAGCCAAATGCTAGCTTGTTTAGATTGTTCCAAAAGTCTTTGCGCTTGCTCTGGGTTCTTTTTGAAGAGATTTGCAAAACGGCGTTCTTTTTTAGCAAATTCAATATAGTCTGCGGTTGGCTTTTGCGAATCTAAAATAAGTTTGTGGGTAAGTGGATTATATCTAAACAAATTCCAATAACCGCATTGTACCGCTTCACGCATTGTGAGCATTCCTTGCGACATATCAATTCCGTGATTGATACAAGTAGAATAAGCGATAATTATGGATACGCCATTATATTCGCAAGCTTCTTTTACAGCGGTAAGCGCTTGCGCCATATTTGCACCTATAGCGATTTGAGCAACATAAACATTAGGGTAGGATAAAGCCATCAGTCCAAGGTTCTTTTTGTTTGTCTTTTTACCATTATCAGCAAATTTTGCAACAGCACCAGCAGGAGTCGCTTTACTTGCTTGACCACCTGTGTTACTATATACTTGACTGTCTAGTACCAAAATATTTACATTTTTACCGCTAGCGAGTACGTGGTCTAATCCACCGTAACCTATATCATAAGCCCATCCATCACCACCAACAATCCAAACTGCTTTATCATTTAGGTTGTTTGCATTGTTGAGTAATTCTTGAATAAGTGCTTGCGCTTGTGGGTTAGATACATTTTCATTTTGTTCAAGCATTGAAAGTAGTTGATTGCTTGCAATTTGATTAGCATCTAGGTTGGTAGCGTTTTTCCATTCGTTTACATAATCTTGAAGTTGTGGTAGTAATAAAGCGACAGCGTCTAACTTCTTTGAAATTTGTGCTTTTTGTGAATCAAGGGCAATACGCATTCCAAGCCCAAATTCTGCATTGTCTTCGAATAGACTATTTGCCCAAGCAGGACCACGTCCGTTGTTATCAACAGTATAAGGACAACTAGGGAACGAACCACCATAAATACTACTACAACCTGTTGCGTTTGCAATTACCATCTTGTCACCATATAGTTGAGTAATCAATTTTATATAAGGTGTTTCACCACAGCCAGCACACGCTCCACTAAATTGAAAGTGAGTAGGTGAGAATTGACTGCCCTTTACGGTGTATTTGTTAAATACTTGCGCATTTTCTAATTTTTCAGCAAATTTATAATTTAATGCTTGCTTTTCAATTTGTTCATCTCCATCTCTCATTTCGAGCGCTTTTTTCATAGCAGGACAAACATTAGCACAACTTCCACAACCTGTACAGTCTAGTGGGCTAATTTGTATGCGGAATTTTTTGTTTGGCACGCCCGTTGCTGGAACAGTTTCAAAACCTTCGGGCACTTCGATGTTATCATCAATAAGCACAGGCTTGATTGCTCCGTGAGGACAAACAAAACTACACATATTACATTGAATACAATTTTCCTTTAACCAACAAGGAATATTTGTAGCAACTCCACGCTTTTCAAATCGAGCGGTATCGGTAGGGATGTGCCCATCTGCATTAAATGCACTTACAGGCAAGTTATCACCTTTGAGTTTGGCGATAGGTTCCATAACGTTCTTCGCAAAAGGTGTTTTGTCTTCTTCGTAGTTAGTGTTTATTTGATTTGTTGCATTTAACCATTTGGAAGGAATGTTTACGTGTACAATTTCTTTGCCACCAGCATCAATTGCCTTGTAGTTTTGTTCTACAACTGCTTCGCCTGCTTTTCCATAAGATTTTTTTGCCGCTTCTTTCATAGCAATAACAGCTTGTTCAAAATTTATAATGTTTGTTAGTTTAAAGAATGCTGATTGCATAATTGTATTGATTTTTCCACGCAAACCAAGTTGTGTGGCTATTTTTTGCGCATCAATTATATAAAAGTTGATATTTCTTTGCGCAAGTTCTCGTTTAAAGTTAGCAGGAAGTTTAGTTTCAAGTTCCTCAACACTCCAATCACAGTTAAGAAGTAATGTACCATGATTTTTTAATTTTGACAAAATATCATACTTTCCAATGTAGCGAGCATTGTGGCAAGCAATAAAATCAGCAACATCTATTTCATAGGGGGCGGTGATAGGTTGCTTACCAAAGCGTAGGTGAGATATTGTCACACTTCCGCTTTTTTTACTATCATACACAAAAAATCCTTGTGCATAAAGTGGAGTTAAGTCACCGATAATTTTTATACTGTTTTTGTTTGCACTTACAGTACCATCACTACCGAGACCATAAAACATACATTGAGTGCTTTTTGAATTGAGTGTAAATTTAGGTAATTCCAAACTTGTTCCATTCATATCATCAGTTATACCAACGGTAAAACCATGCTTGCCGTTTGGTGTGCAGTTGTTAATAACCGCCATTGCACAAGCAGGTGTAAAGTCTTTTCCACCTAGTCCATACCTACCATTCAATACAGGGATATTGATGTTACATTCTCTTAATACTCCACAAACGTCTAAATAAAGTGGTTCGCCAACAGAACCGCCTTCTTTTGTTCTGTCTAGTACAGTTATTGTGCGGGTAGATTTTGGTAGCACTGAAAGAAAATCATCAGTATAGAAAGGTCGATACAAGCATACATTGATTAAACCTGCTTTGTCATCGTGTTCTTTATTGTAAACATCAATCACACTTTCCAAAGTTTCGGTACTACTACCCATAGACACTATAATACGTTGGGCGTTAGGTGCTCCATAGTAAGTAAATGGTGCGTAATGCCTGCCTGTAATTTTTTCGTATTTTTGACAAGCTTGTTTAAAATGTGTACCAACAGCCTGATAGAAACTTTCACTAGCTTCTCTGTTTTGGAAGTAAACATCAGGGTTTTGCGCTGTACCATATTGTTTTGGCGTGTTAGGATTTAATGCCCTTGCTTTAAACTGCGCAATTTTATCTCTAGGGATAAGTTGCGAAATTTCTTCATTTTCTAATACTTCAATTTTGCTAATTTCGTGCGAAGTGCGGAAACCATCAAAAAAATGTAGTACAGGTAAACTAGAATTTAATGTTGTCATCATTGAAATTGTTGCCAAATCAAAACATTCTTGTACGTTTTTTGAACATATCATTGTAAAACCTGTTTGTCTGCACGCCATAACATCGCTATGGTCACCAAAAATCGAAAGAGCGTGCGTAGCCAAACTTCGAGCAGCAACATTAAATACGCAAGGTAACAATTCGCCTGCGATTTTATACATATTAGGTATCATTAGTAACAAACCTTGACTGGCTGTAAATGTCGTAGTTAGACTCCCGCAAAGTAAACTTCCGTGCAAAGCGCCCGCAGCACCGCCTTCACTCTGCATTTCTACAACTTGCATTTTTGTACCATAAATATTTTGCTTGCCAGCACTAGACCATTCGTCACAAGCCTCCGCCATCGGCGAACTTGGCGTAATAGGATAGATTATGGCAGTTTCATTTGTTGCGTAAATAGACATTGCGCAAGCGGTATTTCCATCAGTAGTAATTTTTTTCAATTTATTCACTCCTTGTTGTTTTTTTAAATTATATCACTTAAAAGCAAGTTAGACAAATAAAAATGATATATTTTATCTTTACTTATCTACTTTAATTGTGCTATAATAAAATTATGAAACGTATTTTAATTTTAATTCAATTTTTAGGTACAAATTATTGCGGTTGGCAGGTACAACCTAATCAAAAGACAGTGCAAGGTGAAATCGAAAATGCAATTTTTAATGCATTAGGGGAAAAGGTTACAGTACAAAGTAGCGGAAGGACGGATGCAGGTGTGCACGCATTAGAAATGCCTGCTCATTTCGATACTAATACTCGTATGCATCCAAACAACATTTACAAAGCCCTTAATGCATATCTTCCAGAAGATATAAAGATTTTAAGTAGCAGGGAAGTTGCAAATGACTTTCACGCAAGATTTGATGTTAAAGAAAAAACTTATGAATATCACTTTTATGTGTCTAATAATGTTTTACCATATTATATGAATACCGAAGCGCAAATTCCGGAGCCGTTTGATTTTGAAATATCAAAAAATGCAACGCAATACTTTTTGGGCACTCACGATTGGAAAGGTTTTTGTAGCGCAAAAACCGAAACAGCAAGTACTGTGCGCACGATTTACAAAATTAGTTTAAAAAAGAAAATGAAAAACCACTATGTGTTATCCGTTACAGGTGATGGCTTCTTATATAATATGGTGCGTATTATTGCAGGTACTTTGATAGAAATAGGGCAGGGAAAAATCAACGCAAACGATTTGCCAAATATCATAGATAGTAAAGATAGAAAAAGAGCAGGTAAAACCGCACAAGCGGTAGGGTTGGTGCTAAAAAAGGTAAAGTATTAATGTAATATAGAGTGAAAATAAAAACGAATTATTTGTTTTTACTTTTTAAATTAACAAAAAAGATAATGTAAATTTGGTCTAATACATTATCTTTTTATTTTTGTTAGTTTAAGAGATAACTCAATTCTGTCCATTTTTTATCACAAATTTTCATTAATCAATCCAACAACATAATCTGCCGAAACATCGAAAAATAGGCAAATTCGTTTTATTTGCTGTAAATTTGGTTCACGCTTTCCATTTTCCCAATAACTCACGCAAGCGTTACTCACATTTAACTCTTTTGCAAGTTGATTTATCGAAATCCCTTTTTCGCTTCTTAAATCTTTAATAACATCTTTAAATTCCATAACTTAATTATTAACAAAAGTTATCAAAAATTACTTGACTTATAACTATTGTTAATAGTAAAATTCATATAAACATAACAATTTAACAATCGTATAAAGTTATTCAAAGATTATGTTTTTATTTAACTAGAAAATGTGTTAATTTGTATCAATTTATTAATTAATATAGTGGTAATCATAATAGGGGTATGTTATGAAAACAAATCAAAATACAAAAAAGAATGTAATTATAAGTTTAATTGTGGTTATACCTTTAATAGTAGCGCTGGTTTGTGGTGGTTTGTTGTTTTTACCAAAAGCGCAAGCAAGTGAGACTTATAAATCAAGTTCTCAAGCATCGAAATATAATAGTTCTGCAGATCGTGATCATTATGCTCGTTGTTATATCTATTATGACAATGCTTATGTAAACAGTGTTACCGTACCAACACCAACTGTTGTTAGGACTCTTGACGATGCCACTGATTTTACTATTAGTGGAAATTTTACAATGGGGCGTACGGGGTACAGTTGGTCTAGTTCGGCTCCTACAAATTTTGATGTTGATTTAGGGTGGGTTAATACTTCTAGCGAGTCTGCCGCACAGGATAGAGCTTATTCTAATGCAGTTAATACGTCTTCTGACTATCGCGCTGACTTAACTTTTACTCGCAATGGCAACAATTTTTCATTATCATCAGGTAGTATTCCTTCTAAAATGCATGCTTTTTCAACAACATCTGTATATCTTGCTATAGTCTTAAAGATAAGCACTTCTCACGCTAGTTCAGCATATTTTACGGCAAACAAATATACTCTATATTTTGACTACAGTGGCGGAACAGGTTCAACAAGTAGTAGGCAAGTAACTTATGGTTCTACAATAGGCAGTTTGCCAACAGGCACTCGTGCCGATTATAAGTTGTTAGGCTGGGCGTGGAGTACGGGTAGTACATCTTATGTTAGTTCTTCTACTAAATATAGTTATACTTCTAACAAAACATTATACGCTATATGGCAATATGATGGTTACACTTTGTCTAGTAGCGTTTCAGGCGGTGGGGGGAGTATAGTAGGAGCCAATACACAGTACTCTAAAAATAGTCAAGTTACGGTTACTGCCGTTCCGAATGATGGGTATGACCTTGACTACTGGAATTTAAACGGAACAATATTGACCACAAATCCACTTATATTTACAATCACGCAAAATAGTACACTAGTAGCATACTTTAAAGAAAAGCCGAAAGTAACAGTGACTTTTGACGATGACACTAAGGCAACAGTTTCAAAAGAAGAAGTAGGCAAAGATTTGTATGTTGTGATTGACCCTATTGATAACTATTATATCTATTCAGTTACAATAGATAATGTAACTTATGGGCTAGAATATTACCACGCAAATTTATATGGTGCAGGACAAGCACATTTGGTTGATTATACAACTAGACAAACTAACAATATTGTTACTTTTAGATTTACATATTTATTCGGTGTAAGTACAATGCATGTAACCCTTGTACAATCGGAAGCCCCTTCATATCAAAACCCACCTAGCGGTGGAGCAACTATCGAAGGTGTCGCTACATTAGCAACTTTAGGTGGTGAAGCAAGGGTAAATGGTATTGATATTTCAAATCAAAATAGCGTCGTGCATTTGAGTGCAGTAGCATATAGAGGTTATACTTTTTCAGGTTGGACAGCAAGTAACGGCGCCGATTTGAGCGCTTATACCGATAGTGCAGATATTCCATACAGTCTAATAGAAGGCGCAGTAGTTACAGCAAACTTTGTAGAGAAAACTGTTTCAAGCAGTACGGTAGAAAATACCGATGATGGGGGATTAAGTGGCGTGCTTTAAAATAAATATGCTAAACATTTTGATAAAAAATAAAATAATTAGTTAAATTGTTTTAAAACTAATATAAAAAGGAACTTATTTGATGTCAATAGTTCTTTTTTTATTTTGCTAGTTTTAAAAGGGTTAGCCTTTTGATAGTCCTTTTTGTTTGTCGAAATAAATTTTGTATGCTTAAAACTTTAAATAGTTTAGTATTCAAATTTTAATAAAAGGGCAAAAGAATAAGACTAGAAAAAAGAGTATATTTTAGAATTAATATACAATACTGCTTATTGTTGTGTGTTTTTTGTTTCAAAATATTTTAATATTTTACTTTTAACTCTTGCTTTTTTGATATTGTTGTGCTATAATAATTCAATCTATTGAAAATATTAGTGAATTAGCCCCTCATCTAATGCTTGGTAGATAAATATTTTTATTGATTTTTTCGGAGGAAAACTCATTATGAAGACTTATATGCCAACACAAGCAAGAGAAGATGCAAAATGGTATGTAATCGATGGCACAAACATTCCTTTGGGTCGTTTGGCTAGTCAAGTTGCTGCAATTTTACGTGGTAAAAACAAACCAACCTACACTCCTCATGCTGATATGGGCGATTATGTTATTGTAATTAACTGCGATAAGGTAGTACTTACAGGTAACAAAATTAACCAAAAAACTTTTAAATACCACACTTTGTACCCAGGTGGTGACCGTGAAATCGCATACAAAGACCTCATGCAAAATCGTAGTGACTTTGCTGTAATGCGTGCGGTAAAGGGTATGATGCCTAAAAACGCATTAGGTAAGCAAATGCTTAAAAAATTGCGTACTTACAAAGGTGCTGAACATGAACATCAAGCACAAAACCCTATAAAATTAGAAATTAAAGGAGCAAGATAATTATGGCAACGAAAAAGATTCCAAACCCATATACAAACGCAACAGGTCGTCGTAAATCATCTATTGCTCGTGTTCGTTTAATTGCTGGTAAGGGTAAAATTACTATCAACAAAAAGGACATCGAAGACTATTTTGGTCTTGCAACATTAAAGCAAATTGTTCGTCAACCATTAGCTTTGACAAACACAGCTGACAAATACGATGTATATGTTACAGTAAACGGTGGTGGACTTGGTGGACAAGCTGGTGCTATTCGCCATGGTATCGCTCGTGCATTAGTTAAGGAAAACGAAGCATTCAAACCTGTAATCAAAACTGCAGGGTTGTTAACTCGTGACCCACGTATGAAAGAGCGTAAGAAATACGGATTACACAAAGCACGTAAGGCAGTGCAATTTAGCAAACGTTAATTTGTGGGTGAGAGTAAGAAGCAAGGTAAAAAGCCTTGCTTTTTTATTTAAACTCATATAGAAAAGAGCAAGAGTAGTAAAAATTAGATTAGTTGGATTTTACCTTGCTTCTTTCATATAAACCCACGGAGAAAACAGCGTAAGAAATACGGATTACACAAAGCACGTAAGGCAGTACAATTTAGCAAACGTTAATTTGTGGGTGAGAGCAAGAAGCAAGGTAAAAGCCTTGCTTTTTTATTTAAACTCATATAGAAAAGAGCAAGAGTAGTAAATTCACCTTGCTACTTTTATTTACAAAAGAGCAGTATTGTGAAAATTTAGGAAGATATCAACTTTGCTCTTTATCAATTAGAATTTTATAAATCAAAAATTTTTTATAAAAAAGAAAAGCAAGTTAGTAATATCAACTTGCTTTTTTAAAATAAACTATTCAAGAAATTATTCATAAAACTTCCTTTTGGGAATATTGTTTCAACTACGCCTTCGCACAAAGAGTAGGCGACAGGTCCCATGGACCTACTGTCAAAACTTACACCTCGATTATCGCCCATAAAGAAGAAATAGCCATCTGGTATAATTATATAACTTGTACCATCAGTGTCTTGATGTACTGTTACTTTTGTGTACCAACCTACTTGGTTAAAAATGTTTTCAAAAGTAGATACGCCTTGATTGTAAGGGTCTTTGATATAGTCTTCAACCAGTAACTCATCGTTGACATAAATGTTGATATAACCGTAATTGTTGGTTATTTTTAGTTTATCTCCACCCATAGCGATTACTCTTTTTATAAGTAAACCTCTTTCAGGGCTAAGACTAGAAACATCAATAATGACTATGTCACCACGTTTCATTGTGGCGGTTGTTGAAACTAACGCAATATCACCTGTTGCTTCATCATTATTGTTGATACCAGGTTGCATAGATGCGCCATTAATAGGCTTTACGTAATGAGTGCTTAACCAACAAACTGATAACAACAAAACTACAATTAAATAAATCAACGCAAGGGTGTTTATTATTGATAAAAACTTTGAGTATCTAGGATAACAAACAACACCTTCTGCGTCATCTAATTCCTGATTTACCATTTTGTGCGTTTAGCACTCCTTTTATTAATTTCTGTCGTATTCAGCAGCATAGTTTATTAAACTGTCGTTAATAACTTTGAGTGTTGCTTCGATTCCTTCAACACCTTTGATTTCGGTTACTTTGTTTTGTAATTCTTTGTAGCGTTTAAAGAAATGAACCATTTCATCAAATGTATGTTTAGGTAAGTCATCCATAGTTTTTACATTCTTAAAGAATGGGTCGTTTTTAGCTACAGCAATGATTTTTTCGTCTTGCTCGCCATCATCAACCATTACAATCATGCCGATAGGGCGTGCTTCAACCAAAACCCCAGAAATAAGTGGTTCTGCTGTAAGAACCAAAACATCTAGTGGGTCGCCATCGCCACCAAGGGTACGAGGGATAAACCCATAATTAGCAGGGTAAACCATACTTGTGTGAAGTAAACGGTCAAAAATAATTAAACCTGTTTCTTTGTCAAGTTCGTATTTTACTTTATTTCCTTTACCAATTTCAATAAAAGCAACAAAGTCATCCAACTTTATTCTGCTTTTTTCAATGTCATGCCAAATATTCATAATAAATTCTCCTTTGTTAGTGCATATTACTAATTATAGCACCTAGAAAATTTTTTATCAAGCAAATTTTAGTGTTGACATAATTTTTTAAAAATTTTCAATATTGACAAAATTTCACTTTTATGGTATAATATTGATAATATTAAATAAAAAGGAGGTGCACCAATGGAATATGTTTATAAAGCAAAAATTTTTGATTTGAATGATTTAGCTTTTAAAGAAAATTTACAAATTCATTTGCGTAAATTAAATAAAAGTATAGACAAACTTTCTGCTTTATATAAAGGTGTACTTCCTAGAATAAAATCTATTGAGCCAGCAAAAGCATACAAAATAGTTAAGACTAACTTAAAGAAAATCAAAGCGATAAAAAAGCCCATTGTTGCTTTTTTGTCTATTACTCCTATACCTGATTACTATTTAATGTTGTTTGATGTACACGTAAAAGATTTAAAAGAGTTTATTTCTATTTGTAAAGATTGTGTTGGAATTGTAAAAGACCGTATAAAAAAATATAAAATAACTCACCTAAAATACGTGGGTAAGTCACCCGTTATCGTGAATATAGGCATAAATTCGTTTTATAATTCAAAAGGGAAACAAAAAAGCAATGATAGGGAATTAAATGCATTTTTAAAGAGTAATTTGAAAAACGGCGGTTTAATGATATTCAATTCAATCGGTAGTTATAGAAAATGTGAAAAATTTATAGATAAGTATTCCGCTAATCAAGTTTGTATATCTGCCGCAAATGGCGCTTATGTGTCTGTCCCAGATGGAAGGGGTGGGCAATTAGTATTGCAAGATAAACGTATACCTGTCGAAACTGCAAATGCAATCTTTAATTTTTTCAATAAACCAGAAAATCAAACTTTGCTAGCAAATTATTACATGGTAGTAGAGTCAAATAGCGAAAAGCCAAGTATATTTGATATTTCGAGCGGTAAATGGAAAAAAGTAGCAGGTAATTACGATAATGGCGAAACAAATTTTAAATATGCATTGTCTAGAGCATACAATATTCGTTTTGTACCCAAGGTAAGTAGTTTTTCGGTGAAAAATGCGGTTCAAAAAGGGAAAACAGTTACCGAAAAAATGCAAAATTGTAGCAATGTTTTCAATAGCCTTGCGGATGATATGGCTAAAAATCTTTTGGAAATGCCTCAAGATTTATTAAATCAATTAGATAAAGATGTAGATATTCAAATGGGCAAAAATGGTAGCATTTGTTTAGTTCCAAAAGGTTGTAGCAAGATGCAAGCAGCAGAACAAATTGCAAATGCGTATAATATACCAACAAAACAAATTTTGACTTTAGCGACTTCTATTTGTGACGTTTGTGATTCTGTTTCTTTTAATGAATTACAGTCATATTTTGCAAAAAATCCCGAAGCGTCTATTGTCGATTGCTTTAAATTAAATACTGCGTTATTAGCGGATAGCAACAAATTTGCAATTCCTGATTTGTATATAAAAACTCCTGATATCTATAATCTGCAACTTAAAATAAATAAAGACTTTGTAACAATAAACAAAAAGATTTTTGATGAGCAAATTAGTCAGGAGCGTAAATCATTTATAGAAAATATTAAACCAGCATTTGACCAAGAACTTGAAAATTACAAAAAGCAAATGGAAGATTTACGAATACAGCCAAGCACTAATGAGAACAAACAAAAAATGCTAGAAATAAATCAAAAAGCACAAATTGTAAAACAGCGATACGGTGAAATGTTAGATCAATTTGAAGATTATGTTTCGAAAAAACAAATGGAAGAAATTTACAACAAGTTTAATTATAACATTACACATTATTCAAATTTATCAAGAAAATTTGTTGCATTATCAAAAAATTTTGTTCCGGCACCTAAAACAAACAAAGAAAAAGGTCCTAGCATTACAATGTAAAAGCGCAAAAATGCGCTTTTTTCTTTTTTACAAATTTTGAATGTGTTTTTTTATGATTTTTGCATATAACTAACAATAACAAAAAATATGTAAAAATCATTTGAGTTTTTTGTTGCATTTTGGTAAAATTAGTAAGAATGTTTATAAAAGTAGGAGTTATAAATGGATTATAAAGAAGAAAATGGAGAAAAAGCGCTTACGCCAAACGAAATTGCTCATCAATCTCGTGAAATAATGTTGGACCAAGAACAACCTGTTTACGATGATGTCGAAGTTTCAAATAACCCAAATGCGCCAAAATCTATTATTAATCCAGAAATTCAAGAACAGTACGACCAGGCAAAAGAACCTAGCGAAGAAATGATAAAACTGCGTGAGTACAAGCAACGACAAATGCAGGAGTTTACAAACAATTACTCGATAAGTCAGGTTATACCATCAGGTTGGACTACATTTTTTAATGTAATAAACACAATTTTCCTTACATTAGCACTTATTATTGCTTTCTTTGTCGCTTTTGGACTTTTGTTTGGTTTGCGTATAGGTATTGTCCCAACTAATAGTATGGAGCCAACAATTCCCGTAGGAAGTTTGGTAATTATGAAACCGGTAAGCGATATTAGTGAAGTGCACGTAAACGATATTTTAAGTTACAAAAGAAAAGCTACAGATTCAATTTCACTTATTCATAGAGTAACACAAGTGGGTGCCGTTTCTGGTGAAAATGGTCAAGACACCATTATTAGACTAGAAGGGGATAATAAAGAAGTTACAAACGGCAGTTATGACGAAGTTGCCTTGCGTTTAGTGGAAGGTAAAATGGTGTTGAGTATTCCTGTGTTGGGGTATGTAGTTGGATTTATAAAAAATAATTTGTTCTTAACTATTGCTTGTTTCGCTACCCTAATAATCACAATGCTTCTTATCCGTAGCGTTGTTGAGCGCCGTCACGCACGTATGGAAATTGATAGGTTCTTAACTCTAAAAGCCGAATTTGAAAAAGAAGCAGAACGTAAATATTTAGAACAAAAGAAAAAGCAAGAAAACAAAGAATTTGAAAAAATCATGCGGACGACTTATGGGGCAGAAAATGAATTAGCGGATAATAACAATCAAAATACTCCGCCACAAAATAACAATTCAAATAATAATGCCTAATTTAAAGATACTTTCATATTGAAAGTATTTTTTTATGAAAATTATCAAATTATTTTGTTTTATACCTTTCAAAATTTATAAAAATTCTAATTCCTATATATTATTATATAAATTGAATTTTATTTTTGCATTTTTTCTACAAAATAGTATATAAAATTGATAAATTCACAAAATATTATTAATTTCTAGCAAAATTATACAAAATTTTAAAAAATGACCTAAAATCGTTTTACATTTATAATCAAATAATGTAAAATTACGATTAAGAAAAGAAAATAAGGGGGGAGGAATAGACGTGACCAAAATGAAAACGTTATCGCTAAAACTTGCATTATCGATACTCGTTGGCGTCTTGGCGGTTGTTTGCTTAACTGCAAGTGTTGTGCTTGCGGCATTTTCTGTTCCTTCCACTATTATTACAAGCACAGTAAATGTTGCAAAGATTTCAGCTCAAGTGTGGAGTGATGCAACTGCAACCACAGAGATTACTAAATCTAGTGAGTTAGATTCAGCTACAGAGTTATATATATCAGCGACAAAAGAAGGTGTTGCTATAGATATCCCTTGCGTTATGCGTGTAAGTCCTACTTTTAATGTAACAGGTGTTGATACAAATAAATGGATTCAGCAAGCAAACGGTTGGTACTATTACGTTGGTATAGTTGGTGGCGGATATGCCGGTGATTACGGTACAAAATCAAATGATGCAATTCAATTTGGTACAAAAAGCGCAACAACAGGTGGACACATAAGCGTTGAGTTAATGCAATTCTCTACATCTACAACAGGTGGTTTTATAAAAGAATGGTCTCCACTAGCGGGGAAGAAAGCAAAAGACGCGCAATTATCTTCTTCAACTACAATAGATGGTAAAAGTCTAGTGTATAACGGTGATAATTGTGAAGATGTTTATGCTGCATTTATAGGAGATGAGTATTTACCTAAAACTAATTTTGGCGCTGGTGATACGGGAAAAGATTTCAGTATTACAACTTCGGCTGATGGATGGACTAATAATGAATTTACAGGGGATTTGGCTGCGTTATATGGGACTGATGGAACAAAAAATTTAAGATTTTATAATAATTCTTGTGTTCCTCTAGTTGCTGTTGTGCGTATTACTCCTGATCCTAACCTTGCTAATCTTTCATATGAGTATAGTTTCGGGAATAAGTGGTTATTGAAAACTTTAAGCAGTAAAACTACAATAGCAGTTTACAACGAGGCTATACTCCCTGGTCAGTATGTTGATATTATAGGAAGTAGTATAACTATCACGGATAGCAATACCTCTGCATCATTAGCGACAACAATTGATTTTACTATAAATATTGATACTGTTGATGTTGATACTTTTAATGAAGAATTAAGCGATGCAAAAGCAGATGCTGTAAGTCCTACTCTATATGATTTATGTAAAAATATAGTAGGTTTGAATATTGATTCGCCATTTAGAGATTGGGTAAACGCAATGAAATCTTATTTTGAGACTAATGTGGCAAATTTAACTGATATCGGTGATTTTCCAAATGCAGGTTACGAGTCTGTATCGGGAACTAACAAGAAAGGTACTCAAACTACAAACGATTCAGATAGCCAAACTGTTGCAAATTCAGACAGTTCGACTACTGAACAATCAAGCATAAATACAGCAAGTTTTTCGGGGCAAGTTGCTAATCCATAAATCTTTATTTGTAATCGAATTTATTAAGTAAGAAAAAGTTTAAAAGGAGGGTAGCAGGGTGACCAAATTTAACAAATTAAAAACTTTTAATATTTTGATATTTGCATTAGTTCCTTTATTGCTAATAGCAATGGTAGCCACTGTTACCCTAGGTGCAATGACTGCTGGTGGTTATGGACAAAACACAATTCAAATAGGCAGAATAGGTACAGTTACTTGCACCGCAACAACAGGCTCAATTTATCCAGGCGCAACGCAAACAATTGATTTAACTTTAAAATACACAGGCGTTGATAATGCGCAAAATATCAGCGAAGTAACAATCGCCCCTGAGGATGTGAAAGTTACTAGTATTGATATTTATACAGAGAAAAAAGGTGCGTGGAGTGTTGACAAAAAAGAATATCCCTTATTTGCTACAGGTACAAATGCTAATGCGTTTTTATCTAACTTTACAGTAAACAATGGGAGTACCATCACTTTAGAAAAAGATGTAGAACAAAAAGTATCTGTTTCATTTAAGGTAAAAGACGGATTAGCCTCGGGCTCTAGTTCTGATGCTACCACCCCAAATAACTATCTTGTGTATTCTGCAACAAAAATTGTTATAGAGTTTAGCATTACCGTAACTGCTTC
>CALWOW010000011.1 GCA_944383295.1 uncultured Clostridia bacterium
CGCCACAAACTTGGTTTTTGAACACTGCTCTATTTACTATAATTTGCGAAGTGCTATGAAATTTTATTTTTAAAAAAGCTCGTGAAAAACGAGCTTTTCCTATTATTTGTTACTCATAATAAAACATTCTTCAAAATTTATAAAAAATTACACATCACATAAACATTTTTTATAAAATTGCGATATAATATTATTAACTCAAGAGATTGAGCGACAATGATATTATTCTATTGCAGATTAGAGAGCGGGCTTTTGACCGCTCTATTTTTTATTTTTGTTAAAATTGCCTATTATTGTCTACGTTTGTGTTGCTTTATTTTTTTCAAGCTTCTAGTTTACACATATCCTTTTGATAGTAATATCTTTAAAATATATAATCAATTTTAAAATTATTTAACCAATCACTATATACAACCAAGGGGGGGCATTTTTATCTTTATTATATAAAAACTATCACATAGATTTTGGATTTAGTGCTTTTTATTGACTTTAAACAATTTTTAATGTTAAAATTATAAGAGGTTAGAAATGAAAAAAGCAATTATTGGAATAATATCTAAACATTTTGATGAAAACAAGCAACGGCACAACACATACATACGAGATGAAATAAAAGATGCAATTTATCAAAACGGAGCAATCCCTATTGGTATATTGCCATCTAATACAAACTTAGATTTTGTTAATATTACAAACGAACAAGAAAAATACATCAAAATGGATAAAATATTTAATAAAAGCGAAAAACAAAACTTTATTGATGCGATTTCTTTGTGCGATGGAATAATTATTGCTGGTGGAATTTTTGGTGATACTTATGAAATGTTTGCTTCAAAATTTTGCTACGATAATGATATTCCCCTACTTGCAATTTGTATGGGACAAAATAATGTTGTGCGTAGCTTAGGTGGTTCAACGAAATTTATTAAAAATAAAACTAAACATTTGCAAAAAGATGCAATATACGTACATGATATTTTTATAAATAAAGATTCTCTGTTTTATCAAATCGTAAAAACTAAAAAAATGAAAGTTAATTCACGGCATATCTGCACTATAGATAATCCCGCAATGCTGACTCCTTCCGCTTATGATGACGATGGAAATATCGAAGTTCTTGAAGCAAAAAACAAAAAATTTTTTCTTTCTGTACGTTTTCATCCAGAAAGTCTTTTTAGAATAGACAAAAAACATAATGAAATTTTCAAATACTTTATTTCGGCTTGTGCCCTATCACGCAAAAACACACATCAAACTTCATCTTAACTTGAGCATATTGCTCAATTAATATTTTTTAACTCCATAATGCATTAAAAGTCTTAAATAAAAAAACACTATAATTTTTAATTTTCAGCTATATACTTTTCTTATTTACTCTTTAGTGATTAAAAAATTATTATGTATCATAATTTAATAGACCATTTGGACAATTTTCCCATACTGCAAAATTAAAAGTTTTATTATATTACAACAAAACATCAAAATTAATCAGTAATTTAATTGACTAGCTAAATTGCAAAAAATTTAATTTTAAAAAAATACAAAAAATAAGCATAACTACTAACTATGCTTATTTTTAATTTTTATTTAAAATTTCCATAGTATTTCATCCTTATCGCAAATTAGGTATGTTATAGTATAGTTAAACAAAAAAGTCGATAGCGTTTAATTTAATTGCTATTAATACTTATTATTTGGCTTAAACTAAAATTTTTAGTTAAAAGCACTATATCAAACAAAATACAGTTTTTATTAAATAAAATATTACTATAATTTTATAGTTTTAATTCAAAATTATATTAATTTGCCTATATATTTTATATTATATAGCTTTTTATTTGCGTTTACTACATTAATATGTTATTTTATATTTAGGAGAGATTAAATTATGAAGAAAAATATCACTTTAACAGTATTAAGTACCGCCTTGTTGGTTCTTGCATTAGTAAGTACCTTATTTCTTAATGATGTTTGGGGAGACCGTGTCGCACAGGTAATTACCCTTTGCACTGCAGTTATTGGTTCTATTGCGTTATTCTTTCAATTTAAGCGTGACAAAGACATCAACGAATCAAACTTTGTATTGAGCTTTTGGCAATCTTTTTCAAATAAAATTGAGCTTCAAAAAATAATGCTTAAGTGCGACGATATGCGTTTAGGAAAGGAATCAAGTTTTACCGAAGAAGATTACTTTTGGATTGTTACATACGCACAGTGGCTTGAAACCCTTTCTTCACTAATAAACAGAAAAATTTTGAGTTTTAACACCATTAACGATATGTATAACTACATATTCTTCGTATTTGTAAACAACCCATACGTGCAAAAAATCGAACTTGAACCAAACAAAGAATATTACCAAGGTATCTATTCAGCATACGTTGAATGGGTAGAATATCTTAAAAAGAACAACAAGGAAATTCTTGGACAAAACACACCACTAATTCGTGACATTCACTCAACAAAACGCAAATAAAAATCAAATTATAAAGTTTTTTAAATTTATTGTCTTAAAATTTGCAATAATAGATAAAAACTGTATTCCAAACCACAGCAAGAATATTTGAAATGTATTATAAAACAAGATAAAAGCGAACCTCAAAAATTAAATTTTGGAGCTCGCTTTTTTAATTGTATGTATTTATAACACTATTTTTTGATTTTTACCCTATTAATTATATAATGTTTAAACTATTCTCTATCACAGCATTTACTTGATAAAGCGTTTAGGTATTCGGCATTTAACTCATTAAACCCGGGGAGTTTATTGAAAACATTAAAATCAAATTTATTTCCATATAAGCGCACACCCGTATCCTCTTCTTCGTGTAATAGTCTATGATTTGTTAAATCACTAGAAAGGATATTGCCTTTTTTACTAACTGCTTCATAAAAAATTGTATCTACCTTTGTACCCTTTTTTGCTAAATCAATCACAGAAAGTGCAAAATTTTCAAGCAGTACTTGGAGCAACTTTCTACCATTTAAAGTGCTTTCGTGCGAATCAGAAAGTGGCACGCTACGATATTCGGGCAAAATTGAAATATTAAATATATATAGGTTAACATCACTCTTGTCGAAATCTTCTATATATTTTGCATTCAAATCTTGAAAATTATAATCGCAATTTAATATTTTAGTAATAAATTGTGAATCAATCGAAACAGCTATAAATAACGCAATTATGGACCGTGTGTTTAAATCATAAATAAGATTTGTCATAGGAATACTTTTAGGCAAAAATTCCCTAATTATCTCGGGAGATACTGCAGTATCTGTCACGTATTCATCGCTACCGTTTACAAATATTTTTTGGTCAAATTTTATAATATCTTCGTATAGTTCTTCAGGAATTTGATTTCCTCTCATAGATATATAACGTTGCTTTTGCATTTATCCTCCACGCAATAATAGAACACCAACATTCTACTCAAATCCACTTTGCTAGTTTAAACTATTAAATTTAAAATAATCCATAATAAAAACAATAAAATTCTTTTGGCTATCTATCATATTGCTTTTATATACTAAAAAAATAATCAGCTAATAATTTTCTTTTTGGCTTTGAACACTTTTCCCTTTCTTTTGCTTTTAGTTAGATATATATCGTAATGCAAGTAAAATGTCAAATAATTACTGCCTTTATCACAGCTTCATGTCTTCAATAATTATTAAAATATATAAATATATATTAGTGTTTTATTTTAAAAAATAATATTTCGCTTTGATAAAATTAATTGTTAATTTATATTGTTAATTTGTATATCATGTTAGTTTTCCAAACGCATTTAAAAAATATGATTAAAAAATAATTTTTTATATACAAATATTGTATATTTTTCGCAATATTTTTTCTATAAAATAAATAAAAAAACGAACTAAAATGTTCGTCTTTTATCTCTTGTGGTGACTCCGGCGGGACTCGAACCCGCGTTACCACCGTGAAAGGGTGATGTCCTAACCTCTAGACCACGGAGCCAAATAATTGTCGCCTTTTGGTAGCGGCGAGTGGATTCGAACCACCGACCTAGCGGGTATGAACCGCTCGCTATAACCAACTAAGCTACGCCGCCATAATTAAAGACAACAATTAAATGTAAAAGTATTTTACCAATTTTTTGGACTATTGTCAATAAAAAAATGCAAAATTCCTAAATTTTTATGCAACTAATTTTTTGTTTAACTAAATTTCGCTTTAATAACTGTATTACTTATATGTATTATCGTAAGAATAAACTACCCAACTTTCCTAACAACCTAATTTAATAAAGATAAAAATTAAAATATTGACACATAAAGCCTTGCGCTTGTGGAAGCGCTCGAACAAACAAAATTCGGTTGCGCCCTTTAGTTGTTTTTTAAGCTAAATATTAACAAATACCTAACTTGTAGATGCAAATATTATAAACAATGCTATCAAATAAAATCCCAAAATATGAAAACAACAATATATATTTTTATAACAAACAATTCGCTAGTGATATTAGAACAAAACTAATTAAACGTCATCCTTGTTATTTTTGAAATAAATAACTTTTTTCTTTTTAGAAAAAATATTTCTAACTAATATACTTAAAAGCACAACAATAACTACGCTTACAACACCAAAAAGAAACAAAACAAGATTATACACGAATTGATTAGTTGCAAGCCGTAAATTTTCTAACAAATCAAGACTCGCATATAAAATATTACAAAAGTTTGTATTCAATATGTATGCACAAGGTATAGCTATAATAACATAAATCAACAAACAACTTTCTCCATACAATATATGCTTGTATGTTGGTTTGTACAATTTCAATCCAATAGTTAGCATAAAATAAAGTATTGCTAAATGATGGAAAAAGAAGGTGTGAAAATTCGAAAATGATGCAAAAATATCATCAGTAGCATTACCTATAATAAGTTGTGGGGACACATAAAAGCAAACGGTTAAAAAAGCACCCCAAATAAAAGCACCCGTTTTAAAAAATTCTTGCCACTTACCTTTTGTAAATTGTGCTAATGGACACCAAACAAAAAAGAACGAACAAAAATGCAGTGGTAAACTCCACCAAGTATATCCTTGCACTATATTTACTATTTGCTTAACAAGCTCTAACACAACTAGCAATATTGCAATAATAGTTAATGGTATATTTGCTATTTTTTCACTTTTATTTTTTAAACCTAAACTTATCGCAATAGTTATTACAAGCATACAAGCGAATGCTATAGGCAATACAATAATTTCACTATCTGTCCACTCAAACATATTTAAAATATACAATTTAATTTATATTTCGTCAATTAATATTTAAAATAAAACCGTAATTATATGGTTTTAAGTTTTTCTATTAAATTTACTAAAATCTATCTTCCGAAGCCTACTAATTTACGTACTATATCGTACTTTTCGCTTGCGATTTTGTTTGCCCTTTCTCTACCCTTGTCCAAAACTTCATCTACTAATTTAGTTTGAATTATATCGTAATATTTTTCTTGCATTGGTTTCAAAGCATTAACGATAGAATCAGCAACTGCTTTTTTCAAATCACCGTAGCGCTCACACCCTTCAAAACGTTCGATAGCAGATTTTAGCGGAATATTTTCAAATACGGAATAAATTGTTAATAAGTTAGCAATTCCGGGCTTGTTTTCTTCATCATACCAAACTTTTCCATCGCTATCAGTAACTGCACGATTTATTTTTCTTCTTATTTCATCTTCTGTATCCAACAAGAATATTGATCCGTTGGCATCGTCTGCTGATTTGCTCATTTTTTTAGTTGGATATTGCAAATCTTTAATTTTTGCACCTATAGTAGGGATAATTGGTTCAGGAATAACAAAAATATCACCGAATTTGTTGTTCATTCTTTGCGCAATTTCTCTTGCTAACTCAACGTGTTGTTTTTGGTCTAATCCTACAGGAACTACATTTGTATCATACAATAAAATATCAGCAGCCATCAAAACAGGATAAGTAAACAAACCGCAACCTATATTTTTGTACTTTTTGCTTTTATCTTTAAATTGTGTCATTCGATTTAGTTCGCCCATATAAGTAAAGCACTCTAAAATCCAAGCAAGTTGATTATGTGCTGGCACTTCGGACTGGATAAAGAATGTACAATTATCAGGATCCAAACCACAAGCCAAATAAATAGCAGCAAGTTTTCGTGTGCGTTCCGCAATTAAATTTGAGTCTTTTTGTGGGACAGTAATTGTATGCATATCAGGAATAAACAAAAATGAATCATATTCTTTTTGATATTCCAAAAATTGCTTTATACTTCCACAATAATTTCCTAATGTTAGTTCTCCACTAGGTTGTAAACCAGAAAGTAATCTTTTTTTATTCATAATTTTTACTACCTTTTAAAAACAAATTATTAAAATTTCAATTATATCAATATAATTTCGCAACTTAAAATAAATTAATCAAAATTATATTTTTTAAATACCTAAAAATTTGTTGTTTAAAAATGTTCTAAGTCGTTCCATTGATATATTTTGCTTGTCAATTATAACACAAACACATATAAAAGTAAAATACATATATAAAAGATACAATATTTTTGTTATTATTGATATAAAATTTAATACTTAAAAAGCAATAAAAACATATAAAAAAGCAAAAAGTATAAAAAATACGCAAAAAATAATTTTGCGTATTTATTGTTTAAACTAATTCTTACTCAAAAGTAGCATTTACTCTTGCCGTTAGTTCAATTTGGCTTGATAAATCTGCTTCAATACTTGAATCGGCGTAATTTCTATAAACGCTTACACAATTATACGTATTTTCTTCAATAAATTTTACAAGCACCACATTTTCCTTATTTAAAAGTATTTTTGCTTTATTTTCTGCATTATTTAATGCTTGAATGAGTAATTCATTATATGCTTCGCTAATATCGGTTACTTCGTAATTTATATGGTCTATAGTGGTAATTCCTAGACTAAATAATTCATCAATAATCGAATTTACATTTTGTAAATCACTCACAACAACGCTAAAGTTTAACAATGCATAATATCCTATTAATGAACGACATTCCTTATAATCATAACTTGGATAAGTGAGAAAATAAGACATTGCTATTTCATTTTTTTCTATTCCCATTTCAGCAAGTTTATTTATAGCGTTTTCATACATTTGCAATGTTAATTGCTTTGATACTTCAGCATCTGTATCAACATTTTGAATAGTTAAAAATATTTTTGCTTGGTCGGGGTCGACTTTAATACTTGCTTCACCCATAACGGAAATTTTTGCATCTTCAGCTAGATTTATGTTTTGATTTTCGCTTGCATTTGCACTAGCGCCAAAAAACGAACTACATAAAGTAGCAAAAACAACCAATATCATTAAAATACCATAGAATAATTTTTTCGTTTTGAAATTTTGCATATTTCGCCTCCTGCAATATAATTTTTGATAAAATTAAAAAATTATTAGCATTAGACAAAACTAGTGAAAACTTTAAAAAAATGTTAAAAATAAACCAAAATTCGATAAAAATTTATTTTAAAAAACATTATAGCAAGTACATTTCAAAAATAAAAAAGAGATACTATCTCTTTTAAATTAAATTTCCGTTTTCGTTGTTATCCGTTTCGCCATTCACATCGAGATTGTTTACTATTTCAAAATTTGCAGTTACAATCTTTCCCTTAACTAAAATGTACGGTATATCCGCAGTATCGCCATAAGCGGATAAATCCGTGCCGTCGTTTACTGTCCAACCTGCAAATCTATAACCTTTGTATGCAAGTGCGCTTAAATGTACGATACTGTTGTTGTCAGCTAAATCAAAACCCGTCATTCGCACTTCTCCGCCTATGTCCGCAAGGACTGTAATAGTATTTGGGGCAAATTTCGCTTGCAAGTGTAAATCTTCGGTTACCGTGATATTAAATGGATTTTCTGTGTATGTTTCCCCAGTATCTAGGTTTACCCATTCAACAAATGTAGAATTATGATTTGCAGTTGCCGTTACCGAAAAACTAGCTCCATAATTGTATGTACCACCGTTGCTTGATATTACACCCAAAGAACTATCATTTATAATTACTGAAATATTGAAAGTTTGTATTTGCCATACG
>CALWOW010000012.1 GCA_944383295.1 uncultured Clostridia bacterium
ATCAATGATAATTAACATTATCATTATTGCTGTACTTGCCGTTTCAATGCTTACTGGTGGTATTTTAATCGGTACAAAATACAACACAACCAACGAAATGTCAAATGAACCAGCAAAAGCAGCGTTGCCTAATGTAGCAAGTTCTCAATATAGTGGATATGCATCTTCTGATAGAGAAACATTTTATGCTAGATTTTACATATACTATGACAATACAATTTTTAGTTCCGTTTCCTTTTCAGGTTCAGTCACTGTTAATGAAGGATCCTCTAGTGTCCGTTTTAAATGGACGGGCGAAATTACTGCTAAACTAAATAGTGGCTACAGTTGGTCAACTAGTAGATTAAAGGCTACATATGGCAACGGTTATTCAAAGTCATCTATGAGTTCAGCACAATCTGATGCTTATAATCAAGCAAATTCAACATCGGCAGATTGTGTAACTATGACACTAAGTGGAAATACTGTTTCAATAGGTAATGTCACGGTTCACGGTGTGGCCAACACCTATAATGCTATGGCTGTAGTTCTACAAGATTGGTACACCGTAACAGGGAGTATAGAAAATCCTGATACGAGCATAGCAACTGTAAGTCCTACTTCTTTTAACTATCCGGTTAATAGGTCAGGTGCAGATTATATAAGATTTCAAGGTATAGGCAATGGTGAAATTGCTGGTGTAAAAATTAATGGTACCTCTATAACAATAAAAGCCTCTGACCCTGGAAGTTACACCGCTATGACAGGATGTGAATATAGGTGTTACCGTTCTGGTAAGTATGTTTATGTATATGTACAAAAAGTTACCCGAAATATTTCTATAACCGCCACTCATAACGCAATTAATGTATCCGCTAGTTTAACAAGTGCAGATAGCAATAAAGCCACATTAGATAAAACAAGCGGAGGATATTTGACAAATTCTGGAGAGCAACTAACTTTTACCTACACTGCACAGCCTAACTATTATATAAACACAATTAAAATTAATGGCAACAACATTGCGATTTTAGAAACAGCGCCTGCTAGTTTTTCTAGCACAACGGGTACACAATATAAGTGCTATCGAAGTGCTAACAAGGTAATTGTAATTGTAGCTAACCTTACACAAAACACAACAATAGTTGGTACTTATGCAACTTTGTGGACTATATCTTCCCTTGATTCCACTCTTGTGTTACAATCAAACACTACCCAAACACAAGACAATTATTTTGATACAAACGCAACAATAGTTGCAACTTTCACTGAAAATCAAAATGTACAATTTTGTATCGACAATGTTTGGACAAAATTGCAAGGGAATATGGGCTTTGGAAGTGTAACCATTGCAAGCGGAACATTTAACTATGCATTTAACATTTATAATAACTTTATAACTATTGAATTGACCAACTTACCTAAAATTTCACACATTGCCTATATAGACTACTATGTAGGGCCATCGAAAAACATAACCGCAAGTTTTAGTGGCGGAAGCGGAAGCGTAGAAATGTACAAAGATGATAGCGGTTGGTACAATTTGGTAGCAATGCCTAGTAGTACATTTTGGGTTGATTCAATTACATTTAACAATGTTTCAGTTGATATAGAATATTACCAAATTGAAATTTACGGCGTTGGCGGTGCTGAATCTGTGTCTTATACAGTAAAGGACACCACAAATGTCTTTTTGCTAAAATTTAAAAATATTTATCAAGACATTGCGGTAACCTTTAATCTTGCTAATGTAAAACAAGATTACAAAGTACCCCCTACAACAAGTGGCGGTGCTAGTGTTACAGGAACAGTTGTAACCGCAAGCGTTGGTGGTGAAGCTCGTATTGTTGGAAACGACATTGCAAACGGAAGTGATACAGATACTGTAACTGTTATGGCTGTTGCATACAGTGGCTATAAATTCGTTGGCTGGGTAAATTCAAATGACGAAAGCGAAATATTAAGCGATAGTACAAGTTATAAATTGAGCAAAAGCGAAGCAAATGGAAAAATTATCAAAGCTTTGTTTGTACCTACTACAACAAACAGCAACACAAACGGACAGACAAGTGATGATTTGAGCGGTTTAGTTTAATAAAAGTTTTAATCTTTGTTTAAATCATACAAAAAAGGAACTCTACTTTTGTAAAGTTCCTTTTTTATTTTTACTATATTTAAAAATACCCTTTTAATTTTTGTTATTAAATAATTAAACGATAATATTTAAAATACGATTTTTAACATAAACAATCTTTTTGATTTGCAAGTCCGCAAATTGCGGTAATTGAGTTTTGAGGGCTTGCTCTACAACACTTTGTTCACTATCACGGGAAACGGTAATTACCCCTTTCAATTTACCATTTACTTGCACAGGTAATTCAATTTGATTATCTATACATTTATTTTCGTCAAATGTTGGGAATTTTTCGTCTAAAATTTGCGTTCCAAATGTATTTTCAAACAACTCACTTGTGATGTGCGGAGCAATAGGATTTAGCATAATTAAAAAGTCTTTAAATTCTTTACGAGTTATCTTTTTGTTATCATAAACTTTATTTACAAACTCCATCAAAGTAGAAACAATGGTGTTGAGTGTAAACTCGTCGTAATCGTGTGTTACGCTCTTGATTGTTTTGTTAATCAAAACTTCGTTTTCAGGCGAATATGTTTCTTCATCGGTAAGCAAATCTTTTAAATTCCAAACACGGTCCAAAAATCTGCTAGCCCCATTTATTCCTGTATCAGACCAAACAGCAGATTTTGTATAATCACCCAAAAAGACCATAAACACACGCAAAGTATCAGCGCCGTATTTATCAATCAAGTCAATAGGGTCGACACTATTCCCCTTACTCTTACTCATTTTTGAGCCATCACTTGCTAACAACAATCCACAACAAACACGCTTTGCAAAAGGAATTTCAAAAGGCACTATGCCGATATCATACAAGAATAAGTGCCAAAATTGTGCATATATCATATGTCTTGTAACATGTTCGAAACCACCTGCATACAAATCTACGCTGTTCCAATATTCCATTTTTTCTTTGCTAGCAAGTTCGTTGTTGTTGTGTGGGTCCATATAACGCAACCAATACCAACTACTACCCGCCCAATTTGGCATAATATCCACTTCACGCTTTGCATCACAACCACATTTTGGACATTTTACATTTACCCATTCACTAGCACGAGAAAGCGGGCTGTCGCCGTTGTCATTAGGCTTATAATCATTTACAATAGGCAATTTAAGTGGCAAATCTTCGTATTTTAAAGGCACAGTTCCACAGTGTGGGCAGTGAATTATAGGGAAAGGTTCACCCCAATAACGCTGGCGGTTAAACGCCCAATCTTGCATTTTATAGTTTACTTGTGTTTTAGCGCAATTTTTCTCTTGCAAGTATTTTAAAATTTGCGCTTTTGCTTCCGCAATATTCAAGCCGTTAAATTGCTCGCTATTGATATGTGGAGCATCATCGACGAAAGCGTTTTCGCTAACATCTGCTTGCAAAACAGGTATAAACTCTATATTGTGCTTTTTGGCAAATTCATAATCACGTTCATCGTGTGCAGGCACAGCCATAACCGCACCAGTACCGTAATTCATTACAACATAATCTGCCACATATATAGGCACACGTTTGTTGTTTGCTGGGTTTATAGCATATAAGCCATCAATTTTAACACCACTTTTGTCTTTATTTACTTGTACACGCTCAAAAGCAGTTTTATTCTTAACCGTAGCAATATAATTAGCAATTTCATCAAAATTTTTTATGCTTGATTTATATTTTTGAATGTATGGATGTTCAGGCGCAATAGCAAGATAAGCAACACCAAAAATTGTGTCGATACGAGTAGTAAAAACGGACAAAATATCATCAGTATTTTCAACCTTAAAAGTAACTTGTGCTCCTTCACTTTTACCTATCCAATTTCGCTGTGCTACCTTTACACTTTCTGGATAATCTACTTTGTCCAAAAGTTCTAGCATACGGTCAGCGTATGCCGTAATTTTTAAAAACCATACATCACGAGTTTTTTGTTCCACAGTAGAGCCACAACGGTCACAAACCCCACCTTGACTATCTTCGTTTGATAAAGTTGACTTACATTTTGGACAGAAATTTACAACCGCTTTACTACGGTAAGCCAAACCTTTTTCATATAACTTTAAGAAAATAAATTGCGTCCATTTGTAATAATCAGGGTCTGTCGTGTCAATCTCTCTTGACCAGTCGTACGAGCCACCTAGTTTGATAAATTGATTTTTAAAACGCTCAATATTGTTTGCAGTCGAAACTCGTGGGTCAACCCCCATTTTTAACGCATAATTTTCAGTAGGCAAACCGAATGCGTCCCAACCTATTGGTTGCATAACATTGTAACCCTTAAAACGCTTGTAGCGAGCATTTACTTCTGGGCTTATATAACAACGAGCATTCCCTAAATGTATTCCTTTCGCTGTTGGTCCTGGAAATTCAACTAACGCAAAATATTTGTTTGGTTTATCCTCCTTGACTTCAAAACTTTTATGTTCTAGCCAATAATTTTGCCACTTTTCTTCTATTTGCTTAAAATCATATTTAGCCATAACTTTCTCCTTTATAAACGAGTAAATTATAGCATAATACAATATTTTTTGTCAACAACAAAAATTGTGTTAGATTATAAAAAAAGTCAACAAAAAAGCACCCTTTTCGGTGCTATTTTTAGGTATTATTTACTTTGTTTTTACTTTTTTAAAAATAATTTTCAAAATGCCAAATTATTGTCAAAAAATAAACAAAAATTTGTAAAATATTTTAACTTAAAAAACATTTTACTTCTCCACTCTTTTTATGTTTGAATAATAAATTGAACTTGCAAGGATAAATTCAGCAGGATAGTATAAAATCAAGCAAATTATATCAAAAACGATTGAAATATCTGTGAAAACATTAAATAATAGCATTAAATCCGATAAAAAGAACAATATACTACCTATCATTATCCAAATATTTTCAAAACGGTATTCTTTTTCAATTACATTTGAAATTGCTTTTCCCAACATAAAAGATATAATGAATGCATACACGATTACAACAGGTAACATTTCGCCGAAATCAAATATTTGTGGCACTAAAATAACTATCAATGATACTACAAAAATTCCTAATGCGATTAAAATATCTCTTAATTTGATTTTTTGCAATACACTATAAGAAATGAAAAAGAAAATATGCCCTATTGCAAATAAAATTGCGCCTATAACGAAGTAATCAATTAAAACTATGTCACCTAAACAAGCAAAAATTAAGCCGATTAACATTAAATATTTAAAAACTTTGTTTCGTTGTTCTAATTTAAAAACATAAATGAAATTTAGCACACCACACAAGACAAACAACACACTAGGAATAGTTTTGTAAATATATGGCTCACGGAAACAAAGCAACAGTATATCAAAAACTAATATTGCCACAAAAAACACAACATTGAGTATTAATAACGTTTTATTTTTGAATAAATTTTCCATTATTTTCACCTGTCAAATAATTATAATTTAGTTTAACATAAAAATATAAATTTATAAACTAATTTTAAGTATTTCTAATATTTTTTTATTATTTTTTACTAATTAATTGAAAAAATTACAAAAGTTAAAATTAAAAAAGAACAAAAGTAAAATTTACTCTTGTACTTTTATTTAATTGTCTATACACTTGCAACAAACATAGATAATGACAGGAATACAGCAATTAAAATTATTTTGTTTGCATCGGCTTTTTCCATTGCATCGACAACAACAATTTTCATACGGCTCACGAAAACACTTTGGCAAACAAAACGGAAGTCGTGGTTTCGGCGGAATAGGTGTAGCAATTCGAGTTTGCACTATATTGCTTAAAACTGCAACAGGTGGAAAAGTAGTATTATTGATAACAATTGAAGTATTGTTGATTATATTAGCCATTAATTCACCGTAACATCAAATTCAACAGTAACCTGCTCACCTGGATTGAGGTCTGGCAATCCAAATCCTATACTTGGCTCAAAACCAACTTGTTGTACACCATTAATTTTAACACTGTTTGGCACAAAAGTTGTTCCTGTTGGTATTGTGTCACTAAATATTAAGTTTGTTTTAGGCAAAGAACCTGTGTTATCAATAACACTTGTATAGTGTAGGGTTTCACCTTGAACAGCAACCGCTTTATCGACTGTTTTTACATTTGTCAACCCATCTTCTACCAAAGCGAGCGTGATAGGGTTTGAGTTTTCAGTCAAACTTCGTCCAGAAGCGGTATAATTTACAGTAGCAAAGTCAGTGGCGGAAATCGCTGTTGCAGGATTGTTTGCTTGAACTAAATACGACACAACTGTATTTGCTCCAACATTCAAGTCACCAACATTAAAACCAGCGACTAAATCATAAGTCGGTTGCGATGTTCCATTTACCACTACACTACCAGCAACGTGTGAAGCACCGCTCGTAAGGGTATCGGTAAAGAAAATATTAGAAATATTTTGTTGCGAATTGTTGGTTAGTGTTACAGTATGAGTTGCTGTTTCCCCTTCTTTTAGGAATGTTTTATTCGAAGTTTTTACCTTTGTAAAAGCATAAGTCATAACTTCTGTCGTAACAATGTTACTGTCTCTTGTTTCGGTTATTACATTTCCATCTGGCAAAGTATAACTGTATTGAATTTTTGATTGGTTAGTAATTATCATTTAATTTCTCCTTTAATTTATGGTTACTTGAAAAGTAATAATTTTGCTTTGTGCTGGAATTAAATCTCCTATTGTAAAACCTGTTTCGGGGTTAAAGGTAGGATAATTTGTGCCGTCAATATAAACTGAATTTTCTACAAAAGTAGTGCCTAGTGGAATTACATCACTAAAATTTGTATCATACAACGGTATATCGCCCGAATTTGTTACCGTTGTTGTATAAGTTAGCACTTCCCCCTGTATAGCCACCGTTTTATCAACTTGTTTTACAATGTCTAACGCAGGATTTACTCCATTATCAATTTGCAAGCCCAAACAGTTTGGAACATACAAATCCCCAGCGGTAACAAAGCGCACATAAGCATTTGTCTGCCCCGAAGTAAGAATATTGGTCAAATCTATCGCCGTGATGTCATAACCTTGACGACCGCCCGAAATATTCGTACCCGCTTGAGCGTTTGCGTTTCTAGTGCCAAAAGTACCACTTGTATCTATTAAGCCATCATCTCCATTAATTTGCGAGCAAAAAAAGTTGGTTGTGGGGTTATTAGGGCCCGAAAGATTCACCAAAGTTTCTACGCTTTCACCAAAAAACATTTGGTCGCCACTAATAACAGCATCACCTTCTTGCGCTGAAACAAACAACTTACCTGCTGGGGTTGCTTCTTGTGGTGTCTTAAATCCTGTAAGAGTTATGTTTGTTACTCCAACAAGTGGAGATACTACAACACCACCTGCCCAAAGTGTTAGACTTCTAAATGGCGAATTATCGTTGCCATATACGACCGCCAAAGTCCACCCTGCGTGGTTTGTGTCATTTGTATTGCTATCTACTGCCTCAATCAAAGCGGGTACGCCCAACACTGAATAAGTACCCGCTAACGCATTTTGTACAAGAGTGGTAACATCCGCCGTACGAACATAAAAACCTAAACTGTTACCTGAAACGGGTATCACAAACTCTTGTCTAGTTGCTATGTCATTACTTATACTAAAACTACCCAAAGGGGTGGTAAATGTAATGTTGTTATTAATTAAATTTGAGATATTATTTACACTTGAAATATACAATCCGCCCCAAACTAATTCTGCATATAAAATGGTGCTATTTGTAGGTAGCACTAAATTTGCCGATGAGCCATTTTGCAAATAATTTAATGTAGTTCCATTTGGAAAATTGTTTACTTTTAGACTATTATCCAAACTCGTAAAGGCACCAATAGAACCTAATAAACCTGGGTTGTTTTGGTTGGAAATTTTACTCAAACCTAAGGTATTACCCGTAAACGTAATACCTCCCTTTTTTAACTGCGAATATCTTTGTATAAATGCCATTAAAATCTCCTAAATAAACTAAATATTCTATTACATTCTATTTAAAAAAATAAAAAAATGTGTATTTGAAATAAATAACACAAATTTTAGTTAATAAAAAATTTTGTAAAAATTTTTGCAAAATTAATAAAAAAATACCCAATAATTTAATAGCACACAAAACAAAGTATAATTGCTTGACAAAATAGAGCATATAATAGTATAATTAAACTTACAATGCAGGTGTAGTTTAGTGGTAGAACACAAGCTTCCCAAGCTTGATATGAGGGTTCGATTCCCTTCACCTGCTCCATTCAAACGGCTAGTAGACAATAGTCGTTTGTTTTTGTTTGCGCTTGTAACAGGAATCGAACGTGTGCGCCCGGAAAAGTTGCCTGTGGCAAGTTTTTAGCACCCCGGCGTGATAGTGTAACGGAGCGATTCCCTTCACCTGCTCCATTCAAACGGCTGAAATAGTAGTCGTTTGTTTTTTATTAAATGCTTTAAAATTTTTATAAACAATTTAACATTTTTTGTTAAAAATTGAATTTTTAATTAAATTTGTATATCTTTTTTATATTTTGTATTATACTTTGCAATAAAGGAGATTAAAAATGGACATTAAAGTTTTGAAAAAGCAAAATAGTAGCGAAGATTGTATTGTGTGTGGTTTAAAAAACGATGCTTCGCTAAAAGTAAGATTTTATGAATGTGAAAATGATATTTTGTGCGGAGTGTTTCACAATGAAGATTGGCACCAAAGTTTTCCTGGGCGTATGCACGGCGGAATGATAAGCGCTGTGCTAGATGAAACAATAGGTCGTGCTGTAATGATTAAAAACCCAAATCAATGGGGCGTTACGGGCGAATTAAAGGTAAGATTTCTAAAACCAACACCGCTTGAAAGTGATTTGTTGTGTTGGGGGCAAATTGTAAGCGAAAATAGTCGTTTGTTTAAAGGTGTAGGTTATTTGGAAACACCACAAGGCGAAGTTGTCGCAACCGCTGAAGCGACTTATTTTAAACTTGCGCTTGATGATATTACCGACGGCTTTTCAAGTCGTAATTGGTTTTTAGAAAACACAAAAATACCGCAAACTATTTCTACAAACAATTTGACTTTGCTAGAAAATCTTGCGCAAAAAATGAAAAAATAATAAATTAATATTTGAAGATTTAATATGCAAAAAAAGCATATATAGTGCTTAAAAATAACACCCTACCTACATTTTTGGATATTTTAAACAAAAAAATCACGGTTTCCCGTGATTTTTATTTTTGTACTCTTTAAATACTATCGCAACTAAATTCCCAAACCGAAACATTGTTATCTGCAGTAGTGTAGATTTCTATTGATTGTACATTTGTACTAACTATTGAATTTTCCGTAGTATCAATTAATGTAAAGCTAACGATTATATTGTAGCCGTTTTCTTGCCAAGAAATTTTTAAATCATTCCATTCTTGAGTTACATTTCCTACGGCCTCATCTGCAACTACTGCTTTAACTTTTGCGATTACATCTATGGTTAAATCGACATCATTATCTTTTTTTACAGTTACCTTTTGATTTTTGGTTTCAAAAGGATTAAATGGTTGAATAAAGACTGCACCTAAATTATTTAAGACAAATTCATCTCCAAATATTTTGCTTTCATTTGCTACATAAGCAATAACATCACCATTTTCTTCTAATTGATATATTGGCATTAAACTCCAATCAGCACCTTGATTATAGATTGGCACAAAACCACCTGTATAATCGTTCATTGTGCTTGATATTTTTATTTTGGAAACATTTGTAGCATTTGAAAAATCAATATTTTCCATAGTTAAACGGAATTGATTGTCTAAATAAAATTCTTTTGATAATATTTCTTCTTTAGTATAAGTACTTATTGGCAATATACCAGCGTTTAGTGTACAAACAAAATGTTCTGCTATTCCACTTTCTAAATCAGCAGGAACATATTGATAACTTCCTAAATTCCCTGTTAATTCTATTCCATTTAACATCACTCTTGCATTTGAAAAGTCAATTCCATAATCATAATCACCATCAGCAACACCTAAATCTATAATTTTAAACGTTCTTGATGTATTTACCGCTCCTAAATCTACTGCACTTGAAGTACCGAAATCATTTTCTAAACTTGCACTTAAATTCATTAAAGATGCCTCTATATGTGCATAATCAAGTTGAGTTACATCAAATACAATTAAATTTTCTGGATATAAATTAAAACTAATACTTGATTGGTTTTGTAAATCTTGTGCTGTTTGTGAATTGCTAAACAAAGGGCTGTAAGATTGAGTAATATTTCCATTTAGTAAATTTCCTGCAATGCTTGTATTCTCTTGTCCTTCGTAAGTATTATTGTATCTGTAATGACTAGCAGTAATGCCAGAATAATAACCAAATCCATTTTCAGCATACATATTAAAACCAACATTGTTATAATTGCATTCGTCGTAAATATAAGTAATCGTGCCATTAGGTAAATTAGTTTGTGGAAAATCACTTGTTGAACTTATGCCTTGATAAACATATTTATAGCACTTTTGTGAAATAGGATTAAAAAATTCACTTGCATTAAATGTAAAGAAATAAGGTTCGTACTGCTGAATTTCATCTTCATCTACATACATTGGCTTATTTTTGTCGTCAACAAACAACCAGTTTGATTTAGTGTAATCTTTGCTGTTCGTATCTTTACCGATTTGAATTTGCTCGGTGTACATATTAGATAAAGTTTCAAAATCTATCTGATTAAATTTAACTCTAAAAGAGTTTCCAAATTCTTTTACTTTTTCATTGTAATTATACAAATCACTTGTTTCAATTATTGTAGCTTGATTCCCTAAACGTTCATCATCGCTTAATAAAAATGCTATTTTTATAGGCTTTTCTTCAATTCCTGTAAAAGTCACTTTTACATCGCTACCTATCCCACTTAAATTAAGTTCGCCCAAATTTACTTTAGCGCCCATTATATAGGTATTTGTATCTTGATAATTTTTAGTAAATCTATCTTTAGCGGATACTCCATTTATCAAAACATCAAAGTTGGAATAATCGTAAATATCATACCCTTGTAAAATTGGTCTAAAATTATCAAAATAACTTGATTTAAAAACTGCTCCTTCTTGACTCAGTTCTTGTGCTGAAATTTTTGTTTTATCAATTTCAAAAGTAACGTTGTAATCTTGTTTACCACCACAAGCACTAAACAAAAACACAGCTGGCACAATCAAACATACCGCAAAAACTAGACCTATTATTTTATTTTTCATAGTTTGCTCCTTTAAGAATTTTTTGGTTAAGGGAGTAAAGAATAAAATTGAAAGTCTTTTAACCTTAAGCCATTTTACCATAATATAGAAAAAATATCAAAGAAATTTAATGTTTTTCTTTATTTGATTATACGCAAACACGAAACAACTATGTAAAATGCAAAAATTTTGTAAAAATTAAAGATTTAATTGAAATATTTGTTATAATATAAAAATTGAGTATTAAAAAAGATATTTTAAATTCAATTTCGATTGATAAACTTAAATATTTTAATTAAATATAATGCAATATAACTAAAAAACACGCCTAAGTGCGTGTTTTTAATTAGAATTGATATATATTTTCTTTTGATACATTCAATGCTTTGCTATTAATTTCAGGGAAAACCTTACTTGATACTTCACGTTTATCGATATTGTTTAAATAGTTCATAACTTTTGGTTGAAGTTTATAATTACTTTGTCCGTAATACCATTGATTAAAAGTTTCAGTATCTGGGAAATAATCCATAACTGTACGAAGATAAACTTGTTCGGTAGATGAATTTTCAGCACCTAATTCGTATTCAATTGAACTTGGGTCGATAATGTAAGTACGGCCGTCTTCACGGTGCATTAATACAAAGTTTTTGTCATCACTAAACACAAATTCGGATTTAAAACCTAAAAATTTCAACAAGTTGTGCGTCATAATAGCGCTTTCGAAACCGCTAGCAACTTCTTGTTCTTTCATTTGTTTTACAGATACTTCTTTGTTGGCAGTAAACTGTTCGTACTTCGCTGGGTTATAATTTCGTATCTCTTTACTTATTACATTTTTTACTAATTCAGGGAAATTTTTCTTTGCATCACTCGGTAATGTAGCGTGTTTTTGAGAAAAATCGCCGTAAAAGTAAGAAGTTACATCAAGCACCATACTGTCAATCATTCTTATACATTGCGCCTCCCAGTCAACTGCTTCGATATCTTCGATTGTGTACATACTTTTTAATTCTTGCGCAACTTTAAGGTAGATACTCATATCGTCAAAGAATACACCCTTTTGTCTAGGGTTTGAAAAGCATCTCGCCGTTGGTGAAATAAAGCTCTTGTATGCTTTTTTAATCGGTAAAACTTGCACTTTTTCCGCATTTCTATCCAAAACTGCAAGACGTTCGTTGACAAGTTTAGGTAAGTCTTTTTCATCGGTTTTAATAATCAATTCCAAAATATCAATAAATTCTTCATACATTTAAGCGTCACCCCTTTAAAATTCTTATTGCATTATACCATATAAACTAAAAAAAATCAATAGCAAAACTCAAACTCCCTAAACATAAAATATTGTAAATATTTAATTGAAAATTGACTTTGAAGCAATAATTTGTTATAATTATGTTATGCGATTGTGGCGGAATTGGCAGACGCGCTAGGTTCAGGTCTTAGTGGGAAACCGTGAAGGTTCAAATCCTTTCAATCGCACCAAAATGCAAATTTTTATTTTAACAAAAACACCTTGTTTTTACTAAAAATTAACACATAGTGGCTATTTTTAGCAGTATAGTGTTTAATTTTTAGTAGTTTAGTATTATTTTAAAAAGGAAGTAAATAAATGATTCATTCGTTGGCTGGCGGAAAAATGCGTGATTTAATTATACATGATTATGCAAAAGTCGAAATTTTAGAGGGTGAATTTATCGGCAAATTTGCGTGGTATGTATTTAATATTATAGATTTGAAAGTAAATGATTTAGTTTTAGTTCCTTTTGGGCACAATCAAAAAGCGACACGAGCAAAAGTTTTGAAAATTGAAAGGAATTTATCTAGTCAGGTTGCACCTGTCCCAGCAAGACACATAAAAGAAATTATAAAAAAAATTGAGTGTTAAGGTCACATCACTTTAAAACTAGCAAAAAATAAAAGGAACATTACATATATAGGTAAAGTTCCTTTTTATATTAGTTTAAAAAATAACAGACTAATGGTATTCAATTTTTTTATTCGCTTATTGAAAAAGGTAGTAGTTCTTGAATTTTAAATTGCTCAATTTTATCTTTTGTAGAGCAAATAATGATAGCCCGTTCGGTAAACTCACGTAAAAACTGTCTTTCGT
>CALWOW010000013.1 GCA_944383295.1 uncultured Clostridia bacterium
GCAGTACAAAGTTAATATTAACATATAAAATTAAACTTTGCAAGTATTTTACATTAAAATTTACTTTTTATTTATATGATTTTTAAATTATAAAGGTGAAAAGCTCATTTTTTAAACAAAAAACCTATTTTTTCAAAAAAAATTTAATTTTTTTATAAAAAATGCTTGCAAATGTATTAATTTTTTGATATGCTATTATCGTTCGCTTGAAAAAAGAACGCAATTATGGGAGCTTAGCTCAGTTGGTAGAGCATCTGCCTTACAAGCAGAGGGTCACAGGTTCGAGCCCTGTAGCTCCCACCATTTTTTGCGGGAGTAGCTCAGTTGGTAGAGCGTTACCTTGCCAAGGTAAATGTCGCGGGTTCGAGTCCCGTCTCCCGCTCCATATTTTTCTAATTCGTGTCGCCATTGACACGATTTTTTGTTTTAACTTGTCAAATGTTCTAAAAATGTTTTACAATTTAGGTACTTTTATGTTAATATAGGTAGTACCGAGATGTTGGAGGTGTACTTTGCGCATATTAGGTATTGACCCGGGGTATGGAATAATTGGTTTTAGTATAATTGATAAAAGCAATTCAGGGAATGAGGTTATAGATTACGGTGTTATCACTACACCAAAAGAAATGCCGTTTGAACAACGTTTGAAAGCAATTTTTGAAAGTATGTCAAAATTAATAGATAGATTTAAACCCGAGGCGGTAGCTATTGAAAAATTATATTTCAATAAAAATATTACAACGGGTATTCCTGTTGCAGAAGCTCGTGGGGTAATATTGTTAAGCATTGTAATGAAAGATATACCTGTTTACGAATATACACCTCAAGAAATAAAGATGGCTTTGACAGGTTTGGGTAAAGCGGATAAAAGTCAAGTGCAGTTTATGGTTAAAACATTATTGCATCTTACAAAAGTTCCTAAGCCAGATGATGCAGCCGATGCAGTGGCAGTAGCGCTTTGTCATAGTCAAACAAATCAATTAATGCGTGGACTAAATTAGGAGATAAATAATGTTGGGTTTTATAAAAGGTATAATAGCGGACAAAGGTTTGGGTATTTTAACTATTGATAACAACGGGATAGGTTATGAAGTTAATGTTAGTACCTTTTGTCTTAATAGTGTGGGCGAAGTTGGGGAAGAGGTTAAATTATATACCTATTTACACGTTCGAGAAGATGAACTTACACTTTTTGGCTTTGCTGATAAGTTTGAAAAAGAAGTTTTTTCAAAATTATTACTTGTAAACGGTGTAGGTCCTAGAATGGCAATAAATATTTTAAGTGGAGTTAGTGCTCAAGATTTAAGCTTTGCTATTGCAACTCAAAATGCAAGTGTATTTAAAGGTATTAAGGGAGTAGGCGCTAAAATTCGCGATAGAATTTTACTAGAATTAAAAGAGAAAATAGATGCGCTTTCACATTTGGCAGAAGTAAATATGAATGCATGCGAATTAAATCAAAGCGAAAATTTTGCGCAAGCATTAAATGTTTTGATGGATTGGGGAGTTGCAAAACCACAGGCGCAAGATATTTTAACAAAAGTATATGAAACAAGTGATGATATGGAAACTTTAATTGCAAAAGCATTTAGAGAATTAGGGAGATAGTGCTTTATGGATAATGAAGACAGATTTATAGCTAGTACAAAATCTGATATAGATGAAGTTATAGAAAATAGTTTGCGTCCAACAACATTAAAAGAATATGTAGGTCAAACAAAATTTAAAAATAATCTTTCTATATATATACAAGCAGCAAAGGCAAGAAAAGAACCTTTGGACCATGTGCTATTGTTTGGACCACCAGGATTAGGTAAAACGACATTATCACATATTGTTGCTAATGAATTGGGGGCGCAGTTGAAGGTTACTAGCGGTCCAGCAATTCAGCATGCTGCAGATTTGGCTGCAATTTTGACAAATTTAGGTCGCAACGATGTTTTGTTTATAGATGAAATTCACAGATTAAGTCGTGCTGTTGAAGAAGTTTTGTATCCTGCTATGGAAGACTTTGCGTTAGACTTTGTGGTAGGTAAAGGTCCAGCAGCTAAAAGTATTCGATTAAAAATTCAACCTTTTACCTTAATAGGCGCAACTACTCGTGCAGGTATGCTTACAGGCCCTTTGCGTGATAGATTTGGAGTGCTTGGAAGATTGGAGTTGTACGAACCAAATGAATTAAGCGAAATTTTGACTCGTTCTGCAAATATTTTAAATATTGATATTACTCCAGAAGCGTCATTGTTAATCGCTCGTTCTTCTCGTGGCACACCACGTATTGCTAATAGATTTTTAAAACGAATAAGAGATTACGCCGATGTAAAAGGTTCGGGTAAAATTGATGTTGATATTACAAACAAAGCATTACGAATGATGGAAGTGGACGACCTGGGGCTTGATTTTTTAGACCATCGCATTTTAACTACTATTATAGATAAATTTAATGGTGGACCTGTTGGATTGGATACCTTGTCGGCAGCGACAGGTGAGGAAGCAACTACTATAGAAGAAGCATACGAGCCTTTTTTGATACAACAAGGTTTTATTGCACGTACAAGTAAAGGGCGTGTTGCCATGCCACTTGCTTACGAACATTTGGGAAGAAAACTTGATGAAAACAAGGAAGAACAACTACAAAAGATAGCAAAAGACATTTTACCTGAATAAAAGTCAAAAATTGACAGTAAAATGATTGATTTATTTGGTAAAATATGTATAATTAGAATTATATTTCAATAAGGAGAATTAAATGTTCAATTCATTATTAGGTGAAGCAACAGGTGGCAATGCAACAATGTGGGTATTGTTAGTGTTGCTTGCTGTATTGATTATTGCTTATATCTTTAGTTATTACAAGCGTAAAAAATACAATCAAGAAACTACAAATATGCTCAACTCTTTAAAGCCTGGGGATAAAGTTAAAACATACAGCGGTTTTTATGGTACAGTTGTTTCAATTAAAGAAACTACTGATGGCAAAGTTGTAACTTTGGAAACAGGTGACGAGAAACACAAGAGTTATACTTCTATCGATTCAAACGCAATATATTGTATTGACAAAAAAGAAGACATAGTATATGACACAGAAGGTAATATTGTTATGCCTGCTAGCGAAGATGAGAAACAAGAAGTATTAGAACAGGAAACAGTTGCCGAACAAGTTGAAGATAATGCTACGTCACAAGAAGAAACTGTAGAAAGTGATGCTAACATTGTTGTTGAAGAAGCGCCAGAGGAAGAAAAGAAACCTCGTAAGAAACGCACATCTAAAAAATAAAAAAGCACTCTATTTTGAGTACTTTTTTATTTTCTAATGGCAAAAGCAATTATACCAGAAATTAAGCCTATTAGGGAACCGAAAACAAAATCATTTAATAAATTAAGCGTTATTCTAAATTCACCATCTAAAATCGAAAATATTAGAAAAGCAAAAATAGTGTAGAGTGCGCCTATAAACAATCCCCAGAGCCAGCCGTTAGATTTAATTTTTTTACTAGCGACATAACAACCAACTAATATACTGAGCACTTTTATTACTTGATTGATAGGGGAGATAGCGTTTTCCGAAATATTTGTAAACTTGATTATAAAAGCAAAAATAAGTATACAAATTAAAGAAAAAGAAATTGCCCAAAACACACCTTTAAGCATGCTTAATATATTTGAATTTTTGTTATTTAGTACTAATTTTGCGCTTTCTGCCATTTTTGTCCTCCTGATTTTTTTATTAATATATGGTGTCATAAAAATAATTATTACAAATTTATAAAAAACATAAAACTGTCAATAATCTAATTGAAATTAAAAAAATGCTTTTAAAATAATTGACTTGAATGCAGATTTATATTATAATGACAAGTAACTATAAGGAGTTTACTCAATGAATAAGGCTACAGCAATTAAACGATTTATTTTTATTGGTATATTTTTAGTTTTAGGAATTGTGTTGGCTTTTGGTCAATTTGATATACCTGGGACGCATTATACTTACAATGGTTTTGTTAATTCTATCAAACTCGGTCTAGATTTAAAGGGCGGAGTTTTAGCGGTATATGAAGCAACAAGTTTAGACGGCGATGATACTGATTTTAGTCAAAAACTAGACGCTACAAGACAGCGTGTTAGTGATTTGATAACTGCAGAATATACAGAAGCTGTTATTTCTATTCAACAAGGGAATAGATTGCGTATTGAAGTTCCTGATGTTGATAATCCAGAAGAGATTTTTGATTTGATAGGTCAACCTGCTTCTCTTGAATTTAAAAAAGAAAACAGTGCAACAGCAGAAGCAGTTTTGACTGGTCAAAATATTAAATCTGTACAAGCAACTCAACAGCAAAATTCTAGCGGAGTGTTAGAATACGGTGTTTCGATTACCTTTGATGCAGAAGGCGCACAAAAGTTTTTTGAATTAACCACTGAAATGCAAGGCTCTCAAATTTATATATTTAAAAACGGCGAATTATTCTCTGCTCCAACGGTAAATTCGGCTATCGCTGGTGGTACTACATTTATTTCTGGTAGTATGGCAGATATGTCAGAAGCAGAAGATTTTGCGCTACAAATTTTGAGTGGTACTTTCTCTGTAAATTTAACGTTGTTGGAAAATACTGTTGTTAGTGCAACGCTTGGTGAAAATGCATTGTTGTATGGCTTGATTGCAGGTGCCGTTGCTTTGGTGTTAATTTTCGCATTGATGATTTGGCGCTATAGAATGATGGGTGTAATGGCTTGTATTGCTTTGGCATTCTATGTAATTTTAATGCTATTCTTCTTGCAAGCAATTCCTTTAGTTCAATTAACATTAGCAGGTATCGCAGGTATTATACTTTCAATAGGTATGGCTATTGACGGTAATATTATTGTATTTGAGCGTATAAAAGAAGAGTATGCATCAGGAAAGCGTATTGCTCCGTCTATTCGCACGGGCTTTAAGCGTGCTTTACCAGCAATCTTAGACTCAAACGTAACTACTATTGTTGTTGCATTAGTTTTAGCGTTGCTTGGTACTGGCTCTATTCAGGGTTTTGCAATTACTTTGTTAATTGGTATAGTATTGAGTATGTTTACTTCTTTGCTGGTAACTCGTGGTTTAATGTATATGTATTATCCACTTAATACCTCAAATGCAAAAATGTACAGTTTGAGAAGGGAGGAAAATGTAAATGAACTCGTATAGCAAGTATGAAGAAGCAAAGAAAAAGTTTACCCCTTCCAAATGGAGTAAGTATTTTTGGGCTTTTAGTTTAACTATTATTTTGGTTGGTATTATAGTTTTAGCATGCTTAGGTTTTAATTTGGGTATGGACTTTACAGGTGGTAATATTGTTAAAATTGAAACAAATACCGATATAACCAACGAGCAATACGATGAAATTGTTAATAAATCATCTACAATTTTAAATGAGCAAGGTTTAAGATTGTCTCTTGCTCAACGTGAGGGTGAGACAGGTGAAATTTCTGTTTCTATACAATATCAAAACAAAAGCGGTGTTGATGATACAGAAATGGGGAATATAAATGAAGCAATAGTTGCTGCTTTGAAAGAAGCATTCCCTGATTATACGATAGTTAATGCAGAATCAAAAAGTGCGACAGCAAGTGCGGAGCTTTTAACAAATGCATTGCTAGCTATATTTATTGCTCTTATCTTTATAATGATTTATATTGCATTTAGATTTGAGTTTTTAAGTGGTGTTGCTGCTTTGATTACATTATTCCATGATGTGCTCGTGATGTGTGCAATGGTAGCAATTTGTCGAATTGAAATCAATAGCGCTTTCGTGGCGGCAGTTATTACCGTTTTAGGTTATTCTATCAACAACACTATTATTATATTTGATAGAGTAAGAGAGAATATGCGCAAACCTAGTCTTGATGCTTTAAGCAACAAAGAAATTGCTGATTTATCAATTAGACAAACTTTAAACAGAACAATTAATACTTCGATTACAACTATTGCGTCTATATTCTTATTGGCTTGTATTGGTGTACCTCAAATGAGTGAATTTGTAATTCCTATTTTGATTGGTTTGACTGCTGGTACTTATGCTTCAATCTTTATTTCTGCACCTTTATGGACTTATATGATGTCAAAAACTAAAAATGGTATTAGACAAAAGGCGCAAGCAAAGGAAAAGGGTGAAAAGGTGAAAAGCGAAAACGGTGTTGTTGATGCTGTTGCTACACCAATTGAAGAATAAAAAAATTTGCCTTCCTATCTAGGAAGGTTTTTTTAAAGGAAACAAAAATGGAATTTCGAAAAATAAAAAATGAAAACTGTACTAAACAAAAAATTGAAGAAATAGCAAAAGAGTTCAAAATATCACATGATGTAGCAGAACTCTTGCTTTTGCGTGGTCTAAATGATAAAAATGAAATAGAGAAGTTTTTAAACCCGCAAATCTGTAATATGCACGACCCATTTTTGTTTAATGAAATGGATATTGTTGTTAATAGAATAAATAAAGCAATAAAAAATAATGAAAGTATCCTTATTTTCGGTGATTATGATGTAGATGGTATCACAAGTAGTTATATTTTGCTTGATTATTTTAAGAGTGTAGGTATTAATTGCAATACCTTTTTACCTAATAGATATTCAGATGGTTACGGATTGACAAGAGATGCTGTCGATTATGTTATAAAAGAATTTAAACCTAATTTGATTATAACTGTCGATTGTGGAATTAGCGGTTATGAAGAAATCGAATATATAAAAGGATTTGATATTGATGTAATCGTTACCGACCATCACGACTGTCCTGAAATTTTACCCAAATGCCCAATAATTGATGCTAAATTGCCAAACCAACGCTATCCATTTAGAGAATTATGTGGGGCTGGGGTTGCATTGAAAGTTGTAGAAGCATTAGCGGGGCGAGAAACAGCTTTGAAGTATTTACCTGTATGTGCTATTGCTACTGTTTCTGATATAGTTCCTTTGATTGATGAAAATAGAATTATTGTTAAATTAGGGCTTGATAAACCTATGAGCGCTTACCCTGATGGCATAGTTGCGCTTGCAAAGGAGTTGAAACTTAGCCCAAAATTAACCAGTCAAGAAGTAAGCTTTAAACTTGCACCAAAACTCAATGCTGCAGGTAGAATGGGAGATGCGAATCATAGTTTAAAACTATACATTGAAAAAGATAAAAATAAAATTAATAAGTTAATTGAACAACTATTAAACTACAATACCGAGCGTCAAGATTTGTGCAATATTGTTTATTGTGATTGTGTTAATGAATTGAAAAAGATTAATTTATCAAACCAAAAAGTTATTGTATTGGCAAAAAAAGATTGGTGCATAGGTATTTTGGGAATTGTTGCTGCTAGAATTTCGGAAGAATACAACAGACCTACCTTTTTGTTAGGGGAAGAAGGTGGATTTTATAAGGGTTCTTGTAGAAGCATCGAGGGTATGAATATACACAATTTACTAACTCAACTAGCTGATATTTTGACAAGTTTTGGTGGACATACTATGGCGGCTGGTATGACTATCGCTGAAGATAAACTTGAAGAATTTAAGACAAGATTAAACAAAATAGTAGAAGAAGAATATCCTGATGAATTTTTTGCTCCTTTCTATCAATATGATTTAGATATTAATGCCGATGAAATTAGTATTGAAAGACTAAAAGCTTTGGAAATTTTAGAGCCATTTGGTTGCCAAAATCCTACTCCTATTTTCAAGTTGGAGTTTGAAAAATGCACTGTAACCCCTATGAAAGCAAATTCTCATCATTTGACTTTACAACTCCCTAAAGTTAATCTTCTTGCTTTTAATAGTGCAGAATATTTTAATCTTGCGAGTCAAAGTAGTAAAAAAGAATGTTTAGCGGAATTATGGGTTGATGTTTTTAGAGGTAACGCAAGTTGTAAGGGTATAGTTAAAAAGCTTCAATTAGAAGCTTCGCCTAATGTTGGTGCTGAAAGAGTAGGTGGGGAATATATAAAACAACTTGCTTTAAGTTCGCACGGAATTAAACCGAAATATTCTTCATACAAAAAACAAGATTTAGCAAATTTATTAAATGAAAGCAAGAGTGCTATTTATGGTACTCTGGTCATAGCAAACACCTTGCAAAGTTATAAAGATTTTATTGAAAATTTTAAAGATAAATTTAAAATAATTTGTTATGAATATTTAACTTTAACGAATAACAACGGATATAACACTTTGTGTCTTTGCCCTTCTTTGTCAAATGATTTTAAAAATTATAACCGCATTATTTTGTTGGATAGTGTATTAGATGAAGCGTACATAGTAAATTTCAATTTAAATAGCAAGGCAACAATATATTTGCCAAACGCTACTCCATTTTTGTACACTCCTTTTGCTAATTTGGATATCTCGAGAAAAGTTTTTGGTGAATATTTCAATGTGATTAAGAAAGCAAGTAAAATGTATCTAACTGCGTATGATGATTTTAATTATTACAACAAATTGAAGAGAACGCACCATAACCTAAATTATGTACAATTTGTTTGTTGTGTTGCTACATTTGAGCAGTTAGGGTTGTTGGAAGTCAATAACGAAACGGGCAATTATTTTATAACTATGAAAAGCTCCACACCAACTCAACTAAATAAATCGCATTTTTACAACAAACTTGAATTAATTATGAAATCTTATTAATACGGTGAAATTATGACAAGATTAAGAATACCTAAGATTGCTCCTAAGCCAAAAGATTACTCAAAAATACCATGGACTGAGGAGTTTAGAGATAAATTTCCAACTAGAAAAATTACGAAATACTTAAATGATGATGTAGGAATAGAAGATTTACGTGATTTTTTGTTTGCTGAAAAGCATGTAGATTTTCGAAAATCATTATTACTTGTAAATGCATTGAAAAACGAACACGGAATTGTAAGAAATGATAATGAAGTTTTATTAACTGTTAATTTCCCTTTTTGTGAATGGAGATGTGTTGATTGTAACCGTACAATGTACCAAAAATCTAAGTGTAGCGATGTTTATATGTATTATTTCGACGCAATTATGCGTGAAATTCAACTCACTAGAGAAATTATTAAAAAGAAATGCTATATTGTGAAGGCGATTTGTTTTACAGGGAATTTGCTGGCGCTAGATGAAAGAGAGTTGGAACAAGTCTTGCAGGCTTGCGCTTATTCATTAAGTGAATCTTGTGTCGAGTTGGGCAATCCTAAGTTTATTACAAGAACAAAATTAGAAATTTTAAAGAAATATAATGTTACTAGATTTATTGTAAATGCCTTGACATTTAATACTGTGTCTTTAAGAAAACTTTGTAGGCGTTATGAATTTAAAGATGTTTATGATTATTATAAACTAATTGCTGAATATGGATTTGATTTGAGTATAGAACTTTGTGTTGGCTTATTAGCAGAACACGAAATTCAATTAGGCAGAAATATTCAACTCGCTATCGAACTTGGTGCAAGTTGTATTGATTTATATTCAAGGTGTTGCCCTTATAATAGGAATGAAAGAGATTTAACTGATATAAAAATGATAAGCGAGCAAAGGCGGTTGTTAGAGTTTGCAAATGAAACTTTACACAACAACGGTTATTATCCATACTTTTTATATTGTACTGAAGTAAATAACGGTTGCTTTGAAAATGTTGGTTATGCGTTACCAAACAAGCGATGCAAATATATGGAAGATTTAAAAGAAGAAATTTCTACAGTTATTGGTTGCGGTTCTGATGCAAAATCGGTAATAGTTAAGAATTTACACAATACTCGCAAGTATCTAAACAATACCTACGATATGGGGCAATATGTATTTGGAATTGATGAAATTTTGGACAAGAAGCGCAAGTTTTTTGAGTTATAATCTTTACAAACACTCTACTATATGGTATACTAAAAAAGTACCTATATCACAGTTTAACGATTTAACTCCGTGTTTTACTTTGATTTAGGCAAATTTATTTAAAGGAGAAGCATTTTGAACAAACAAGAGATTATAGCGAAATTCGCTAGAAAAGAAGGCGACACCGGTTCTACAGAGGTGCAAATTGCATTGTTAACAGCTCGTATTTCAGCTTTGACAGAGCATTTAAAAAATCACCCAAAAGACAACCACACACGTCGTGGATTGCTTAAACTTGTTGGTAAACGTAAAGGTTTGTTAAATTACCTTGAAAAGACTGACCTTGAAAAGTTTAGAGCATTAAAAAACGAACTTGGTATTCGTTAATAGAAAAGCGAGATTTTCTCGCTTTTTCTTTTTTATAAGATTAGTTGTGTTTTATAAGTTTTTATATTATACTAATATATAGAGTTAATAGGGGTAAAGAATGTTTATAGACTCGCATGCTCATCTTTTTGATGATAGAATTGATATAGCAAAATGTAATTTAGATTTAGTCGATGCTGTCATTGTACCTGCATACAAGTATGAAAACTTTGAAAAAGCATTAAGATTTTGTGAAACAAGTAAAAAATATTTCTGTGCTTTGGGTATCCATCCAGAGTTTGCTAGCGAGTTTAACAAAGAAATCAAAAATTACATAATTAGTAAAAAAGATAAAATAGTTGCCATTGGTGAAATAGGTTTAGACTGCTCTTATACTAGCGACACTAATACTCAAATTGAAACTTTTAGGCAACAATTAGAATTGGCTGAAATACTTAATTTACCTATTATTATACATTTACGCAAAGAACAAGATTTCAAAAATTTTTTTGAAATTATAAAAGATTACAAAGTTAGGGGTGTTTTGCACTGCTTTAATGGCAACTTACAAGATTGTAAAAAGTCAGTAGATTTAGGTTTTTATATATCATTTGCGGGTAATTTAACATACAAAGGCAATGTTGAGTTAAGGAAAATTGCCAAATTTGTACCGCTGGACTCAATTTTAATTGAAACTGATTCGCCATCTATGTTACCTGCGAATTTTCGCAGAAAAGGGATAAACACTTCGCAAAATATAAGTTTTGTTGCTGAAAAATTGGCTGAAATTAAGCAAATTAGCATACAAGAAATTGCTGAAATCACTAAACAAAATGCAAAAACTTTATTTAAGTTGAATTAGGGGTAAAAAATGGAAGAATTTCAAAGATTTGAATTACAAATTGGAAGTGATGGAATAGAAACATTAAAAAATAGTCATATCGCTATTTTTGGGCTGGGTGGCGTTGGTGGTTTTGTTGCAGAAACGCTAGCACGTAGCGGTGTAGGTCAATTTACTTTGGTGGATAAAGATACGATAGATTTGACTAATTTGAATAGACAAATTTTAGCATTACATAGCACTATTGGTCAAAGCAAAGTTGAAGTATGCAAATCTAGGATAATGGATATTAATCCTAGTGCAATGGTTAGTGCATTTAAAGTTTATTATGCAAAGAATAATTTTGAATTAGAGTTTTCTCAATTCGATTACGTTGTAGATGCTGTTGATGATGTTGAGGTAAAGATTGAAATCATTAAACAAGCAAAATTGGCAAACAAGCCTGTTATCTCTTGTATGGGTACAGGAAATAAGCTAAACTCTATGCTATTTAAAATAGACGATATATATAAGTCAAATACGTGTCCGTTAGCCAAGAAAATGCGTAAAAAATTAATTGATTTGGGTATTGATAAGGTAAAATGTTTGTATTCTACTGAAAGACCTTTACAAGTAATAGATAAAACCATTTCAAGTAATTCTTTTGTCCCTAGCGTTGCGGGAATATTGATAGGGAGAGAAGTAATTTTAGATTTATTAGAGAAGTAAATTTTGCTGTTTACTTTTTTCTTTTTTGGTGATATAATAAACAAACATTCATAAATAGGAGAAGCAAATGAAAATTATACAAGATTTTTCATTACAAGAGTTGCAGGATTTGATGCTTTCATTTGGAGAGCAAAAATTTCGTGCTAAACAAATTTTAGATAATATTAATTTAGGTAAAAAAATAACTGATTTTAGCAATATTTCAAAATCTTTAAAAGAAAAATTATTAGCAGAATATGAAGACATTCCATTAAAGATACATACTATTCAAGAAAGCAAAGATGGTACTAAAAAATTTGCCTATGAATTATGGGACGGTAATATTATTGAAGGTGTGTTGATGTCTTACAAATACGGCAATACTCTTTGTGTTTCTACACAAGTTGGTTGTAGAATGGGGTGTAAATTTTGTGCTTCAACGCTAAATGGTCTTGCTCGCAATCTTTCTGCTGGTGAGATTTTATCGCAAGTGTTAGTTGTAAATAACTATTTAGGCGGTAAGGTGGGCAAAAATCGAGAAATAACTAATATAGTGCTTATGGGCAGCGGTGAGCCGTTAGATAATTATGACAATGTAATTAAATTTCTACATTTAGTTTCAAGTCCTGACGGTTTGAATGTTTCACCTAGAAACATCTCATTATCTACTTGCGGTATAGTACCTAATATTTATAGACTAGCGGATGAAAAATTGCAGGTTATATTGACTATTTCGTTACACGCACCAAATGATGAATTGCGCAAAACTATAATGCCGATTGCTAATAAGTATAGCGTAAATCAAATTGTAGATGCGGCAAAAAATTATTTTAATAAAACAGGTAGGCGTGTGGTTTTTGAATACGCATTAATTGATGGCGTCAATAATACTGTTGAATGTGCTAATGAGTTGGCTTCTTTGGTAAAAGGTTTTCCAACTCATGTCAATTTGATACCGCTCAATGAAGTAAAGGAAAGGGATTTGAAAACTGTTACGCATAAAAAGGCAGAGCAATTTGCTGATTTATTGAAAAAACATAAAGTTTCCGTTACTATAAGGAGAACGATTGCTGATGATATAGATGGCGCTTGTGGACAGTTGCGCAATAAAATTATAAAATAAAAAAGAAGTAATCACTTCTTTTTTTGTTGTTTAATAACTAACTTGATTTTGCTGTTGTACTACGGGGGCGGATATTTTGTTATCGTTTGATTTTACCAATTTATCGCCGGTTTGTTTTTCGTACTCAAAATTTATTATACTGCAAACCGTGTCAACACAACTTTGCAAATCATCATTTATGACTCTGTAATCGTACTGAGAATACGTTTTAATTATTCTATCTTTTTCAAGTTGTGTAATTCTACCACTTATATCGGTATTGTCATTTCTTTTTCTCACTCTAGCAATCAATACATCGTCAGGTGCATCAATAAGAATAGTAATGATAGGTAAGGAAGATAAATTGCATTTTTGACGCACATGATTTATGCGTTTTTTTGCATTTGCGTAACCTTCGACATCATAGTCGTTTATTGCAATTTTCGCACTTGATAATGCTTGGTTTATGTTATCAATATGAGTGCCATAAATGTTATTATAAACTTTTTTTACTTCGACCATTTTACCTTGTCTGCATTGTAGTCGCATTTCTTCTATGGTGTAAAAAACATAATCTACGCCAGCAATTTCTTGTGGGCGCTTTTGTCTTGTTGTGCAAGACGGGAAGCGTTGGATGTTTTCTTCTCCTAGTCGTTTTGATATTTCTTTAATTACGGTATCTTTACCTGCACCTGTACTACCAACTATCATAACTAACATATAATGCTTTACCTTTGATTGTTTTTATTATGAAAATATAACAAATTTCTACAAATTTGTCAAGTTTAGTTTATTTAATTTGTTTCATATCTAATCAATTTCACTGCATAACATAAAATAGGAGGAAGTATGTCAAAAAGTTTTAAGATATTTAGGTCTGCTGGTGTAAATGTTGCTATTTTTTTAATGCTCGGAGTACTTTGTGTACTTACTTTAAATAACGATGTAAAAAGTGTATTTAGCCCTGCATATTCAAATTTATATTATCGTGGTGATACAACTCAAAATAATGTTAGTTTAATGGTAAATGTTTATTGGGGGAATGAGTATTTATCTAGTATGTTAAAAACATTTGAAGATTATGGGGTCAAGACCACCTTTTTCGTTGGTGGAATGTGGGCATCGAAATATCCAGAAGAATTAATTAATTTAGTAGAAAAAGGACACGAAATTGGAAATCACGGTTTTTTTCACAAAGATCAAGATAAATTGAGTTACAATGAAAACCAACAAGAAATCTATAATACCCACCAATTAGTAAAACAGTATATAAATGAAGATATGACACTTTTTGCGCCACCTTCTGGTGCTTATAATGACTATACCATACAATGTGCATCTAATCTGGGCTACAAGGTTATAATGTGGAGTCGTGATACAATAGATTGGCGTGACCAAAATGCAGATTTAATTTATGAAAGAGCAACTAAAAATTTATCTAACGGTGAATTAGTATTAATGCACCCAACCTTAAAGACTGCGGAAGCGTTACCTAAAATATTGGAATATTGTAAACAACACAACTTAAATGTTGTACCTGTGAGCAACAACATAACGGTTTAAATGCTTGCCGATTAAATTTGATTGTGTTATAATGAATAACAAATTTAAAGAGGTAATGCTATGTATAATATAAAAACTTATAAAAACGGTTTAAGATTAGTCCACAATTATGATAATAACACACAAGCAGTTACAGTGATGTTTTATTGTTTAGTTGGTAATGCAAATGAAGATGATACTAATAGGGGAATAGCACATCTAGCAGAGCATATGTTTTTTAAAGGAACTAAGAAGCGCAGTGCAAAAGAAATTTCTTTAATTTTTGATAAGTTAGGTATAGTTAATAATGCTTATACAAGTAATGACTGCACTGTATTTTTCGCTAATGCCATGAATAAAGATATAGAAATAATTTTTGATGTATTTAGCGATTGTTTCTTTAACTCAGTTTATGCCCCTGACCTTTTAGAATTGGAAAAGAAAGCAGTTTGTAGCGAACTCGAAATGTATCTAGATGATAATAAAGATTTACTTTGGGCAAAAGCATTGGAAGTTGCTTTACAAGGAACACCATATCAATATCCATTAGGTGGTACTGTTGAGTCAGTTACAAAACTAAAACAACAAGATTTGATTAATTATAGAAACAAGTATTATAAAACAAATAGACTTATAATTAGTGTAAGCGGTAATGTATCTCAAACTGAAGTTGATAAGTTAATAGAAAAGTATGTGTTAGATTATGAAAAAGAAGATTTAAATCCAATTACATTCAAGCAACCACCTTATCAAATTCAACTTGATAAGAGATTTGTGTTTGAACATAAAGATACCGACCAATGTTACTGTGCTATAAACTTTAAGAGTTTACAATCGCCAGACGCAAGGTCACTCACTTTAAAGGCGCTGAATATAGTTTGGGGCGGTTTAATGAGTTCAAGGCTTTTCCAAAAAGTAAGGGAAGAAAAGGGTTTAGTTTACTATATAGGCGCTATATCCGAATTAATGTCACGTGCAGGTTTAAATGGTATTCAATTTTTTGCAAATAAAAACAATACTGTTGAAGTACTAAAAACTATTAGAGAGGCAATACTTGAAGCAAAACAAAATGGCTTTACTGCGGAAGAGTTGGGCACTGCTAAAAATGTTTTAAAAACACAATATACATTATCGAATATAACACCAAATTCAAAAGCAGGTAAGGGGGCAAGTTATTTGGCTTACAATGAAGAAGCATTTGATTTGGATAAGGAATTTAGTAAAATAGATGCTTTGACTCTAGATGACTTAAATAAATGTTTTAATGAATTTGTTAATTTTGACGATTTAACAGTTGCAATAATAGCTAAAGATAACGATATAAATGCAAATGATATACTATTAGGGAAGTAGTTTCTCGAGGGCGGAAATTAAAAAAGCATGACGTTTTTGTTTGTGTTTTTTTTAATAAAATGGTATTATTATAACAATAAGAGCAAAACAATAGGAGGTTTATTTTGCAGAATTACACGAGTAGAAATGTGGGGGAGCCGAAAAATAAACTTTCAAGGCGTGCTAAATGGGGTATCGCCGTTTTGGTTTGCTCTATTTTTTTGCTTGTATGCATGATTTTTAATTTGCTTCCATTTATTCGTTCTTTTGTATTAGGGACCTTTGGACTTGCTACTTACCCTGTACTTGTTATTGCTATTGCTATAGGTGTTATCTTGTTAAATAAGAGAAAATATACTTTAGCGAAAAATTATGTTATTAGTTTATGCGTGTTGTACTTTTTGCTAATTTGTGTTTTACAAGTTGCTCTTACAAATATTAGTGCTTCTAATTTTGGGATTTATTTAAGTGAAGTATATACTTCTAAAATAACGCCAGGTGGAATTATTTCAGGTATTGTTGCTTATATTTTAGGTGCTTTATTTAATTACGCAGGTGCTTATATAGCATTAACAATAGGCATATTGATTTGTGTTGTTTTTATGGTAGATTATTTCTTGAAAATGCGTGATTATAAAAAATTAAACGCAAGAGCCGTAAGTTACCCTGTTGAAAAAGAGGTAAACAAAGTAAAGGAAGAACCTGTGGTTGTAGGTGCTGGCGCTTTTAAGAAAAAACATAGTTTTGCTGAAAAATTTAAACAACATAAAGAAGAAAATGTTAATATTGGCTTAAATACTGAAAAACAACTTGTTTCCGTAGAACGTGGCGCCGAAGCTAAGGTTAATGAGAATGAACAAATTGCGCAAAAGATATTTGGGAACGATTATGGTAATTTAGTAGGTCAAAAAGAAGAACCTGTAAAAAATGAAGATGCCTTTACATTGGAAGATTTTATCAATCAAGCAAATCAAAATTCCTTCGAAAATTTCAACAAGTCATTTGAAAATAATTCTCAATATGTGCAGAATACAAAAAATACAAACAACTTTAACACTAATACTGAAGAAGAAATTGCAAGACCAAAATTTGAAACAAATCTTAATTTAGAACCTTTGGAAACTAAAAAAGAGCATATTGAAGTTGAACAAGATAAAGAGCCGGATGCTTCCATTCTTGATAATTTAAGCAAAATGATAGATGAAGTACCGACAAATGTTGCGCCTTTAAATAATGATTTTGCTAAAGATTTAAAACCAAAAGAGCACGAACCAAAGACAACTCAATTAGAGATGCAACAAACTAAACCTACACCTAATCCTACTACGACTTATAAACGACCTAGTCCGTATGTAAGGCCACCATTAGAACTTTTAACAACTCAATCTAGTAAATTATCTGGGAATGAAGCTGATTTTAAAGAAAAGGCTCGCATACTTGAAGAAACATTGGAAAGCTTTAAAATTTCTGCTACTGTAGTGGGAATAACAAGTGGGCCGGCTGTCACACGATATGAAATACAAATGCCTGCGGGTATTTCTGTTAAAAAGATTTCTCAGCACGGCGATGATATTGCTATGATGATGCAGTCTTATAGCGGAGTAAGAATAGAAGCACCAATCCCTGGTAAAAATCTTGTAGGTATAGAGATACCTAATGAAAAGATAGCAACAATCGGTTTGAAAGATATAATCGGTTCTCCAGAATTTCATAATAGCAAATCTCCTTTAACCGTTGCTTTGGGTAAAGACATAGCAGGAACTGTTAAAATTTGTGATTTAGCAGCAATGCCTCACTTATTGGTAGCGGGTGCTACTGGTTCAGGTAAATCTGTATGTTTAAATGTAATTTTAATTAGTTTATTGTATAAGTTGGGAATGGACGATTTAAGATTGATTTTAATTGACCCTAAACGTGTTGAATTTACTAGTTACAATGGATTACCGCAATTGCTAACCCCAGAAGTTATTTGTCAACCAAAACAAGCATTAAATGCGTTTGATTGGGCTATAGATGAAATGAATAATCGTTTCGAAACGTTCCAACGTTTGCGTGTGCGTAATCTTGATGAATACAACTCGCTGGAAGCAGTTTATAAGGGTAAAGAACCAAAATTACCTCGCATAGTTATTGTTGTCGATGAATTAGCTGATTTAATGCTAATGGCTCGTAAAGATTTGGAAGAAAAAATTATGCGTATTGCACAATTATCAAGAGCTGCTGGTATCCATTTGATTTTGGCAACACAACGTCCTTCGGTAAATGTTATCACTGGTACTATCAAAGCAAACTTACCGTCAAGAATAGCATTCGCTGTTAATAATTTTGCTGATTCGAATACAATCATAAATCAAGGTGGAGCAGAGAAATTGTTAGGTCGTGGTGATATGTTATATGCACCTCAAAATTTACCTGAACCTGTGCGTATTCAATGCCCTTTCATAAATAATAACGAAATCTTAAAAATAGTTGAATTTATAAAAAATAATAATGAAACTGATTTTGATAATGAAAGAACAGCAAGAATTTTGGACGGCAAGGGCAAAAATGAGGGTGGCGCAGATGGTGATTCTGACGGAATTGAATTTGACCCAATTTTGCCAAAAGCACTGTTAGATTTTATACGAGCAGGTACAGGTTCTATTTCTGCAATTCAGCGCAGATATTCCGTTGGATACGCAAGGGCCGCAAGGATAATAGACCAAATGGAGCAATCACACTTTATTTCACCTATGGATGGCTCTAATAAAAATAGACAAGTTTTAATAGATGAAGAAAAATATAATGAATTATTTTCAAATGAATAAAGGGACTACAGAAGTTGAAAGATTTAAAAACTAAAAGTGTTGCACTTGTATCTTTGGGGTGTGACAAAAATAGAGTAGATTCTGAACGTATTTTATATTGTTTAAAAGAGCTGGGACTAAACATTGTGACAAATCCAGAGCAAGCAAATATTATTATAGTGAATACGTGCGCTTTTATTGAATCCGCTAGAGTCGAAAGTATACAAAATATACTAGAAATGGCAGAATATAAGCTAAATGGAAAGTGTGAGTTATTGATAGTTGTAGGTTGTTTACCTGCAAAATCATATAACGAAGTTAGAAAATCACTACCCGAAGTCGATGTATTTTTGGGAGTTAACAGTGAAAACGATATTGTGAAAGTAATAGAAAACTTTTATAATATCAAAGAAATTAAAGGGTGCGCTTATTCAAGTTGTGCCCGCATATTAAGTACACCAAAACACTATGCATATTTAAAAATAGCTGATGGATGTAATAATCGTTGTACTTATTGCACTATTCCGCAAATAAGAGGGAAGTATGTTTCAAGGCCTTTTGAAAAATTAATTGCGGAAGCAAAAATACTAGCACAAAATGGTGTCAAGGAATTAATTTTGGTAGCGCAAGATGTAACTCGATATGGTGAAGATTTATACAAAAAACATAGGTTAGTAGAATTAATACAAGAATTATCTAAAATACAAAATATTCATTGGATAAGATTGCATTATTGTTATCCTGAATTTATTAGTGATAAATTAATAGATGAAATCGCAAACAATGATAAAGTTTGTAAATATTTAGATATGCCATTACAGCATATAAATAATAAGATTCTTAAATCTATGAATAGGGCAAGCACAAAAGAACATATAATTGCGATTATTAAAAAGATACGAGATAAATGCCCAAATATAGCCCTTCGCACAAGTATCATTGTAGGATTTTCAGGTGAGAGCAAAAAAGATTTTCAAGAGTTAAAACAGTTCATTATAGAGGCACGTTTTGCGCAAGTGGGATTTTTTGAATATTCCCGTGAGAAAGATACAGAAGCATATCACTTCAAAAATCGTAAATTTAGTTTTACAAAGCACAAAAGATTGCGTGAATTAGTTGCTTTACAACAACAAATTACTTACGAAAATAATTTAGCTAAAATCGGTAGCGTGTTACAATGCATTTGTGATGAAGAAGACGATGACAATTATATTTTAAGAAGTCAGTTTGATTCGCCTGACGTTGATTCGGTGATTTTGGTAAATAAGGATAAAAAACTTCAAGTTGGAGAGTTTTATAATGTTAAGTTAGTCCAAGTTGAAAACAGTTTGGATTTTAAAGGAGAAATTGTATGAATTTACCTAATAAATTATCTTTAATGCGTATTTGTTTTGTACCTTTAATAATATTTTTCTATTTAGCGAGTTTTATCCCTTATGGGAAAATTGTTGCGGTAGTTTTATTTATTGTAGCCGCTTTGACTGATTTGTATGATGGTAAAATTGCAAGAAGCCGTGGTTTAGTGACGGATTTAGGTAAATTATTAGACCCTATCGCAGATAAATTGCTCTATACTTGTAGCTTATTTCTAGTTGTTGTAGATGGCACAATTTTAGCTCCTTGGGGGATACTTGCTTTAATTATTTTATTTGCAAGAGATACGCTCGTAAACGGAATAAGACAAGTTGCTGCAACAAAAGGAGTAGTTCTCGCTGCCGGTTGGAGTGGAAAAATTAAAGCAATACTTGCTTATATATACATTCCTTTATTTATGTTTTTAGCGCAAGGTATTTTTGCAAATACAGGGTATGTAGCGTGTGATATTATCAATACTGTTTTAACTGTTATTGCTTATGTTGTATTGGGTGTTGGTACTCTCGTTACTATTTGGTCTGGAGTAGAATACACAGTAAAAAACAAATATATTTTTGCCACTAACGAACCAAGAGAGGAATAGATGCAAACTAATTTAATACTATTTTGTGATGAAAGCATTAATAAAAACGAATTACATTCCGCAGTACAGACTTTAATACGTACATTCAGTTTAGCATTGCAACAAGTTGATTCAATCACGTTACTACCAACTTATAGTAGTATGAATGAAATAATTAAGCATCTAAAACAAAATACTATTATTGGTGTCGGTAAATGTGAATCAAGCTGTTTGTTAAATGTATATAATTCAATTAAAAATTATTACGGGAGCGAACCTATCAAAACTAATTATGGGTTATACTGCTTAAATAATAATAAAAGATGTAGCGTTGTTGATTTAGTCGAAGGTGTAGGAAAGCTCAATTTACAAAATTTATTAGTTATATACAATCTAAACAATGTTTTCTATTTTAGTCTGTTTGGATTAAAATATCGTGAAGTGATGTCAAGATTAAGTAAAGTCGATTACATTGATAAATTTGACTTTTCATATTATGAAAATTGTGGAATATGCTATTTATCTTTTACTGCATTGAGTGGCGAAAATGCTGAATTTAGTAAGGATTTTAAACGCTCATTTAGTAAAAATTTTATTGATACTTTGTATTGTGATGAGCCTATTTCGTTACAAAATTGTGTTGAAGATTTATTGCCTTTGAGAAAGGAATATTTTGCCTTTATAAATTTGTCTAAAGATTGCGCAATTTTAAATTATAAATTAACTCAAATAAATAACTTTAATCAATTTAATAAAGTTATATTGCCTGAAGATGCGCTAAAGTTAAATGATTTTACTTCTGCTCGTGAGATTATAGAAAAATATAATTTGAGTTTTATTGTGGTTTTGCGTGGTACATTGTCTGATGCCGAAATCATTGTCTTTGATGAATATGAAATGCGTAAATTTGATTTTGTAGGTAAAGGACAACAAGATTATAACATCGAATATTTATTAAATTCACTATTACACAAAATTTTTATTAAATTACGCAAAAACGCTTTGTTTTTTCCTCAAGATAGTGTATAATATTAGAACAAATGTTTATAAAGGAGTAAGAAATTGAACGAAAAAGAAAAAAATTTAGAACAAGTTATTGCTCAAATTGAAAAGCAATTTGGTAAAGGTTCTATAATGAGATTAGGCGATAATGCAAGGCAAGTCGTAGATGTTATACCAACGGGGTGTCTTACTCTGGATTTAGCATTAGGTATAGGAGGGATGCCAAGGGGTAGAGTAATTGAGATATACGGGCCAGAGTCATCTGGTAAAACGACTGTTGCATTGCATGTAGTTGCCGAAGCGCAAAAAATGGGATGCACTGCTGCTTTTATTGACGCTGAACATGCCCTTGACCCTGTGTATGCTGGTAATTTGGGCGTAGATATTAATTCGCTATATATTTCACAACCTGATAATGGGGAGCAGGCTTTAGATATAACAGAAAGTTTAGTGCGTAGTGGTAGCATAGATGTAATTATAATTGACTCCGTTGCTGCCTTGACTCCCAAGGCGGAACTTGATGGGGAAATGGGCGATGCGCATGTTGGATTATTGGCTCGACTTATGAGTCAAGCAATGCGAAAACTAACTGCATATATTAATAAATCAAATGTCTGTGTTATTTTTATCAATCAGCTTCGTGAAAAGGTTGGTGTTATGTTTGGCAACCCTGAAACAACTACAGGTGGTAAAGCATTGAAATTCTATTCAAGTATAAGATTAGATGTTAGAAAAGCTGATGTTATAAAAGAAGGTACTGAAATAATTGGAAACCGCACAAAAGTTAAAGTAGTAAAAAATAAACTTGCCCCACCATTTAAAACTTGTGAGTTTGATATAATTTATGGGAAAGGCATTTCACAAGTTGGTTGTATTTTAGATTTGGCTCTACAGTATGACATAATACAAAAAAGCGGAAGTTGGTTTGCATATAAGGGTGAAAAAATAGGTCAAGGTAAAGAAAACGTTAAACAATATTTAATTGACAACCCTGAAATTAAAGACGAAATTGAAGATGCTATAAAAGATGCTTTAGCTCCTAAAATAACAACAAGCGATATAGTTATAGAAGAAAACGAAACAAAAATTGATGCGTAAGTTTGCATCTTTTTTTGTTTATTTTTAAATAGTAGGCTAATAATATAATAGTCATTAGTTACAAAAATAACTTGACATTTATTGGAAATAATTATAAACTTGTTAAGTATAAAATTTGTTGATTTTATATTCATTTATCAAAAAGATAAATTTTAAATAAATTTAAAAGAGAGGGAAAAACCAATGCATAACTCTTTAATTAGTATGCTTGGTTTTCAAATGAGTACCGCAGTTTTGGTAATCACTATTTTGGGTTGCCTTTTAGTAGGAGCGGTAGTCGGGATTTTTGTATTTAGAGCGATAGTTATAAAAAAAATAAATAATGCAAAAAATTCTGCATCAAGCATTATAGAAGATGCTCATTTAGAAGCCAAGACCATTTTAAAAGAGGCTCGGCTTTCTGCACAGGAAGAGTCTATAAAGATAAAAACTGACACAGAAAACGAGTTGAAAGAGCGTCGTATAGAAATGGAGAAAATGAATAATCGTTTCTTACAACGTGAGGAATTTATAAACAATCGTGAACAAAGTTTAGATAAAAAGAATGAAGCACTAGAAAGTTTTAAAGAAAAACTTGAAAATCAAGAGAAAAAACTTACCCAGCAACAAGAAGAATTAAGCAAAAAGAATGCTGAAGTAGTCGTTGAATTACAAAAAGTTGCTGGTTTGACAAAAGAAGAAGCGAAAGAAAAGTTAATTGCGGAAATAACAGAAGAAGCAAAGCATGATGCTGTAATAAAGTTGCGCAAAATTGAGCAAGAAACAAAAGACAATGCGCACAAAATAGCTACTGAAATCATATCTAATGCTATACAGAAGTATTCCGCAGATTTGACTAGTGAAACTACTGTTACTACCGTTGCTTTACCAAATGATGATATGAAAGGTCGCTTGATTGGTAGAGAAGGTAGAAATATTAAAGCACTAGAAATGGCTACTGGTATTGATTTGATTATTGATGATACACCAGAAGCAATAGTGCTATCTGGATTTGACCCTATTCGAAGAGAAGTTGCTCGAATTGCAATTACAAAATTAATTCAAGACGGGCGTATTCAACCTGCTAGAATAGAAGAAATAGTTGCAAAAACCAAACGTGATATTGAACACGAAATAAAAGAAGCAGGTGAGTCTGCAGTCCTTGAAACAGGTGTTATTGGACTACATCCTGAATTAGTAAAAACATTAGGAAGATTGAAGTATCGTACTAGTTATGGGCAAAATGTTTTAAAGCATTCAATTGAAGTATCGTTTATTGCTGGTATGTTAGCCGCTGAATTAGGGTGCGATGAAATGGTCGCAAAACGTGGTGGCTTGTTGCATGATATTGGTAAAGCTGTTGACCACGAAGTAGAAGGCACTCATGTATCTATAGGGACTCAACTCGCTCGAAAATATAAAGAAAATGATAAGGTTATCAACTGTATCGAAGCGCATCACGGTGATGTTGAATTTACTTGTATTGAAGCAGTTTTAGTTCAAGCGGCAGATACTATTTCTAGTGTTAGACCGGGCGCAAGACGTGAATCAATAGAAAATTACGTAAAACGTCTTGAAAAATTGGAACAAATTTCCTCTTCTTTTGCTGGTGTTGAAAAAGCTTATGCAATTCAAGCAGGAAGGGAAGTGCGTATTATAGTAAAGCCAGAAGAAATTTCTGATGATAAGTGTTTAATTTTAGCGAAAGATATTGCTAAAAAAATCGAAAATGAAATGGAATATCCTGGTCAAATCAAAGTTAATGTCATTCGTGAATTACGTTCTGTAGAATATGCAAAATAAAAGGGTATTTTATGGAAATTTGCGACGCACACAATGATTTACTTATGAATTTAACTACAAAAACAGAGATAAAAGATTATATAGATAAATATTGTATTAATAATAAGGTCGTAAAAATGTTTACGGCCTATTATGTTAGTCCTCAAAAAGAAAAGGATTACAATTCTATTGTTATATTAAAAGATTTAGAAGAAAAGTTTAATTTAATAAAAGATTATAAAATGTGTATCCCTACAATAGAAAATATAGGATTTATTGACAACTCACAAGTTTTAGATAAAATTTTAACAATAAAACCTTTTTGCGTAACTTTAACTTGGAATTATGATAATAAGTTCGCTGGCGGTGCGTATGGAGAAAGTGGACTGACTGACAAGGGTAAGGAATTGATTAAAATTTTAGAAAATCGTGGGATACGTATAGATGTGGCACACCTAAATAAAAAATCTTTTATAGAATTTAGCAAAATGACGAAATATCCTATTTTTTGCTCTCATACTTCTAGTAGACTTGTTTATGATATTCCACGAGCATTAGATAGGGAGCAAATGTCTATAATAAAAGAATCAAAAGGATTTGTTGGCTTGTGCCTTTATTCTTCTTTATTATCTGATAAAAGAAGCGATAACAATTTAATATATAAGCATCTTTCAAGTTTTTTAAATGTATTGACCCCTAGCAATTTAGGATTTGGTACAGACTTTAATGCTACAGGTGAAAATAATCCTATTGGTTTTGATATTGACTACAACGGGATGCCTAATTTATTGGGTTTTTTAATATCAAAAATAGGTTTTGCTAAATGTAAAGAGATAGCAAGTGAAAATATTTTAAATATTTTAAATGAATATAATAATTGTGAGTAATGTAAAGTATAGAATTTAGTTGACAAAAAAGATAAAATTTAGTATACTCATACTACTTACATAGGGGAGTGGCTTAACGGTAGAGTAGTGGTCTCCAAAACCATCGGTCAGAGTTCGATTCTCTGCTCCCCTGCCATTTAGGCGCTTTGGACTTTTATTTTAAATAAAAACAAGCGTCTTATTTTTTTATTATAAACTTAAAAAATGGGATTATAATGTATGAAAAAAGTTACTATTTACACTGATGGCGCTTGTAGCGCAAATCCCGGACCTGGGGGTTGGGGGTGCGTGTTAATTTATAACGGTATCGAAAAAGAATTTAGTGGTTTTGAAGATAATACTACAAATAATAGGATGGAGATGATGGCTGTTATAATGGCCTTATCAAAACTTAAAGAACCTTGTGAGATTGATTTATATAGCGATTCAGCTTATGTTGTAAATGCTTTTCTTCAAGATTGGATTTCGGGTTGGAAACAGAAAAAATGGTGTACTGCTAATAAGAAGGAAGTGAAAAATTTAGACTTATGGCAAACTTTATTGCAGTTAGTAGATAAGCACAAAGTGGTTTGGCATAAAGTAAAAGGGCATTCAACAGATGTCTATAACAATAAGTGTGATGCTTTAGCTAGAGGGGAAGTTGATAAATTTTTGCAAAGTCGTAAGGTTAATTAAGAAAATACGTAAAGTAAAGAAGTATAATTGTAAAAATTTTATTTATGTTATAAGTTTTTTATAAAAAAAAGAATGTAAAAATATCACATTCTTTTTTTATTAAATTTTGAGTATGTGTTTGGTTTTATTTTATTTCTCGCTTTTTAAATACATAATAACTTAAAATCGTGAATATTAGCATTGTTGCGGTAACAATTACGATACTTATCCATAAATTTGTGTTAAAGAACATAGGACTTGAAAATGCGATACTCAAAGGATTTTGTGACGAACTTGCGAAAGCGCCACCAAAGAATTTAAAGAAATCAATGCCAGCAAAAGGCAAGAATGCATACCAGCTTGAAGATGTAAATAATACCGCAAACAAAGCTGTTAGGAAGTAAACAAATATTGAAATTGCTACAGCTCCCACATTACTTCTAAACACAACAGAAATCATAGTAGCAAATAACACATAAAATAACATTTTTACTATAATTAAAGCCAAATAGATTAAGATTAAAAGTATTGGAGAAATAGTAAATACTGTTGAAGCATTGAATATTGCAAGTATAGGGGTAGTGTCAAGCCCATAAAGCGCATAACCAATTATAAATAACACTAAAGCGCTAAATATAATGAAAATTGTTCCAAATATCATTGATGCTAAAATTTTAGAAGTTAGTATCTTATTTCTCGAGAATGGTCGAGTTGCTAAAACTTTTAATGTTCCATTGCTTTGTTCACCAGCAATCATCCCGCCAGCAAGCACTACACAGAAAATTAATACGATAAAGCTACAAATTTCAAGCCCAAAGTAAACTAGGTCAAATGCGGATACTTTATCACCTGATGACATTGTTGGACTAAAAACGCTTGAAAATTGATTTGATGTTAAACCGTTACTTATGAGAAAATTATTTTTTGCAATGCGTTCATTTATTTGATAGAGGTGAACTTTTTCATAACTCATATAAATATGCGCTTTAGAATCACTAAAATTTTTTACAGGTTCTAAATAAATGGTATCTTCAACTAGCGCATTGTATTGATCAGCAGCATAAAAATATTTTAGCATTTCTTCTTTTAATTGAGTTACAGTTGCTTTTTCATCACCATTTAAACTTAAAATATTATCATAGGTGTTAGTCATAAATGCTGTAGTAGTTTCATACTGCTTAATTAAATTGTCTTTAACTTCTTGAGATAAAACAATATTTGTAATATCATTGCTGACTATTGTGTATAATTTGTCAAAATAACTAATACCTGTAATATCGGCATAACCAGTTGCTTTTGTTATCTTGTCTTTAATAATAAGGTGCGTTGCTAAAAGGTTTAAGTCTGAACCTTCAGCGGTTATATAATAAATAGCATCATTTATTAAATTAATAAAGTTATCATAACTTGCTTGAGACATCAAAACAGCAGGAGTTCCGGCTTGCGCAGAATTGACCAAAATATTTTTTGCTTGAGTAAGTGTGTCTAACATTTCTTTTCTATTAGTTAGTAGGGCAGATGAGGCGGTTGTTTGTTCTAAACGTTCCAACTCTTGAATGCTTGCGGAATAGTCTCTCAAAATAGTCTGGCAACCTCTTGGCGAATCGCTTTCGCTTAATAACACCTTTAATTGTGCAGTTATAGTGGTTTCCGCTGTAGAATTAAGAGTGGAATAATATTCTAGTTTAGTATAAGCATCTTCAACTTTCTTTTCAGCAATAGTTTTATTCATCGATTGAGAACCTATAAAACTTGTCATGGCTTCTTCTTTTGATGCGCCATCGATTGCATATTCAAAACTGCCTCTATTATCCATTCCTAATAATGCGACAGAAAAGAATAATGCTAATACTATTACACCTGTTATAATATATAATATGGGACGCATTAAAATTTTATTTAATTCACCACGAAGTAATCTACTCATTTTAGACATAATATACTCCTATGAAATTCTACCGTAACGGCGTTCTTTTAAAATATCAAGATAAATATCTTCAAGACTTTTGCTTACAACTGTTGTTCCATATATTGTCAAATTTCGACGTCTCAAGTCATCTATAATCTTGTCATAAAGTTCTGGGAGATAGGGGATAATTACAGAATTACCAGCTAATTCAACATCTAATCCGTGTTTCAAAGCAATAACTTTACCAGCATAATTTGGGTAATCAACACGTATTCGGAAACGTTTCTGCGCTTTGCCATCGTTTTGGAAGTCGTCCATTGTGCGCATTTCTAAAATACTTCCTCTATCAAAAATAGCTACTGTATCACATAATTGTTCGACTTCGGATAGGATATGACTGCTAATAAAAATTCCCATATTATTCTTTGCTGCTAAAATTTTAAGGGTGCGTCTTAATTCAATAACTCCATTTACATCCAAACCATTAGTCGGCTCGTCAAGAATAAGTAATTTAGGGTTATTTAGTAAAGCTTGTGCCAAGCCTAATCTTTGCTTCATACCAAAAGAGTAATTTCGTACTTTATCATCAATACGGTTGTCCAAACCTGATATTTTAATTACACGTTCAATATCATCTTTGGTAACTGATTTCAATAAACTAGCAAAATATTGAAGATTTTGGCGACCTGTCATATAACTGTATAGTTGGCAATTTTCCATTACAACGCCTATATTGCTTATTGCTTTTTCAAATTGTTTTTGTACGGACAATCCGCAAATATAAACTTCTCCGTACGATGGTTGCGTTAAGCCACTAATTATTCTTATTAATGTAGATTTTCCAGCTCCATTAGGCCCTATAAAACCGAAAATCTCACCAGCGTAAACTTCAAAGTTTAAATTATTTAGTACCCTACGTTCACCATAAGATTTTTCTAAACCCTTAATTTCCAAAACTTTGTCGCTCAATCTGCAAAATCCTCCTAATTTCTATAAAATATATCATAACATAATAAATAAAAATTGTAAAGTAAATTGACTTTGTAACACTTTTTTAATATAATAATAGTATGAGAAAAAAAGAGAATAATAATCAAGACAAGAAAGAAAACGAAAAACAAGTTCCTCAATTAGCTCAAAGTGAGGAGGAAATTAAGCTTATAGAAGCACCTAAAAAAATTCCTATTTTTACGCATACATCTGTAATACTGATTGTTTCAATTTTAATAATGGGAATACTTGATATTTGGTGCTATGCAGATTTGTTATTGGATAACAAAACTTTTGTCTATTTATTTTCCTTTGCTACAGCTCTTGTCGTAGGACTTTCAATTGTATTTTTGTTTACCAAAAAAGTAGGTTGGCTTAAAACTAATTTTGTAATAATGGCTTTAGCTTTTGTCTTTACTTGGGGATATTATTTATTTGTAGCCTTAGATTTACTTAAATATATGACCGATGCTGAAGCATTACAAGAAGCGTTGAGTGGGATAGGCTGGTGGAAGTATTTAGTATTTTTCTTAATACAATTTCTACAAGTTACATTTGTTCCTATTCCTGCAATGGTTACAACTATAGCTGGTTCAGTATTGTTCGGCCCGGGTATTGCAACTCTGCTTAGTATAGCAGGTATTTTAACCGGTTCCATTGTTGCATTTATTATAGGTGATAAATGTGGAGAAAAGGTTGTTGCTTGGATAGTAGGCGAAAAGCAAATGAAAAAATATTCAAGCTTGCTTTTTGATAAAGGTAAATACATTTTCTTTTTAATGATGTTGTTTCCTTTGTTTCCTGATGATGTATTGTGTTTGGTTGCTGGTATGACTACAATGTCTTATAAATTCTTTATAATCACAATACTTTTAACTAGACCTATAGGAATATTTATGACCTGTTATTTATCTGTAAGCATACCTTATCATGGATGGGGGTTGGTAGTTTGGGTAATTTTAATAGTTTTAATAATTTTAATGTTTTGGATTTCCTATAAATACAAAGATAAGATTGAAGAAATTATAACAAAATTTAGTGACAAAATAACAAGAAGATTTTCTAAAAATAAAGCAAAACAAATATTGATAGATAATGCTCCTAAAATTTTATTATTACCAGAAAAGACTCTTACAAATCCATCACAAGATAAAGTCGATGAAATAAAAAAGAATAAAAATAAAACGAAGAAAAGGAAATAAACTGATTAAATTTATCATATGTAAAATAAAAAACCACTCTTTTTGAGTGGTTTTTTTAAACTCTAAATGCCTTAGTCGCAAATATTAGAATACCGATTATCCAAGATACAAGAATATTAGCAATAGCGAGTATAGGGATATACCATAAAGTAAAATATTCTGGTTCTAGCAAAGAAGTCATACCTATACACAAACAAATAGCTAAAACAAAAGTAGTTAAAACAGCTGTTAAGATAAATCTATAGAATAAATTCATTGCCCAATTAATATCTTTTATTCGTACTTTTTTCCCTAAGTCACGTAAAGTGAAAATCATCATAACCCCAAGATAAACAAATGCAAGTACGGCATACAAGATATATAAGAAAGCATGTGGTTGATAAATTGTACCATTGTCTTTAAATACAAAGTATGAAATAATAATTTCTATAAGGAATATTATAGTTAAGATACCAGCCCTACATAAGTTAAATTTATTAATATCCAGGAAATTCTTAGTGTTACATACGATATCTTCTGTTTTTGAATAAGGCTTAACTGTTATTTTATCTTGTTTTATGTGATTGTATCCAACAGTATTGGTTGCGATTGTATGTACTTGTTCAGATTTAGTTTGTTTGCTAGGGGAGTAGTTTAATTTATATCGTCTGTTTATTTCTTCCATTAAATCTTTGCTTTGTTGTGAATTTAATTGATTTAATGTTTTGTGTTCAGTTTCAGTTGTGTTACTGGAACTTAAAATTTTTGCAATTTGTTTTGAATATTCAGACTGAACACGTTTTGGTTTTTGTTCTTCAGTTTGTTTTATTTCAGTCGGCTTTTGCTCAACAAAAATACTTGTACTTGTTGGCTTAATTTCGTTTGAGTCAGGCAAATCTGCATCTAAATCGCCTAAAATGTCTTTGTAATTTATCTCATCTTTGTTTGATTTAGATTGCTCAATATTATAGTTCTCTGTTCGTTCTGTAGTAGGAAGGGGAGGTTGCTTGACTATTTCTTGTTCTTGTACAACTTCTTGCTTAGGTTCAATAACAGGTGAGGGACTCTCAAAAATCGAGCTATCTGGCTCGCTGTACTCACGCATTTTTTGAGTGAAACTTTGGCTTAAATCATCAGGTTCGTTTTTAGGGTCATATTGCTCAAAAATTTTTTTACTCTTTGTCTCTGTACTTGTATTTTCATTTAAGGTTGAAGAAGTTTTATTAATATTAGGTTGTTGAGAGGTAGTTGCTTCGTTTTGCTGTTTATTTTGTATAACAGATTTTTCCTGTACAACTTCCAAATTTTCATCAACAGAAAAATCTGGTTCTGGTTCTGCTTTTCTTGTTTTTTCTAGTTCATGCTTTCCGTAGTTTGTTAGAGAATAATAGTGACGTCTTCCACCTATGTCACTATCTTGCCAAAAAGAACTAATAATTCCTTTTTTCTCAAGCCTTTGCAGTGCGCTATACAAACTAGGTTGTTTGATAACTACTTTGCCTTTTGTGAAATTTTCAACATCTTTAATTATTTCTAAACCGTATTTATCTCCACTTTCTAAAGATGTTAAAACAAGTTTATTTATTTGACTACCGATCATAGTGTGCCTCCACTATGGATAGTTTATAGTAAAAAGCATTAAAAGTCAATTAAATTAAAGTATTATGCTTTGCATATTACATATTTTTAGGGGTGTTATGTGTTGCATAGTACACAATATATAGGATTAAATTTTTTTATTAATAAATTAAATATGTCGATAAAAATAAATAGTTGGAAAATGTTTTGAATAAATTTAACTTTGTGTTATTATATGAAGGGTAGGTGTTTATGATTAATATAGATGTTTTAATTCGTACCAACAGAAAATCAATTTCAATTTCCATATCTCCGCAAGGTAATATTGTAGTAAAAGCGCCACGTTCTTGTAGTATGGGTGAAATTCAAAATATTGTTTCTAAAAAAGAAAGCTGGATTAATCTTCATAGGCAAAGAATACTAGATAATTTAGAATTAAATAACAAGATTTTTACATATCAGGATATTTTATTTTGTGGTAAAGTTTACCATGTCGTTTTAGATACAAAATCTAAAAATATTGTATTAGAAAATGATTATTGTATCGTACCGGAAAAATTTAGGAATAACATTTCTCGAGCTTTAAGCAAATGGTATAAAAAAGTTGCCATGCCAATTTTGTGGGGTAGGGTGGAGTATTTTTCAAATCTAATGCAAGTTGAGCCTAAAAATTTTCGTTTAAGCAATGCAAAGGGTTGCTGGGGCTCTTGCAACTCTCAAGGGTTAGTTTCTTTAAACTGGCGATTGATTATGGTACCGCACAATTTAATTGATTATGTCGTCGTACACGAATTGTCTCATTTGCTACAAATGAATCATTCTCAATTATTTTGGAAAATTGTATCTAGTGTATTGCCTGATTTTCGTGTGCGAAGACAAAACCTAAAAAAAGGCGATTATTTGCTAAGTTTGTTTAGGGAATAGGGGTTTGTGAAATTTCACCCTAATACCTCCTTAAACTATGCGTAAAATACAAGTTTTACGCATAGTTAGGGTTAAAAACGTGGTTTTTGGGCTAAAATTACCTTAATTTTATCAAAATTTAGATTTTTTAATTAAATTCATTGATAATGCTTTATTAAAATTGTTTAAGTTTCTTACATATTATTATGTACAATTTAATTACTTTATATAAAATTAAATGAATAATCCTTCGTTAAAAATTTTTTACTCTGTCTCAGCGCATTTTAAATTGACTTTACACAGAGTTAATTTTTTTAAGGATTACAGATTTTACTGATTAATATAAATACATTTAAAATGATTTTAGAGCCGAGATTTTTTTATAAATGCATAATTGTCCATTTGAATTTTGTCAAATAATTTTAAAATCATTTTATACAAAGCTTCTAAAAATTAATTTACGAAAAGCTCTTAAATCTCTATTAAAATGATTTTACAAATGTTCTATTTTTTGATATACTATGCAAAGAGGTTTAAAAATGTCAGAAAAATATTATGTAGAACGCAATGATAATAATACAACACGTTTACGTGAACTTAAACAAGAATTGCCGTATTTTTGTAGTGAGTTTTTTGTCGGCGTTGAGAACCAAACAACACCTTTAACACGTTTAAATTATGCCTATGATTTAAGGATATTTTTTCATTATTTGTGTACCCAGCTACCCCAATTTTTAGGTCGCAATCCAAAGCAAATATCTTTGATGGACTTAAATTTAATTGATGCTACACAGATTGAAAATTTCCTTGATTACTTAAATATGTATGAGTATAATGGAAAAACTTATCACAACAACGAAAAAGCAAAATCTCGTAAATTATCTACCCTACGTTCATTTTTTGGTTATTTTTTTAAGAAAGAAAAAATTGATAGAAACGTTACAGACAAAGTAGATTTACCGAAATTGCACGAGAAATCTATCGTTCGTTTAGAAGTGAACGAAATGGTTGATTTGTTAGATATGGCAGAGACTGGCTATGCGCTCACCCCTACTCAACAAGCTTTTCACCGTCATACAGAATCTCGTGACTATGCTATAATTACGCTTATGTTGGGTACTGGTATTCGTGTAAGTGAATGTGTAGGATTGGATGTTGATGACATTGATTTTACTATAAATGGTTTTAAAGTAATTCGTAAAGGTGGCGCTCAAGTTGTTTTGTATTTTTCTGATGAAGTAGCTAATGCATTGCGAAAATATCTCGATGATCGTGCTCAAATTACTGATTTACCACCTACTGAACGAGCTTTGTTCTTGTCATTACAAAAGAAACGTATTTCAACACGTGCTGTTCAAAATTTAGTAAAAAAATATAGTAGTCTTGTTACCCCATTAAAAAACATAAGCCCTCATAAATTACGTAGCACGTATGGTACTAACTTGTATAGAGAAACTCAAGATATTTATGTTGTTGCTGATGTCTTGGGTCATAAAGATATAAATACTACAAAGAAACACTATGCCGCTATGAGCGAAGATATTAGGCGTGAAGCAGCGTCAAAGGTTAAATTACGTGATAATTAAAAAGCTAATTTTAATTTTTTATCCAAAAAATACGAACGAATGTTTGACTTTTTGAGCGTGTTATGTTAAAATGGATAAAAAATCAAAGGAGAAATTGTTCAAAAATGCAAAAAAGAATACACAGTAAAACTGAACAACTATATGAATTCATAAAAAAATATAAAGCTAAAAATGGTTTTCCACCTTCGGTTCGTGAAATGTGTGCTGCTTTGGATATAAACTCAACATCTACTATTACATATTATCTAAATTATCTTGAAGAACAAGGTAAAATAAGACGTGGCGTATATAAAAATCGTGCTATAGAGATTTTAGCGCCAAGTGAACCAGACAATCAAGAAACTCTCGAAATTATTAAAAACTACTCCCCTATTCCTGTTTTAGGTCGAATTACAGCAGGGCAACCTATTTTAGCAACCGAAAATCGTGAAGATGTGTTGTATATGCCGGCAAATTTGTTTAAGGGTAACGACTTATTTATATTAAATGTATGTGGTGACAGTATGATTAATGCAGGCATCTATGATGGGGATAAAGTTGTTATAAAGAAACAGGACACAGCCGAAAATGGTGAAATAGTTGCCGCTTTAATTGATGATAGTGCCACTATTAAACGTTTTTATAAGGAAAATGGACATTATCGTTTGCAACCTGAAAATCCAACTATGGAACCAATGTATTTTGATGAAGTATCAATAATAGGTAAAGTTGTAGGCCTGATAAGGACAATGTAAAAAACCGCTAAATTTAAGCGGTTTTTTTATATTCTTTATAATATTGAGTTAGATAGTCAATCAATTTATCAGTGTCTTTTACCTGCCATTCTTCTTTATTTTGCTCATTTCTAAACCAAGTTAATTGTCTTTTTGCATAATTTCTAGTATTCTTTTTCATTAAATCTATTGCATTGTCTAGTGTGATTTCGCCATCTAAATAATCCCAAATCTCCTTGTAACCTATTGCTTGCATGCATTGACAATCTTTTGTAACACCTATTTTACGTAAAGCCTTTACTTCATCAATCAAGCCATTTTCTAGCATTTTATCCACTCTTTTGTTTATTTTTGAGTATATCACTTCTCTATTATCATTGTAAAAAATCATTTTGAAGTCGTAAATTGGAGCTTTTTTTGTTCCTTCAAAATCAAAACCATATAATAAACTATCTATATATAATCCCGTTCCTCCGACAATAACTGGCAACTTTCCATTTTTTACAATTTCATCAAGTGCTTTTTTAGCTTCGGTAACAAAATTGTAAGCATTAAAAGTTTCAAAAGGATTTACAAAATCAACTAAATAATGTTTGCATTGCTTAATTTCCTGCCTGCTTGGTTTTGATGTTGCTATCTCGATGCCTTTATAAACTTGCACGGAATCCGCAGAAATTATCTCCATATTGATTTTTTGAGACAATTTCAGTGCTAAATCAGATTTTCCGACTGCGGTACAACCACAAATAATCAATAATTTTTGCATTAGACTATCCTTCTAAACCATTTATCAATATCTTTTCTTGTAAATTTAACGACAAAAGGTCTGCCATGAGGGCATTGCATTGTGACATTACCATCACCTACCCCTCGTACAAGCTTGATTAATTCTTCTTTGCTTAAATCATCTCCACCCTTTACCGCATGCTTGCAGGCCTTTTCAGCAAGGTCATCTCGTATTAAATCAATACTTTTCATTTGACTATAATTGTTAAGGTTTGCTAAAAAATTGCTAAAGAAGTTTGGAACATTCAAGTCTGGAAGCAAACTTGGTATAGCAGAAATTTTAAAACTAAGATTCCCAAAGGGTTCTATACCAAATCCTAACGATTGTAACATTGATAAATTTTCATTTAAGAATTGTTCTTCTTGATAATTTACTTCAATTGTATATGGCAAAAGTAAAGGTTGACTCGAAACATTATCATTTTTGATTTGAGATACAAATTTATCAAAAAGTAAGCGCTCATGTGCTGCGTGTTGGTCAATGAAATATAAATTATCTTCTTGTTCCAGAATTACAAATGTATTAAAGGCTTTACCTATTATTTGACTCGATAAATAAGCATCTTTATCTACAATTTCTTCTTTTATTAATTGTTGTTGTGTTGGTTGTGGTACAAATACGGGTTTTTCTTCAGTTGTATTTAAAGTTTCTTTTGGCGTTTGTGAAGTTAATTTTTCAATTATTATTTCGCTTAAAACTGAATCTTTCGAACTGTGTAGTTCTAATCTGTTGTTATCTTGAGTTAAATTATCAAATAAAATACTCATTCCTAAATCATTTGAGGTATTTTGTGTTGTTTCTGTTTTGCGTACATCAACTTCCTCAGGTTTAGATAACTGTATTTCCGGTTGTTTTGTTTCAACTTCTTCATTAGTTTTTTGTGTAAGATAATTAAATAATGTTTCACTAATTGCACTATAAATAAAGCCAAATACAGCTCTTGAATCTTGAAAACGAACCTCTAATTTGCTTGGGTGCACATTAACATCTACTTCATTTACAGGAATTGAAAAATTGATTACGCAAAAAGGGAAACAATGCTTCATCATATAAGATTCATAACTTTGTGATAAGGCAACATTAATGATACTATCTGCAACGTAACGATTATTAACCATAATTGTTTGATAAGTTCTGTTTGGCTTAAAAAATGATGTTTTCCCTAAATATCCGGTTAATTTATAATTGCCACGCTCAAATTCAATTGGAATTATTGAATTTAAAGTTTGCGCACCATAAACTGCAAATATTGCATCTTTTAACCCCTGCCCAGAACTTGAATAAATCAACTTATCATCTGCACTGTATTTTATTGAAATGTTAGGATTAGCTAAAATTAATTTTGCAACCAATGTTGTGATATCACTCTCTTCCTTTTTGGGCTTTTTTAAAAATTTTTGTCTTGCTGGTGTGTTAAAAAACAAATTTTCAACACAAATATAAGTACCAGCAGGAGAACCCTTTTCCCCCTCTGCGACAATTTCCCCACCTGATATTTTAATACTATTTCCGTTTGAGTTAATAGTTTTAGAAATGACTTCCACCTGACTTACAGCAGCGATAGATGCTAGCGCTTCACCACGAAAACCTAATGTTGCAATGTTATACAAATCGTCCTCATTTGCAATTTTGCTAGTAGCGTGTGGTAAAAAAGCGGACTCTAAATCATCTGGTTCAATCCCGCTTCCGTTATCGCTTACTACAATTTTGGTAATTCCGCCATCATAAATTTGAATGTTTATTTTATCGGCGCCAGCATCTATACTATTTTCAATTAGTTCTTTTACAATAGATGCTGGTTTTTCAACAACTTCACCTGCCGAAATTTTATTAAAAATCTCAGGTTTTAAAATATTAATTTTAGCCATTGTTATTTCCTTATTATTTAATCTTTTGTTTCAATTCCGCCAATTTTGTAATTGCTTCAATAGGTGTTAAATTATTTATGTCGGTTTTTTCTAAAATATCAACTAACATTTCATACTTTGCTTGTAATTCAACATTACTGTAGTCATATTGATTTATCGCTAAGTCAAAAGCTTGATTGTCTATTTTTTCTTGGTCTTTCATTACTTCTTTTGCTCTATTTACAATAACTTGAGGAATGCCGGCAAGCCTAGCAACTTCCACACCGAAACTTTGATTTGTGCTACCGTATTCTACTTTCCTTAAGAATGACATTTGATTATCAAATTCACTTACTGTTACTCGCATATTAACAACCCCTGGCAACTTTCCTTGTAATTCAGTAAGTTTGTGGTAGTGTGTAGCAAACAAAGTACGTGCTTTTATAGTAGTAGCAATATACTCAAGTACCGCCCATGCAATGCTCAACCCATCTTGAGTAGATGTACCCCTACCTATCTCGTCCAAAATTAATAGACTGTCTTTTGTTGCATTTTTTATAATGTTTGAAACTTCGTTCATTTCCACCATAAAAGTACTTTGTCCCATACCTAAATTGTCACTTGCGCCTATACGAGTAAAAATTCTATCCGTAATAGCAATTCGAGCACTTTCTGCTGGAACAAAACAACCTACATGTGCCATCAATACAATTAATGCTATTTGTCGCATATATGTACTTTTACCTGCCATATTCGGCCCAGTAATAATAATAGTTCGTTCATCATCATTAAAAACTAAATCATTAGGTACAAATCTTTCAGTTGTTATAAGTTTTTCAACAACAGGGTGTCGTGATTGAATGATTTCGTAATCAGTAACAGAGTTATTGATAATAGGTCTTGTATAATCATTTGCTACAGCTACATCTGCTAGTGACATTAAACAGTCAATTAAGGCAATTTGCCTTGCGGATTGTTGAATTTCTGTAAGACGATTTAACAAATCTTTTCGGACTCTATCAAAAACTTTTAATTCCAAATCAAGTTTTTGCTCTTCTGCGTTTAGTATAATTTCTTCTAGTTTTTTCAAATCTGCCGTAGTAAATCGGTCATTGTTTGTACGAGTTTGTATTCTTTGAAATCTAAAAGGTAAATTTTCAGATACAGATTTAGGTACTTCAAAATAATATCCGCTTACTCTATTATAAGAAAGCTTCAATTTCTTTTCCCCGGTGAGTTCTCTTTCTCGTGCTTCTAATTCATTTAACCAATTTTGCCCATCACGTTTTGCTAGTAAACATTTATCTAAATCAGGGTCAAAGCCTTGTTTGATAAATCCCCCATCTTTGATAACTGCTGGTGGATTATCAATAAAAGCATTTGCCAACTCATTTGCGATATCGGTTAAGTCACATATATTTTTAGCACACGATTTCAACAATTTACTATTAAATTTCGATACAATATTTTTTATATTAGGTAATTTTGCTAGAGTTTGTCCCAAAGCTTCACAATTTTTAGGATTTAAGTTTCCATAAGAGACTCTACCGCACAACCTTTCTAAATCGTTAGTATTTTTTAATATTTCACGCAAATCGGAGCGAGCTAAAGTATCTTTTGTTAATTCCTCAATAGCATCTAATCTTGCGTTTATTTCTTCATCATCTTGTAAAGGATGCTCTAACCAACTATTTAACAAACGAGCACCCATAGATGTTTCGGTTTTGTCAAGTACCCAAAGCAGAGAACCACGCTTTTTCCGGTCATACATAGTTTGACAAATTTCTAGATTAAGTCGAGTATTAATATCTAAATGCATAAAGTGACCGTCGTTGATAACCTTGATGTTGTTTATATGCGTTAGGTCACGCATTTGAGTCTCTAACAAATAGTTTAATAATGCCCCAGCTGAACAAACAGCTTGAGCTTTCTTTTCGCACTTAATTTCATTGAGTGATTTAATGTTAAGTTGTCTTAATAAGGTATTGCGTGCATTATTGTACTCAAAAGCACTATCTTTATGACTACTAAAATGTGGTATTACGCCCATTTTTATACATTGTAAGTTGGTACTTTCTAAACAAGATTTTTTGTCTGCAATGATTTCGCTAGGGTTTATACTTACCAATACATCACCCAATTTTGTAAATGCGTCATCGCCTGTAAACTGTTGCAAATAAAACTCACCTGTCGTAAGGTCAATCCACGACAATCCAACTATACTAGGTCTTTCAGCACTAACCGCAGCAATAAAATTATTCTTTTGTGCTGTTAGTTGATTTTCTTCCATTATGGTTCCAGGAGTAACTATTTGCACAACATCACGTTCAACTAATTGCCCTTTTACAGGTTCTGTCAATTGTTCGCAAATTGCAACTTTTAGACCTAAATCTGTTAGTTTTGCAATGTAAGTACCTGCAGCATGATAAGGAACACCACACATAGGTGCTTTCTGCCCTGCTCCACAATCTCTTGATGTTAAAGTAATATTAAGTAATTTTGATGCTTTTTCGGCATCTTCAAAAAACATTTCGTAAAAGTCACCTAATCTAAAGAACATAATTGTATCTGGATATTGTTCTTTTTTATCTAAATAACTTCGCATCATTGTTGAAAGTTTAGATTTATCAATCATTATTTTATTCTTCCTATTAAATTTCCTTTTTTGTAATCAATGATTTCAACATTAACAAAAGAACCTAACTTGATTTGTTTATCTGTTATTAATTTAATTACTTTACCGCATTGAGCTTTTGCAATATAGCCTTCATTTTTATTACCAAAATCAATCAAAGCTCTTTGAGTTGTCCCTATCATCTCATGGAACAATTCTTCACTTATTTCATGTTGAATCTTTAGCAAATTGTGTATTCTTTCTCGTTTGATATTAATTGGAATTTGATTATCCATTTTTTCGGCTATTGTACCCTTACGCTTGCTGTACATAAATATAAATGCGTTGTGATAACGAACAGTTTTTATTAAATCCACAGTTTCTTGATACTCTTCATCTGTTTCACCAGGGAAGCCGACAATAATATCTGTCGATAATGTAATATTTGGCATTGCTTTACGTATTTTTTCTATTGTGTTTAGATAATGTTCCCTTGTGTAATTTCGGTTCATTGCTTTTAAAACTCTATTGCTACCTGATTGTACAGGTAAATGTAAAGTTTTACTTATTTTTTCATTTTTAGCCATTACTTCTATAACTTCATCACTTATATCTTTTGGATGAGAAGTCATAAATCGTAGTTCAAAATCACCATCAAAGTTGGCGATAGTGTCTAATAATTTCGCAAAATTTACCCCATTCGTATTGCCGTCCAAACCATAGGAATTAACGTTTTGACCGAGCAATGTAATAACCTTGTAGCCCATTTCAAGCAGGGTTTTTACTTCTTTGTAAATTTCTTCTGGATTTCTGCTTTTTTCTCTACCACGCACATAAGGGACAATGCAATATGTACAAAAATTGTTACAACCATACATGATATTTACATAAGCATAAAAAGGATTGTCGCGCACCATACTAATCCCTTGCTCGTTTTCAATGTATTGTTCATCTTCAATAACTTTATTTAAAAACTTTTTTTGATTTAAGTAAGTATCCAAATAATCACCAAAAAACTCTATGTTGTTTGCACCAAAAACTATATCTATAAAAGGAAATTTCTTTCTTAAATTCCCTGCCATATCTTTTTGTTGTGCCATACACCCACAAACAGCTACTATTAAATCTTTTTTCTTCTTTTTTATAGGTTTAATAGCACCTATGTTGCCTAAAATTTTTTGCTCGGCACTTTCACGAATACAACAAGTATTAAAAATTACCACATCAGCATCTTCTACTTGTGAAGCAAGTTGTAATCCCCTATCTTGTAAAATCCCTGCCAATTTTTCAGTTTCGTGTACATTCATTTGACAGCCATAAGTATAAATAAAATATTTTTTCATTTTTTGTTTCCCTTAAAAATTGAAATTCAATATACAAATTATACAATATTTTGCGAAAATTATCAATAATAAATAATAATTTTTATAAATTGTAACATAATACGAATAGAGGTTTTTATGAAAAAAATTGCAAAGATTAGTATAATTTTTTTTAGTATAATCTTAATTTTAATATTATGCTTTTTCGTTTATATAGCAATAGTTATCGCTCAAGCTGGTGAAACCGCTTCATTAAACATGGCAAAATTAAATAGTTATAATGCTCAGGTTAAGATATTTGATAAAAATGAAGAAGAATTAGTGACAACTTCGGCAAATGGTAATGAAGCAATAACGTTACAAGAGTTACCCAATTATGTTACACAAGCCTTTATAAGCATTGAAGATAAAAAATTTTATTCGCATAGCGGAATAAATCTCGGTCGAATACTAAAAGCATTAGTAAAAAACATTATGAGCGGATACGCAAAAGAAGGTGCATCAACCATAACTCAACAATTAATAAAAAATACGCATTTAAGTAGCGAAAAGACTTTATCTCGTAAAATTCAAGAAGCATATTTAGCAACACAATTAGAGCGAAAATACACAAAAGATGAAATATTGGAAACTTACCTTAATGTTATTTATTTTGGTAATAGTTCTTACGGAATAGAAAGCGCTTCGCAAAATTATTTTGGGCATTCGGCAAAAGACTTGACTTTAGCAGAAAGTGCAACTTTGGCGGGCTTAATTAAATCACCTAAAAAATATTCACCTATATATAACAAAGAAAATTGTATAGAAAGAAGAAATTTAGTATTAAAGAATATGTATGAAGATAAAAAAATAAGCATAGATGAATACGAAGAAGCAAAAATAGCCCCACTTAATATAATTAATAATTCAAATGCGACAGAAAATTTTAACCGCATTATTATTGATGAAGCAATGAAAATCTTAAATTTAAGCGAAACCGATGTTTCAACTATGGGATATAAAATTTATACATATATCGATAAAGATTTGCAGGCTTTATTAAAAGATAAGATTGTTTCTACAAAAATAGAAAACGCTCTAATAGTTATAGATAATAAAAATAATAGCGTTATCGCTTATTTAGGTAATGGCGAACAAAAAAGACAAGTTGGAAGTACCATAAAACCCATATTGTGTTATGCGCCAGCATTCGAAACAGGTGTATTATCCCCTATTACACCTATATGTGATGAAAAAACAGATTTTAATGGATACAGCCCTAAAAATGCTAATGGGAAATTTGCTGGTTGGGTTAGCGCACGAACTGCTTTAGCTAAATCTTTAAACATTCCTGCAGTAAAGACACTAGAATACACGGGGTTAAATAAATCAATCTCTATTGCCGAAAAATTTGGATTGTCATTTGATAAAGATGATTATCATTTGGCTATAGCACTAGGTGCAACAAAATACGGTGAGAGTTTACAGACTATTTCCAATGCTTATTCGACTTTTGCTCGAAATGGTTTGTATAGTAACTTAAATTTTATCAAAAGAATTGAAACAGGTGCAGGTACTGTCGTTTATGAAAACAATCAAAACTTTACACAGATTATAGGTGAAGATACCGCATATTTGATAAACGATGTATTGAAAGATACTATTTCAATAGGAACAGCAAAAAGACTATCAACTTTAAATATTCCCCTTAGCGCAAAAACAGGTACCGTAGGTGCAAGTGACGGCTCAAACACAGACGCTTGGTGTATAAGTTATAACCCTCAATATACAGTTGGCGCATGGTTTGGGAATACTCAAGAAGCAAATCACAATTTATTACCAACTCAAAATGGCGGTACAATAGCGACTAATTTAAATAAAACCATCTGGGAATGTTTGATTAAAAAATTTAACATTACAAAAGATTTTATACAACCTGATAGTGTGGCGGAATACAAAATTGACTCGATTGCATTATCCAGTCAAAAAATAGAACTTGCAGATGATAACACTCCTGAAATGTATGTTGTATGTGATATTTTTTCAAAACGGTATGCGCCGAAACAAGTCAGCACTAATTTTCAACAAATTACGACTCCTGTTCTTTTACTTGATGTTGAAAAAGAAAAAATAATTTTGAGTTTTGAAGCGGTAGATTTTCTAAATTATACTTTAATAAAAGCTGAAAATGATAAAGAAACCGTATTAAAAGAGTTTGAAGGCAAAAATGAAACTTTTTACTACACTGACAATTTACCTACTAGCAATACTAATTATTATTTGAAAATAAGTTACAAGAATAGCAAAATCAAAACAACCGCAACAAGCAATATTGTTAAATACTATCTTGACACAACAAACTCTAAAAAATCTAGTCCAACAAAAGAAATCGTAAGGCATTGGTATTTTTAAAAACAAAAAAAAGTTAATCATAACTTTTTATAACAAACAAAAAAGATAATGTATCAAACCGAATTACATTATCTTTTTATTTAAGTAAATTAAAAAATGACTTAACATCTTTTTATATTTCAATTATTTCTTCCGAGTTTAAACTTTTTTGCAATAATTCGTCAATATTAAGTTTAGCTTCCTCTTTTAAAACTTTATCCATTTTAGGTTTTGTTACAGGATTTTTAGGCAAAAATACAGTACAACAATCTTCATACGGTTGTATGCTTATTTCATAAGTGCCTATTTTATTAGCAACTTCCATAATATCTTGTTTATCAAAACCGATTAATGGCCGAAATACGGGTATACTTACTACAGCGTTTGTTGCATTTATACTTTGTAAAGTTTGACTTGCAACTTGTCCCAAACTCTCACCTGTAATCAATGCTCCAACACCATTCTTGCGTGCAATTTCTTGGGATATTCTCATCATCATTCTACGTAACAAAGTAATCATAAAGTCGCCATCACACTTTTTGTGAATTTCTTCTTGAACGTGAGTAACCGACACTATATGCAGTTTAATATGACCTAAATAGTCGCACATTTTTTCAGCAAGCGAAATTACTTTTTGTTTTGCTAGTTCACTTGTGTAGGGATAACTATGGAAATGTATTGCTTCTACTGTCAAACCTCTTTTCGCCAAAAAGTATCCAGCAACAGGACTATCTATTCCCCCACTTAACAAAAGTAACCCCTTACCTGCAGTACCCAAAGGCATACCACCAGCGCAATTTACTACATTTGTTGAAATGTAGGTATAGCCATTTTCACGAATATCAACAATAACATCTATATCGGGATTATGTAGGTCAACCTTGCTACTTCCATTATTTTTTAAAATTATAGCACCTAAATCAGCATTCATTTGCATTGATTTTACAGGAAAAATTTTGCTCGCACGATTTGTGCTTACACGAAAACTTTTTCCTTGCAAATCAATTTTTGCGCATTCTTCATTTATGTTTTCCAACTCTGTAACAATTTTTGTTGCAACTGAAAGTGAATGTAGCCCAAAAATTTTTGTAAGTTTATTTATAATCAAATTTTCTTGATTTTCATCATAATCACTAAGTTCGTAACGACCACTTATCTTTTTTAAAGAAAATTTAAAGTTCTTTAACGCATCACAAATATTCTTGTATAAAACTTGCTCAAAATATTTGCGATTATGTCCCTTTAAAAATAATTCGCCATATCTAATCAAAATAACATTCATTATTTATAATCCTTTAATTTGTGTATTTCTGTTACTAACGCTCGTATAGTGGTGTCAATATCACTAATTGTAGTAAATTCGCTAAAACTAAATCTTATATTCCCTTGCATTTCTTCATTTTTTAATCCCATAGCTGTTAGTACTCGGTTACCTACATGTTTACTACTGCAAGCAGAACCTGTGCTGACATAAATTTCATACTTTTCAAGGCAATGTAGCAACACTTCCCCCTTTATTCCAAAGAATGAAATACTCAATATATTGTTTACAGTGTTTGTCAAATCACCGTTAATTTGATACTTTAAATCGGTTTTCTCTAATTCATTTATAAAATGCTGTTTGATTTCTTTTAAATGTTTTATACGTGCATCGAAATTTTCGTACATAATTTCGCCTGCCATAACAAATCCTAGTATCCCTGCGGGATTTTCTGTACCAGAACGCAGGCCATTTTCCTGACCGCCACCTAGAATATGTGGCTTTAAATTGACATTTTTATTAAAATATAAGCAAGCAACACCCTTTGGTCCGTGTATTTTGTGTGAACTTACTGTATATAAATCAATATTATCTTGAAACACATTTACGCCCACTTTACCAAAAGCTTGCACCCCATCACAATGAAGCAAACACGTAGGATTTTTTGATTTTATTAATTTAGAAATTTGCCGTATATCATTTATTGCACCTGTTTCATTACTTACATGAATAATCGAAACAAGATTGACATCTTGACTTAATTTGCTTTCTAAATCTTTTAAATTAATGGTTCCATCTTTATTTAATGCAATAAAATCTATATTATAACCGTTATTTGCTAGATTTTTTGCTGTTTCATAGATAGATGGATGCTCGCCTGATGAAATCAAAATTTTTTTATTTTTTCTTGCTAAACCATTTAACACAAGATTGTTTGCTTCGGTAGCGCTACCTGTAAAAACAACTTTATCACCCAAATCTGCATTTAACAATGTTAACATTCTTTTACGAGCGCTATCCAAATCTAATTTAACTTTTACTGCAGGTTGATAAACGCTTGATGGATTGAAAAAATTTTCAAAACTATACTTCGAAATAAAATCTACTACTTCTTTTCTAGGTTGAGTTGTTGCAGAATTATCTAAATAAATCATCCTTTTCCCTTTATGCTCTTATTTTGGCTTGATAAGTACTTTCTAGTCTAACTAATATTTTATTTATTGCTTCGTTTACTTCTTCTTGAGTTAATGTTGCATCTTGTTTTCTAAATGTTAAATTGAAAGCAACACTTTTGTAACCATTTGGAACTTGTTCGCCTTGATAAATATCAAATAACTCAATGTTTTCCAACATATCGCCTACTGTTTTCTTAATTGTTTCAATCATTCCGCCCACTAAAACATTTTCATCTACTACCAAAGCCAAATCTCTGTGAGAAGAAGGGAATTTTGGCAATGGTTTTGCCTTCTTTGTTTTTTTAGCAGGTAAATCATTAAGATTAATTTCAAAATAATAGCAATCATGCTTTATATCAAAATTTTTAAGCACACGTGGGTGTATTTTGCCGATGCAACCTATCTTTTTGTTTCCTAAACAAATATCTGCACATATATTTGGGTGCATATATTCTATTTTACTTGGTTTGTAGGTAAAGTTAATTCCAAATTTACTTGCAAGCATTTCTGTAATAGATTTTACATTAAAGAAGTCCACGTTTTGCGCAGTCATATACGATAAAACATTGTATTCACAAGGAATATTATCTTTATTGTCACGTATATCTTTAAAAATTTTACCTATTTCAAATATTTGAGTGTCTTTGTTTTTTCTATTTTCGTTTAATTTTATTACTTCAAGCAAACTGCTTACCATTTGTGTGCGCATTGTGCTGTAATCAAAACTTAATGGGTTGGTTATTTTAACATAATTTCTTAACTCACTGTTTTCTTGAATTAATAATTTATCTAATGTTGTAGGAGCACAAAAGCCATAAGTACGTACTTGATGTGCACCTGTAGCCAACATATAGGATACACAATTACGTTGTAATTGTAGCATTGTATTCATACCACCCGCTATACTTGAAGTTTGTTCACAATGTGTAGGTGTAATATGGTTAAACCCATAAAATCTTATAACTTCTTCAATTAAATCTGCAGAACGTTCAATATCAGCACGTATAGAAGGCACATAGCAATCTATTGCATCCCCTATTAATGTTGTTTCAATATCCAATCTATTGAGTATATACATTATGTTTTCTGTTGGAATTTCTATTCCCAACGTACGTTTTATATCGCTTAAAGGTAGCGAAACTTTTCTTTTCTCATCTTTTAACTCTCCAACTTGTACGATGTCGCTTGAAATTGTGCCACAATTTAAGGATGAAATTAAAGTCAAAGCACGATTTAAACCGTTTAATGTTGAAATAGGTTGTATTTCACGCTCATATCTAGCACTTGCATCAGTGCGCAAACCTAATTTCCTTGAGCTTCTACGAATATTTACTCTATCGAAAATAGCACTTTCAATTAAAATGTTTTGTGTATCGTTTGAAATTGAATATTCTTTTCCACCTTTAATACCGGCAAGTCCCAATGCTTTATCGGTATCCGCTATTACCGTGATGTCGCTTGATAAGATGTAATCTTGGTCATCAAGACAAGTCAATTCTTCATTTTCATAAGCTGCTCTAACAATAATTTTGTGATTAGCAATTTTATCATAATCAAAGGCATGTAAAGGTTGCCCCATTTCCAACAAAACTAAATTTGTAATATCTACAATATTATTATGTGGAGTAATACCAGATAATTTTAATCTACGTTGTATCCATAAAGGTGAAGGAGCTAATTTTACATTTTTAACAATACAACCTAAATATAAAGGGCAATTTTCTGTCTCAACTTCTATCTTTATAGGTAGGTCTATTTTCTCTTGTTTAAATTCAGTTTTAGGTGCAATAAACTTTCTATCCAAAGCAACAGAAAGTTCTTTTGCTAATCCCATTACACTCTGACAATCTGGTCTATTTGCTAGTACCTTTAAATCGTAAACAACATCATCTAGCCCTAAAAATTCTGCAATTTGTTGCCCTGGCTTTGCGCTTTCATCCAATATCATAATTCCATCAACTAAAGCATTTGGATAAACTGAATTATCGATGCACAACTCCTCACCTGAACACAACATACCTTGTGATTCCTCACCACGCATATTTGTAGTTTTTATTTTAACCCCGTTAGGCAAATCTGCTCCATCTAGAGCTGCTGGGACAAGAGCGCCCTCAAATACATTGGTAGCGGCAGTTAAAATCTGTACAGTATCTCCGCCCCCAAGGTCGATTGTACATATTTGTAATTTATCTGCGTTGGGATGTCTTGTTAATTTGACAATTCTACCTACCTTTACCCTTTCCATACCTTTTGAAAGGTCTTTCATATCTTCAACTTCAAAACCGATATTGATAAACTTATCAGCAACTTCTTGTGGAGTTACATTTTCTAAGTTCACAAAATCTGCTAACCATTTATAACTTACTATCATAACTTCTCCTTTTTGTATTTACATTAGGTTTTAAATACTATCGTTTATTTTATATATTTGTATTGACATTTCCATAGTTACTTAAATTGCTTTAATAAATTTATATCGTTTTCATATAAATCACGCAAATCAGATACGCCGTATTTAATCATTGCTAATCTATCTAGTCCTATACCTGCAGCAAAACCTTTATAAATGTTACTGTCTATACCTGACATTTCCAATACTCTAGGATGAACCATCCCTGCTCCTAATAATTCTATATAACCAGTTTCTTTACAAAGGGCACAACCTTTTCCGCCACATTTTGGACAAGTAGCGTCTGCTTCAATACTAGGTTCAGTAAATGGGAAATAACTTGGTCTTACACGCAACTCTGTCTTTTCACCTAATAAATACTTAACTACTCCTTCAAGTGTACCAATTAAATCTGCTAAAGTCACATTTTTATCTACCACTAAAATTTCCAATTGTCCAAATATTGGTGAATGCGTAGCATCAACCTCATCTATTCTATAAGCATTTCCAGTAGAAATCATCTTTATAGGTGGTTGTTGACTTTCCATTGTGCGCACTTGCATAGCAGATGTATGCGTACGCAAAACTGTTTCATTATCTATGTAGAAAGTGTCTTGCATTTCTCGTGCAGGATGTTCTTTAGGTACATTAAGCGCTTCAAAGCAGTAATAATCGGTTTCGATATCCGTACCATCTTTCAATTCAAATCCACGTTCTATAAAATAATCTATCAAATCTTTTTTGAGTATTTCTATAGGATGCATAGTCCCGTATGGCGATGGGGTTACAGGAATAGTTACATCTACTTTTTCTTTTGATAACTTTTCATTTAATATAGCATCATCAATTTCATTTTCTTTATCTTTAAAGAGTTTATTCAATGAATCACGTAAAGTATTTAATTGCTCACCTAATACACGTTTTTCTTCATTAGATAAATTTTTTAAATTTTTCATAAGCCCAGATAATGCACCATTTTTACCTAAAAATAAAGCGCTAACCTGTATAAGTGTTTGTTTGTCTTTTATTTGCTTTACTTTAACTTCGGCCTCATTTAAGATTTCTTGTAATTGTTTATCCATATTTTATCTCCTTTTAAAATAAAAAAACTTCGCCTATTTTTAGGACGAAGTTAATTCCGTGGTACCACCTAAATTCCCTAAAGGGCACTTAATTTTGTCGTAACGTGACCCAAAACGCCTTTGCCTACTGTCTTCAACAAAAGTGCTAAAAAGTGAATTCGCTAAAACCATTGCTTAGGACTCTCAGCAAATGTCCAATTCTCTGTAAAGTTAGTTTTAGTTACTAGTCTTTCTCAACGCATCTCTATTTAGATATATTTTATTATATATCGTAATTTAGATTTTGTCAAGAAAAAATTACTTTTGTTTTTTTATAATCTTATTTTAACAACTTTTAAATTAATCTGGTATCAAGTTCATCATTTCATCAAGACTATTAGAATTTAAGTAGGTGTCAGGCACTTTACCAACTATGATTGATTCGCAAAGCAATATTTGAGTATTTGTTGTTATATTCCTACTTGCCGTTGGTAAAACCATACTAACAGAAGCTGTTACATTCATATAAATTCTATGGTTCGTCTGGTTAATGCCTGCACTGATAAATTCTGATGAAAAAGTCGAAGTTATAGTTCCTATCGGTTGGACATGGAATGAAACCTCGGGACCCATTCCTACGAACATAGGAATGCCTGTCAATGTGCCTAAGGGGATTTCTATTCCTTCGCTTCCAATCATTTCTAAATTTTGTTGTGCAGTTTTACCAATATCTTTGCCCAACCTATTTATAAGTACAGATTTTACCTGAAAAGATGTGATATTGCCTTCCGCATCTGTATTTATTTGTATAATATCATCATAAAGATTAGTATTATTGATTATTGTTTGAACAGCACTGTTTACTGATTTACTTGTCATAGACTTGACTGTTGCTTCACTTATTTCAATAATAACAGGGTTTACATAAAAATTAAAAAACAATAATATAAAAACTAAAATAGTCACGAAACAAGCCAACATTATCCATAATTTAGTTTTTACACTAAATTTTTTGTGATATTCTTTTTTTCGCATACATATTTATATGCAAAAAAAATTTTTAAGTTTACTTTTTTGTCTTACTATTAAATATTAAACCAAAAACATAACCAGCTAAAATAGCGGCAGCAATGCCACCAGCGGTTGCTGTAAGCCCACCAGTAAACACGCCTAAAACCCCTAATGTATTACCAGCATCTATCGCTCCACGAGCTAAACTAGCGCCAAAACCAATAATGGGCACAGAGATACCCGCCCCCGCAAATTGTTTTATCGGTTCAAAAATTCCTATTGCTTCCATAAATACGCCCAACAGTAAAAAAGAAACCAAAATTCTCGCACTGGTAATTTTAGTTGTAATGATTAGTAATTGACCTATCATACACACAAGACCGCCAATAGCAAATACTTTTAAATACATAATAGGGTCAAACATCTTTTTTACCTCCATAACAAAATTCAACTGCATGAGCTATGCCTGGAATACTATTACCTTGTTGGCTGGATACAGTACTCATAAGAGCACCTGTTGCAATAAATAAAACATTTTTTAACTCGCCTGTTCTTAATCTGTCATAAACATAGCTATTTAAAATGCTTGCGCCACAACCACAGCCACTACCACCCATAAATGTTTTTTGCGTGCTTGTAAACATCATTTGTCCACAATCGCTATAATTATTTCCTATTTTATATCCGTTATATTCCATCAAATCCATTAATATTTCGCTACCAAGTTTACCTAAATCACCTGTGAGTATTAGGTCATAATCTTCGGGTTTTTTACCTGTATCATCTAAATGCGCTTTGAGTGTTGACATTGCGGCAGGTGCCATTGCGGCTCCCATATTATTTACATCATTAACCGCCCAATCAACAACTTTACCTATTGTAGCACTAACTATTGAAATGGGACTTTCTCCGCATCCTAAAATAGAACAACCTGTTCCCGTTACAGTCCATTGCGACGAGGGCGGACGTTGTGTACCTAACTCTAATGGATACCTAAACTGCTTTTCAGCACTACTAAAATGGCTTCCAGTTGCGCAAGCTACATATTTCGCGAAACCACCATCAACATACACTGAACCCATAATAAGAGATTCTGCCATTGTGCTACAAGCGCCAAATAAACCTATGTAAGGTACTTGCAATGTCCTTGCCGCAAAGCTACTGCTTGTTATTTGGTTCATCAAATCACCAGCAAAAAGAATATCAATGTCATTTTTTGTAATTTTTGCATCTTGAATTGCTTCAGTTATTGCAAACTGCATCATTTTGCTTTCTGCTTTTTCATAACTATCTTCTCCGAATAAATCATCTCCTAGTACTTTATGAAAATACTTGCCAAAGTTTCCTTTACCCTCTTTTGGCCCAACAATAGAACAACTACCTAAAACTCTAGGTTTATTAGTAAATACAATCGTTTGTTCACCTAATCTATTTAACATTTACAACCTCTTAAATAAACAAATATATTAATCCTACTATAATCGAGGCAACTGTACCCGAAACAATTACAGGTCCGGCAATAATAAACATTTTTGCCATAAGACCAAAAACTAATCCTTCACGCTTAAACTCGAGGGCGGGACTTGCTATTGAATTACTAAAACCTGTAATCGGTACTATACTACCAGCACCTGCGTATGCACCAATTCTATCATAAACACCTATGCCAGTTAAAAATGATGCTAGTATAATTAAAATTATCAAAGACCAATTTGTTGCATCTAAAGTGCTCATATAAGGAAAAAAATATAAAAACAAATCCTTAATTAATTCCCCTAAACAACAAATCAATCCACCTGTCCAAAATGCGTGGAAAAGCGTTGGCCACGGTTTAGTTTTGGGCATTTTCGCCTCTATGTAAGCATTATATCTTTCATTTCTTTCTTGTTCGTTCATATTGTCCTCCGTTAAGCTCAATTTTAGACAAAAATTAAAAAAACAAACCAAAATTTTAAATTTCTATAAATATTTTACGAGAAAACAAACAAACTAATCTTGAAAATTTAATTTCGAGGTGAAAATTTATGAAAAAAATACTAACTCTTTCTCTTACTTTTGCTCTTGCTTCTGCTTTTGTAGGCATAAGTGACAGCATACAGACAAATCAAACAAACGCTTTGCGTGATGAAATTGACAAAATACACGTTATGGCAAGCACTATTGAAACTGCCGAAAGTGAATTAAAAATCAATGACGATTACAATTTAAGTAAAACTGATTATCGAATACTTCCACGCAATATAGATACTTATCGTGATGGAGTAAACAATAGCAACACAAATACTTCTAATTCTAATAATGTTCGTACTGATATAACTAAAAATGGAACACAAAAAACAGTAGATACTAATAACGCGAACACAAATACCACAAACAATCTTAATAATAATTTAAACAACGCAAATACAAACTTAAACAATGTAACTAATAATACTGCTACAAATAGTAATTTGCCTAATCAAAATATTGCAAACAATGGCACAACTACTACTAACAATGCAAACAACACAGCAAACAACAACTTAAATAAAACAGTTTTAAATAATGCTAATCAAAATATAAATAATGCAAACACAAACGGAACTAACAATCTTTCTTATAATACTCAAGGGACTTCTCCTTACGGTATTGGAAATGCAAATTCTGGTGTTCTTCCAAATCAAGGTAATGGAAACAAAACTGTTGAAAATGGCATTGTAAACAAAAACAATAATTTAGACAGTATGGTACGCACAAATAACATAGACACTTACAAAAACAACAGTAACACAAATATTGATGGCAATGTATATAACAACAATGGCGGAATGATGAACAATGGCGTAAATAACGCTAACGGTATTAATAACTTAAACAATACAAACGGTTTAAATAATGCTAATAATACAATAAACAACGGAAATTCTAGTACAGTATTGACTACACCGACACAGAACAATGGAACAAATAATGCCACAACCCAAAATTCTGTAAAAACAACAAACCCACAAAATACCACTAATAACTCAAATAATGTAGCATCAACCACTGACACAACCAACAAGTCAAGTACTTCAAACACAACTAAATCAAGCAGTACAACTAATGCAACAAAGAATTCTAACAATACAAATAATACTGCTCAAACAATGAACTTGACTGCGAATTTTGATGTAAATTCACTACAACAAGAAATTGCTGACTTAAATGACCGTATAGCACAACAAAATGACGAAATGTCTCAAAATATGGAACTAGCAAGAGCGAATATGACAAAATTGTTAGACAATACCGTAAAATTAGATGAAAACCAAATGAAATTAATAAACGGCTATTCTTATGTTTTACAATGTATGACAAAGAAACTAGCACACAATCATTTTGATTTAATGCACAGTGCCGGAAGATTAGCATTAATTCAAAGCAACGAAGGTAATGACGCAAATGTTAGTCCTGTTTATTTAGAAATCAAAGGTACTTTGTTGAGTCGTGAAATTTATTTTGATTGCGCAAACGATGCTTTAATGGCTATAAACAGTATTTTTGAAAATATTGATTCTAGTGCAGTTGAGAATGAAACAACAAGTCAAAATCAAGATTTAACTGAAAAAGAAACAGTTAATGAAACAAAATCAAGCAAATCCATTGAAAACACACCAGCAATAATCAAAAATGAAACAAATTCTACTAACGAAATAAAGACTATGGAAAGCAAAACAACAACTCCAACAACACAGTTTAACGCTAGAAAGCCAATGAGCACAAACAATTCCACTAGTACAATTAAAATGACAGCTCCTTCTACTAATTTTGTAGAAAAAAAGAGCGAGTCAGCGCCTAAAGCAAATATGACCGCTCCTACTACTGAGTTAACAAAAAAGGTTGGTTTTGATACAAACAAATCAAATCAAAATACTGATGCAGTATTTGGACAAGGTCAATACTAAAATAAAAAGCACTCTGTAAAAAGAGTGTTTTTTAGTATCAAATTAATAACTATGGATAAAACATTTTTTAAGGTGTGTTGTAGCGCATTCTATCTAGATATCAATAAAAAGATTTAACTTTATAATTAAACTACGCTATTTCTAGTTTAACAATATAATTCTTCATAACAAAACAAAAAGTATGCTAAATTGCATACTTTTTATTTACTTTTTTAAAGCCCAATTTTGTAGTATTTCATCGAAATTATCTTTGAATGTCTTTGCTTCTACATCTTGCATAGCAACGATATTTAATTCCTTAACTACAACATTATCCTCTGTAATTATAATCTTACCAACAACCTCGCCTTTCTTTAATGGCGCTTTTAAGTCGTCAGGTGTTTCATAGTTTAAAACTAAATTAGGTTTTTCTCCCTTTTTACTTAAAGCATAGTAATCTTCATTAGCACACACTTGAATTTTATCTTTTGCTTGTGAGATGTTTATATCAATATCTAATGCTTTTTCACTATCGATTATTTTTTCTGAAGTATAATTAGCAAATCCCCAATCAAATAAAGAACTGCACGCACCAAATCTATCTTTACTACTTTCTGCGCCGAGCACAACCGCTATCAAACGCATATTACCACGCTTTGCAGTAGCACTCATACAAAAACCTGCTTCGTTCGTAGAGCCTGTTTTACCCGCATCGCAACCGTTGTAAGTCCTTAAAAGTTTATTTGTGTTTGCCATTTGTGTAATTCTTCCTGAAGGGTGCTCAAAATCTTCCATCCAAATTTTACTGATATCAAAATAATGTTTATGTTTTAAAACTTCTTTCATAATAAGCGCAATATCATTTGCACAAGAATAAGCATTTGCGCAAGGAAGTCCTGTTGCATTACCATAATTTGTATCATTTGCCCCTAGTGCTTTTGCTCTTTCATTCATCATAGTTACAAAACCTTGTTCACTTCCACCAATCGCTTCGGCAATTACTACACTTGCATCATTTGCTGAACTAATAATTATAGCGTGAAGTAAATTTTCAACTTTATATTCGGCATTTGGGTCTATAAATACCTGTGAGCCACCCATTCCCGCCGCATTTTCACTTGCTGTTAAATTTTGGTCTAAACTTAAAACTCCATTTTCAATCGCTTCGAAAGCAAGTAAAAGTGTCATAAGTTTAGTTACACTTGCTATTGGCAAATGTTGTTTTGAATTTTTTTCAGTTAAAATTTCTCCAGTGCCGTATTCCATCAAAACTTGCGCTTTTGCGGTGTTGTCATCAACGTCTGCTTTTACATAGCCAAAAGCATTTGCGCTAGGCGTTATTAAAATTAATAATAGCGCACATAAAACTATTGAAAATAATTTTTTATTCCACATATTTTACTCCTTATTTTTACTAGATTTATTTTTTGCAAAAAAGTTGAAAATATGTAAAACAATAAAATAAAAAAAGTGTTTAAACACCTACAATGATAGCCGAAGTAAGCCACGGCAATAGTAATGCTTCTAGCAAGATTGCGACTAAACAAACTGAACAAATAATTATTAATGTGCCTCTGTAATTACAAAAGAAATCACGACTAATAATACAACCACCATAATCTTTTGTTGCAAAATTGTATGACATACAAATAACACTCCAACTAACTAACATTAATAAAATAGTTAAATGACAAGGGATAACGATAAAGATAACATTTAAAATACCACCTACATTGAATAAAACAATTAATAATGAAGCAGTTGCGCCAACTACAAACCCACGATAAACTAGAAAAATACAATTTACTATACACAAAAAGGGTTTGCAATTTGATAAAAAGATAATTCCTAACATTGCTAAAATGCTAAAAAATCTTGAAAAGAATGCTCCAAAAATAGATACATTCCCTTCTATATATTTTAATAATATGGAATCAGGAATTTTTGAAACAGTAGCGTCAGGTGCTATCGTAAATCCTGTAATCAAACCTATAATAATTCCAAATATACAAAAAACGGCAAGCAAAATATACCACCATTTTAGGCGCGAAAAATGCTCCGCTAGTTCAATTCTTGCCGTGGATAAATTTCTATAAAATGAATTATTTTTTGGCATACTAATATGTATGACTAAAATTTAGTTTTTATGATTATTTTATAAATATATTTTTGTACAAAAATACTTCAAAAGTCTATCTGGAATTTTCTACTGCAAGTTTTTTGACATTTTGCTCCCTATTATAGTTGTACAATTTATTTGCTACAAAATATATAAATTCCTTTGCTGTTGGGCAATGAATAAATTCATCTAAAGATACAATACTATGAGGTTTGCTAGCAACTTTATCTTTCTTTTTCCAAGCAGAATCAATCGCAACTTTCATACATCTAGCGACACTCGCTGGGGTTGTTTTGTAGTTAAATGCAACCTGTTCGTATAATGAATTACTAAAAATACTAGGCTTACAGTTGTTTAACATGATTTCATTGATGCATTCTTTTATAAAATTTGTACCGTTAGTACTTGCATTTAATCCTAAATCTACTAACGTGCTATAAATTTGCTCATTAAAATTTGTCCTAACATTTTGCAAAATTTGCATTTTTTGTTTGTTTTCTATCAATTTAAAGGTTATTTCCTTTAAATACTTTTCAAAATTCTCCGTTTTTACATAAAAATAATTGTTAGGAAGGTTTAGTCCAAAATCTGGATTGATTGCACCTATAATTAGAACGAAAGGAATATTAAAAGGTGAACCTTCCTTAAAAATTTGCAAAAATTTTGAATTTACTCTATAGTCTTTAAGACTTAAAATAAGTAATTCTGGTCTATACGATAAGATTTTACTAAGTAGTTTTTCAAAATCTATTTCATATTCTATATTTATATTATTATGTAAGCAAATGCTTTTTAATTCCCCATCAAAATTTGCGCTATCTTCTACAAAAAATATGCCATTAAATCTATTTTCCATTGCCAGAACTCCTTTTTGATACCATTATTCTAACAAAAGAAATAAATTTTGTAAACTGATTTTTGTAAATTTTTGTAAATATTTTAATATTTTTGAATATTTTTGATTTTTTATTACAAAAGTATTTTTTATTGTTGTATCATACTATCTATATAAACCCCAAATCCTTTTGTCGCATCATTTACAAATACATGGGTAACTGCACCTATCAATTTCCCATCTTGCACAATAGGGCTACCACTCATTCCCTGCACAATTCCGCCTGTTGCTTGAATTAGTCTTTCATCTGTTACTTTGAAAACTAAGTTTTTAGGACTTTGCGAAGATTTGTAATTTGTTTTTATTATTTCAATATCATAAGCACGAACCGTTTGCCCATCTAAACTACTATAAATTTGAGCTTTACCTGGATGAGCTACAAGTCTGCCACCTACTTCTATTAATTGCTTATTTTTAAATAATTTATTTTCCAAATTTAGTTTTCCATACATTCCATACTCGCAATTTTTATCGACGTTCCCAACTTCTTGAGTAGAGCGCACAAAGACGCCTCTTAACTCTCCTGGATTCCCCCTAGTTGCTTTTTTTACCCCCAACACACAACACTGATGAACATTGCCAGAGCCAACTTCAAGAATTGAACCAGTGTTTTGTTCTAAAATAGGATGACCTAGCGCGCCAAAACGACCAGTTTCTGGGTCTATAAATGTTAAAGTACCTATACCGCTCATACTATCCTTTGCCCAAATACCCAATTTGTATTTTTTTGTTAAAACATCGTATGCTGGCTTAAGTTTTGTCTCTATACTGTTACCCTTTCGCACTATTTTTGCTGTAACTTCTCCGCCTGCAGTATCTTTTACATTTAATAATTCTGTAATTTTGCTAACAGAGTTAATTTCTGTACCGTTTATACTTTTTATTATATCTCCTGTACAAATTTTATCATCTGCATATTCGCTTTTTGCTACAACCAAAACGCCATTACCTTCATAAGAAAAGCCTAGTGTTTCACCACCTAAATAAACCTGGTCACCTACACTCACAGCATTTACAGAATGGATTTTTACCGTATCGAATAACAAAAAATCCACCGTTTCATTATCTTGATTGTATCGTGTTGTAACTAATCCCCCAAAATTGCTAATAGATTTGCTATCTTGCGTACTTTCATTTACTACCACATCTTCCGATATGCTAAAAATTTCATCAAAAGGAACACACCAACAAACTATTGCAAATGAGATACTTAAAAATAACGATACAAAGAAAAAAATTTTATCAAATCTCATTTTCAACACTCCTTCGTGCTAGTTTTTGAAATGATAAAATTTTTATTCTAAAATAGTAACGGTAAAAATTGTTATTTTATGGCACTCATAAATTTTTGCGCTTGAAGTTTTAATTCTTGAGCATGCTCTAAACCTATTTTAGATGCATTATTTCCACCCGCAAGCCTAGCAATTTCACTTAACTGCCCATTTGTATCTAATTTTACCAATAAACTATTAGTTGTACCATTAACAATATTCTTTTTTATTTGAAAATGACAATTTGCAAAACTTGCAATAGTTGCTAAATGTGTAATTGCTACTATTTGATTATTACTAGCCAATTTTGCCAACTTTTTACCTACTTCAAGACTGACAATTCCACTAATACCGCTATCAATTTCATCAAAAATAAGACTATTAATTGATTGCAAATTACCCATAACAACTTTGAATGCTAACATAAATCTAGACATCTCACCGCCAGAAATTACTTTTATCAAAGGCTTTAATGGTTCGCCCAAATTTGCCGAAAACATAAATTCAACATCATCTGCACCATCGCTTTGCGGTTGTTTCATCGTAAATTCAACATTAAAAGTAGCATTTTTCATTCCTAGTTGTGATAACTCCATTACAACATTTTTACAAAGTTGTTGAGCACCCTGTTTGCGCAAATCTGTCATTAGACTACATAAATTATTAATTTTATTATTTATTGCTTGAAGTTCTATATTGTTTTTTTCCAACAACTCTTCCGTATCTTCAAGTTCAATCAATCTATTTTTACTGCTTTCAAGAAAAGTTAAAATCTCTTCTATTGTTGAGCCATATTTTCTCTTTAGACTTTTAATCAAATCAAGCCTTTCATCAATTTTTTGGAATTCATACTCATTAAAATCAAACTCATTTATCTTTGTCTCTAATGTTTCAGAAATGTCTTTTGCTTCAATTTCTAATGTTTCCAATCTGTTTGATAATTCAGCAAAATCTTTGTCTAAACTTGCAATATTTCCCAAAATTTTTTTAGAAGTGTAACAATTTTCACTTACACTATTTCCCATACCTTCGGTTAATAATTCTCTACAAATTTTTATAGCATCAAAAACTCGTTGATAATTTTCCATTTTTCGTTTTTTGGAGATTAAATCTTCTTCTTCACCGTTTTTCAATTCTGCTTTTTCCAATTCTTCGATTTGAAAGTTTAGCATATCTTTTTCACGTTCTCTTGAAAACTCATCTCCACCCAGATTTGCTATTTTGTTTTCGATTTCCTTTTTTTGATTTAGTAATAAACTTAAATCATTTTTAGCATCTTCGATTGATTTGCCCAAGTAGTTATCCAAAAAAACTAAATGCATTTCTTTATTTAATAGAGATTGTTGTTCGTGCTGTCCATATATATCAGCCAAATGACAAGAAATTTTTTTAAGCATTGTCAAGTTTATAGTTTCTCCGTTTAGTTTTATATCGCTTTTGCCTTCTTGATTAATTTTTCTGCTTATAATTAAAATATCATCATAAGGTAGCCCCAAATCATTCAAGGTGTTTTTTATTCCTATATTATTAGATATATCAAACACTGCTTCAATTTTTGCAAATTCACAATTTGTACGGATATTACTTTTATCGGCACGCTCACCAAGAACAAAACTAATTGCAGAAATAAAGGACGATTTACCTGCACCTGTTTCACCTGTAATAATATTTAAACCATCCCCAAACTCAACTTCCATATCTTTTATAAGCGCAAAGTCTTTTATCTTAATGCTTTTTATCATTACTACACCTCGCTCAAATGTTCTATTTTAGATTATAGAACAAATGAACTAAAAAAGCAAATGTTTTGAACCAAAAAGAATTAATTTAGTTTAAAATTTTGTGATTAAAAAAAAGAACTTTACTGTTATCGCAAAGTTCCTTTTTTGATTGCAAATTCTAAAAGAATTAATTTTATATCGCTTCATTTTTTAAATAGTTAATAAGTGTTATAAACTAAAATTTTAAATTAATTAATTGTTTAATAAATCTTCCAAACGCATTTTAACTTGTTTTGCGTTTTCTTCGCTATCTGTAATGATAAGTATAGTATCATCACCTGTGACTATGCCTAATATAGATGTGATAGCCAAACGATCCACCACTCCAGCAACAGCTAATGTAGTACCCCTAATAGTCTTTACTACAACTTGATTTAAAATATTAGCAATAGACAAAACAACACTTTTATATATTTCATTTGCTTTTGAATTAAAATTGCGGTCTTCATTATCTACAAAGGCATACCTATATTTTTTGCTTTTCCCAGCAATTTTAAACAAACCCAACTCTTTTATATCTCGGCTAATTGTCGCTTGAGTTACATCAAAACCTGCCGATTTTAAGGCATCAACCAACTCATCTTGAGTTTCGATTTCTTGCTTGTTTATTATTTCTATAATTTTAGATTGTCGCACACTTCTTGCCATGTTTCAAATTCCTTTTGTGCATTTTATATTTATACAAATTTATTATACAATATAATTTATAATTATGCAAGACTATTTTGTATAATTATTCGTTTTTAATATTTATAAATATGCATAAACGGAATTTATATTTATACATTAGGTATGTTTTGGCTTAAATAAAGGGTTTTTAAGACATTTTAAATGCGCTTAAAAATTATTTTTTACTTGTTTTTTTAAACAATGACAGTAGCTTCCCTGTCGCCAAAACCACCTTTACCGAATTATTTATTGCATAAGTTTTGCCTATTGCTTTACCCAAAACTGAAATTGATGCGATGATAGAACTAATTAAAATCGACATTAAAATACTATTAAACTGCGGAAAATATGAAATTAAAATTATGGAAATTGTTACTCCACCTGCTCCGCTTAAAATACTGCATATATCACCCACAACATCGGTACAAATGCAAGAAATTTTGTCAGCATTTTTAACTAATTTAATAGAAACATCTGCGCCTCGTATTCCTTTTTGCTTATAATCGAGCAAAGGTCTAATACTGCAAGCTGTAACAGCCATACCTATCAAATCAAATATAACACTTACAACGACCAGTAAAACTATTAAAAACAAAGAAAGCGCTAGACTTGCATTTGCTAGCATTAATTCTGATATTAGAGCAAACATTATTGAGAAGCAAAGAGAAACAAAAAAAATTTGTACTAACCAAACTTTATTTGACTTTGCTTTAGGTTTTGTTGTTGTAGAAAATATTTCTACCTTGTATTGCTCATACTCTTTATTTAGCTTATCATTTTCCACATAATTATTATATGGTCAAGCTCGTTATTTAATGAGTTAATTTAAAGGTTTTTCAACCAATTTTCCTAATTCTTCTCTTAAAACTGTTACTTTCCCTTTACTATCGTTTAGCATTTCATAACATTTTTTTGTTATTTCGGCACCTTCAGCAAATAGTTTGTTTACTTCTTCTAATTTTGTGTTCCCACTTTCCAATTGAACAACTATATCTTCTAATCTTTTTACTAATTCTTCAAAAGTCATTTCTTATTCTCCTGTTTATTCTTTACTTCACAATCTAAAACACCATCTTGTAAATTTAAAGTCAACATATCGCCTATGTTTACCTTTTTTACACTCGATAAAATTTTACCATCATATCCAACTTGCGCATAACCCATACGTAAAATTTTAACAGGATTTACTGCTTCCAATTTTTGAGCCAAGACATCAAAATTGTGCTCAAAATTTTTAATACATAAACTTGAAACACTATTTAAGCGATTTATTAAATTTACATAATCGGCATCAAATTGTTTTATAAGTGATGTGCTATCTGTATCAATAGTTTTTATCAATGCATCTACTTTGTTCTGTTGGTTTTGATATAAATTTTCTACAACACGCAACAACCTTTCAGATGAAGCTCGCATATTTATTTTTAACTTGTTTAAATCTATTGTAACAAGTTCGGCAGCCGCTGATGGAGTTGGCGCGCGGACATCTGCCACAAAATCAGCAATTGTAAAATCAGTTTCATGACCTACGGCACTAATTATAGGTTTGTTGGCCTCTGCAATAGCCATAGCAACATTTTCATTGTTAAATACGCTTAAATCTTCCGCCGAGCCACCGCCACGAGCAACAATTATAACATCTATGCTAGGTATGTTATCCAATGCTTTTATACCTTCTATTATTGTGCTATCAGCTCCTATACCCTGTACTTTTGCGGGATATAACACAATATCTAGCATTGAGTTTCGTCTATGTGAAACATCGATAATATCTTGTATAACTGCACCCGTTTCACTTGTAACCACACCTATCCGTTTTATAACTTCGGGTAAAGGTTTTTTGCGTTCCGCATCAAATAAACCTAATGCTTCTAATTTCGCTTTTAGTTCTAAAAACTGCTTATATAATAATCCCTGTCCGTACGGCTCAATTTTATAAACATTAAAAGAAAATCTTCCACCCTTAATATAATAGTTGGGCGAGCCACTGACCAAAACCATTTCGCCTTCCTTACCTACAAATTCATTTGGTTTTAATCCAAATTTAACGCAATTTAGTACAGCATTTTCATCTTTTATACTAAAGTAAACATTATTACCTGAATACGATATACCCGATATTTCTCCATACAACTGTATATTTTGTAGCAGTTCTTCGGCTAAAAAAATATTGTGAACATAAGTATTAAACTGACTTACACTTATAATATTACTCATTGCATATTTCCTTATAAATCTTTCCTAAAACGCTATTAACAAAACCTGTGCTTTTATCAGATGAATATTTTTTTACTAAATTGATTGCTTCATTGATAACAACTTTTGGTGGTGTGTTTTCACAATATTTTAATTCATAAGTTGCAAGCAATATAGCGCTTAAATCAGCAGAAAAAACACGCTCCAAAGCGTATTTATCTACATTTTGTTTAATAATATCTAACAATTCATCTTTGTGCGCTTCAACTCCATTTACAACGCTTTTTACATACTCCAACTCGCTTTCGGTAATTGGTTTGGAATCTAAAATATCCATTAACGCTTCTTGACTAAAACCATTATGGTTGAATTGATTTGAAAAAAGCATTAAATACGCAGTTTCCCTTGCTGTTGTTCTACTCATTATTTTCTCCTTTAAATAGGTAAAAACCCCAAAGATTTGGGGTTTAATCTACCTTTGCAAATTCTACGCCTAAAGCGTGTACATTTATCGCCTTTACAGGCATTTCAGTCATAGAGATGATACTATTCTTTATATTTTCCTGAACTCTACAAGCAACATCGGCAACATTAAAATTTGAATATACATTCAAGTACACATCTATAACTAAACCATCTTTTGCGTGTGTGATTTTAACACCTTCATAATAATTAGTGCTAAAAATTTTCCCAAGTTTTGAACCACCAAAGTTTGCACATAGACTAGATACACCACTTATCTCTTTTGCTGCCAAATTGATAATTGACAATAAAATCGCTTTGTTGTAACTAACTCTACCGTGTTGACCTTGACCGTTTGTTTGCTCAATAGCCATAATACACCCCTAAAAAAATCTAGCATTATTATATCATAGCGAAACGGCGAAATCAACTATTCAACAGGAATTATTTTTATATTGTCAATAGACTTGCTTGTTTGTTCTTGAACAACTTGCACAATTTGAGCAACTTGCGCATCTGTAAGTTCTGTTGCTTTGACCATAACATTTACAAAATTATCGGTCATTGAAACAATTACATCATCAAAACCTTTTGCTTTGATATTCCCTTCAAGATATAATTCGCTTTCAATTTTTGAAGCAATATTTGCTAATGATTCTTGCGCTGATGTTTTTGCATCTGCTGTACTGCTAGCACTTTCCAAAATTGCAGTGTAATACAACTTTTCTTGCTCTCTTGCTGTATCTCTGTCTGCTCTATAAGTAGTAAAGAAATTTGCAGAAGTTACCGTTCCCCCTGTGTGAATCGCCTCACCAGTGCCTTGATTTAATGTTATGTTTAAAAAACCTGTCAAAACAAGCAATCCCATCATTACGCTTAAAACAATTATTTTCTTTTTCTTTGTAACCATTTTATATACTCCTTTTAATTATTACCCTTGACAAAAATTTCAATTTGCGAACTTTGTACATTTAAAAGCGCTTGAACAGCCTTTAAAATGTCAAGTTTTACTCGCACATCATTTGCACCGCTCGCTACCACCACAATGCCTTTGATATCTGGCATTATTTCATAAAGAACAAGTGGCTCGCTAGAACCGTTTACAGTAATTAGTATTGGCTCTTTGTTTGAAGTTGAAGTTTCGGTTTTGTTTGTTGTGCCATTTGAAGTTGTATTTTGAGTCGAACTATTTTTTTCATCGTTTGAATAAGCTAATACCCTTTCGATTTCACCATCTAATGTAATCATACATTGCACACTACCTGCCCCATCTATTGCAGACAATACAGAATTTAATCGATTTTCTAATGACTTTGCATATTCTGCGGTAGTGGTGGTTGAAAATGATTGCTCAATGCTTGTTTGCTTGCTTCCCCCGCTAGGAAACAGCCAAATTGCCATAACTACAATAGCGAGAAAAATTACAGCATAAACTTCAATATGTTTTACTTTTTTTAATTTCGCAAACAATTTAGATAAAAAAGCATTCTCGTTAGCCATAAACAACCACCCTTTCTTCATCAATATTTACTTGCGATCTTACCAACTCCTTTACTGCGGTATAATAATTAATATGCTGTTCATTTTCAAATATAACTAAATCGCTTAAATCGACAAATATATAATTTATTTTCATTTCCTCACCTTCAAAATTTGCGCTAATACTTACTTTTGCGCCTTTATATTCTTTATCTATAAAATTTTGCAGTTCTCTTTCAAAAGTTATAATTTGTTGATTTTGTATATCGTTTAAAAAATCTTGATTTATTTCATATTGCGAATTTGTAAAAATACTATTCCAATCCCAATCATTTTTCACTAATTTAACAATAGGGGTGATTATTACAACAACAATAAAAATTGAAAAAATGCTTTTTATATATTTACTTATTTTGCTATCGGGTAGCACGAGCTCAACTACAACTAATAAAAATACAACGCCTACAATCGACAAAAGATAAATACTAACTTCACTCATTATTACCTCTATAATACATTAGCCGTTGACATAATCAGCCCAACGCTTACCATATACATAAAGCCAACTCCTGCTAAAATAACCACAAGCATATTTAATAATTTAGAAATAGACATTAAGAAATCAGAAACTTTTGACTTGCTAATAGGTTCTAAAATAGATGCTGTTAATTTTAATCCTAAACTAAATACTGCCACTTGAGCAATTGGAAACAAAACCGTTCCAACAGCAAGCACTACACCAGCCATACCTATAGCGTTTTTAATCAAAACACTGCTAGCCATTACAAGATTAAAACCGTCTGACAAATAACCACCTAAAATAGGTATATAACTTTTTAAAGCAAATTTTGTCGCACGTATAGAAACGCTATCAAAACTCCCTGCGACTACACCTCCAACAACCATAGCCCCCATAAAAACACTAAAACAAATTCCTGCAACCCATTTAAACACACTGTTAAAAAGTGATATAAACTTGTCCAATTTAACTGAATCAGTTAAATGACCGACAACTACAAAAACAAAGGAAAAGATAAACAAAGGTATTAAAAACCAAGTGAATATTTGCACAACTAGATTACTCAAAATTGCTAATGTCGGTTGAAATATACCAACCGAAACCGCACCCCCGACACTAGCAAGCAATGTAAGTAAAATAGGAAACAGCAAATCCATTTGGCTTTTCAAGGAATTGACACAACTAGTTGTCACATTAAGTAGTGAAAATACACTTGTAGTTATTATAACAATTATTACACCATAGCAAACAAAATTTATCAATTTGCCTACTGATTCCGAACCCACTTCGGAGCGCATATTCCCCACCAAACTACACATCAAGGTAACAGCAATAATAATACATAAAATCGGTATAAAATTTACTATTTCACCAAAAAATGTATTTAGTAAGGCAGAAAAAAATGAACCATAATCCGTACCAAAGTCACCATTTAGTAAAATATTTACCTTGTCCCAAAAACTTGTAGTACCAAACAGCTCTTTTCCGTCTTCACCTAAATTTGCTATTATTTGGTCAAAAGAGCCTAAATCAAGATTTCCTAATTGTTCCGAAATATTGTCTTGCAACTCTGATTCGATTGTGCTTGTGTCACTTTCACAAAAAGCCGTAGGAATACAAGCAAGAGCTAGTCCAACAAGTAAAATCAAAAGAAGCAAAATAGAACTAATTTTTTTATACTTATTAATCACGGCATTATACTCACAATTATATCAATTAAAGATTTTATTATAGGAATTGCTAATACAAAAATTACTAATTTCCCAGCAAGCATTATTTTGCTCGCTACCGCACTGTTTCCACTATCTGAACAAATATTTGCGCTAAATTCCGTCAAATAACCCACACCTATAATTTTAAGAAGCACAATAAAAAGTTCGCTATTTAAACCTGTACTATCTAATATATAAGTAAAAACTCCAAACGCCTGTTCTAATAGGTCAATTATGTAAAAAAAGAAAATTATTGAGCCAGCAACGCCTACAAGAACCGCCATTTCGGGTTTCGTTTGTTTGACAACCATTACAGCAACAACTACTACTAGTGCTAAACCTATAATTTTAAAGATTACTTCCACACACAGCCCCCTTAATACAAGTAAAACAGATTTTGCACCGAAGTAAACAATTCACTAATCATATCAATAACAATTAATAAAACAACAATAAGCCCTGCGAGAGTAGTTAAAGTAGCAATTTCATCTTTCCCTGCTTGCTTTAAAACTTGAGCGACTATTGCGACCACAATTCCTATTGCCGCTATTTTAAAAATTATTTCAATGCCCATTTGCTTCCCCTAAATTATAATTATAAACAATGCTAGACCGCCCATAATACCTAGTCTTGCACTCATATAGCCCTTTTTTTGTTCCCCTTGCGCTCGTTCGGTATGTTTAGCCAAAATTTCATTTGTTTGTATAATAGATTGAAGTTGCGCCGTGCTATCTTGCCTGCCTAGTTCGAGCATAAATTTTTTTATTATTTCAGCGGTTTCGGTATCAATCAAATTTTGCTCTTTTAACCATTTTTCTAAAAATTCTGTACTGTTTTGTAGGTTCTGTAAGTAATTTTCCAAAAAATTTTTAAAGTCGGAGTGAAAACTTTCCATTTTATCTCTAATCAATTTCTCCAAAGTATCTTGTAAATACAAAATATTTGTTTCGAGATAATCGAGTAAAGTTTTGAAATCAGTTATAAATTGCAATTTGCGTTTATAGTTGTTTGCTATTTTAAAACCTATAAAAGCGCATAACAAAAACATCAACCCGCCGATAATAAAATTCATTTCTTCTCCTTACCTACAATACAAGCAAGTATTATTTTCGTCCCAAATATTATCTAATGTCCCCGGCCCTTTTGCATTAGATAACACAACAAATCTTTCAAAAATAGCCATTTTTAACAACTCACGAAAAAAAGGTTTGCTTTGAAGTTCGTTATAATCTTTACTATGAGTAGTAGCAATCACTTTTACCCCACAGCCAACAGCATTATACAATGCTTCTATATCACTTTTATTCGCTAATTCATCTAAAACAATAATATCAGGAGTCATTGTCCTTATGCCGTTTATTATACCAAATTCCTTTGAACAACTTGAATAAATGTCACTATACTTCCCTACATAAAGACTTGTTCTGCCGTTGCATGTTGCACTTATCTCATTCCTTTCATCTATTATTAATAAATTTTTTGCAATAAATTTATCGCTTAATTGAGCGGATAAATCTCTTATAAAAGTTGTTTTACCAGCACCTGGTGGAGCGACTACCAAAGTGTTGAAAATGCCATTCTCATTATGCAAGTATGGTAACGCTGTTAAACTGCAATTTTTTACTTCCCTAGGTATTCGAATATTTAGAGAACTAAAATTTTTAATTGTCTTTATTGTACCCTTGTCGGTTACTATTTCGCCACAAATTCCAATTCTAATTCCATTTTGCAATGTAACAAAACCTTGTTTTAACTCTTCATTATGTGCATAAATACTACATTCGCACGCTCGAAACACAATATCATTCAACTCTTGCGAAGTCACATTCAAGGCATCTTTGCTACTATCTGCTAAACCATTTTCACCTAAAAAATATTTTCCGCCATAATAAACGATTGTAGGGCAATTTGCTCTTAAACGTATTTCATTTAGCCTGTCCACTTGTAAAAAATCTAATGAACGCATAAATCTAGTCGGCAAAATTTTTTTTAACATTAATTCCTCCTTTGCAAATATTGTATTTGCCAAATAGAAGTTTTATGATAAAAGAAATTGAGAACATATAGTTTTTAATAAAATAGATTAAAAACAAAAAAGAGTTTGAAAAAATCAAACTCTCTTTTTCTATAAAATTCAAAATAATTAAATTACGCTGACAAGTTAGTTTTATTGTTATTTAACAATTAAAACTTCAATAAATTGATAATTTGTTGCTTATCAACAGCAGTTAAGAATAAGTATAATCTAGGTCCTTTGCTCTTTCCAAGTAATAATTGATAAACAATTTCAAAGAATCGTTTTTGCCTGTTTTTATCTTGTTCGCCGTTCAATTTTGGAATTTCATACAAAAGTGCTTGCATTTCGCTAGCAGTATAATCTTTTTCTTCCAAATCTTTTACTAAAGTTTTAACCCAATCTTTTTCTTCATCATTCAATGTTGCATAAAATTCTTGATTTTTGTTTTCAAGCAAATTAGAAATAGAATCAGGTGAATAATTTTTCAACCAATAACTAATCTTTTCAAATCTTTCTTGAATTTGCTCTTTTGTACAAGTTTCACCAATTTTATTCAATAAATCAACCAAAAGGTTCAAATCAAA
>CALWOW010000014.1 GCA_944383295.1 uncultured Clostridia bacterium
ATGCGATTATGGGTTATTTATTAAATACAAAAAGCCATAAGGAAGTTTTAGATATATTGCGTGAACCGCATAAAGTAAATGTTGCGGAATTGATTGAACAAACAAATAATTATTTAGATAAACAAAATATCAAACAAAAATAAATTTTATAAGTACTATCATTTTGAAACTAGCAAAAACAAAACGGACTTTACATAAACAGTAAAGTCTTTTTTAGCAAAAAAGTAGTCAAAAATAATTTTTATATTATTAGGGTATGAAAAAACCTTAACAAAGGGCCTTTGAATGGTAGCGGGGGTAGGATTTGAACCACGATTGCAAGTTTTGTAAATGGAGATGCTTGCATATCCAAGACAAACGGAGCAACATCACGCAAGGCGTGATACAGGGGCGTAGGTTGCAACTTGAGTTGCAGTGCTGAAAGCACAAAAGACTACCTCCTAATTAAATAAAAAGAAAAGGCACTCCGTAGAGTGCGATAAATGGTAGCGGGGGTAGGATTTGAACCACGATTGCAAGTTTTGTAAAGGGAGATGCTTGCATATCCAAGACAAACGAAGCAACATCACGCAAGGCGTGATACAGGGGCGTAGGTTGCAACTTGTGTTGCAGTGCTGAAAGCACAAAAGACTACCCCCTAATTAAATAAAAAGAAAAGGCACTCCGTAGAGTGCGATAAATGGTAGCGGGGGTAGGATTTGAACCTACGACCTTTGGGTTATGAGCCCAACGAGCTGCCGAACTGCTCTACCCCGCGATGTATTTTAATTATAGTATATTATATGGAGTTTGTCAATAGATATTACTTAAAAATCTAAAAAAAATTTAAAAAAATATGGAAATATTATCAAAATTGCAAATTTATTGTCGTTTATTTGAATTATTTTCTGTGTTTATAATTAAATATTTTATGCATAAATCTTTCTAATTGAACGAGTTTTGGTTGAATTTTAGTGCCTAACCATTAAAAATAAAATTTGTTTTTTTAAAGTTGTTTTTAAAACATAATTTAATATTTTTCAGCGCAATATTATATGTTTAAAAATAATTTAAAAAATATAAAAAAATATTTAAAAAATACCCATATTAATATTATTTTATACTTGACTTTTTGGGGATAATATGTTATATTTTCAATAATTAAAACGACTATAAAAACGATTAATTTTAGTTGTTTAATTTGTATTAATGGTTTTGTAACTATTAAATTAAAATTGATATTGATATCAATGAGGTGTAATATGAGTCAAAATAAAAAAGCCGATGCGCTTATTGAATTGGAAATGTTAGCTTTGAAATTCGCAACAGGACACACATTTTTAGAAGAAAATTCTGTTGTTGGTGCATGGGTATTTTGTTCACCAAGCAACAAGCGAGATTTTTTAAAGACAATGCCTCGTGAGCAAAAAATAAAATTTTCATTCTTTACAACTAGACATAGGGGTGATTTAACAAAAGATTATGTGTTAAAGTCTGTTGAAAAAGATTGCAAAGATGTTTTGTTTGATAAAGATGATAAAATCTCTTACTACGATATTGTTCAACCATGGAGAGATAAATTAGGTGACAAAAACGTTTTAGCGAGTTTGGAAGATAAGACCCTATTTGATTTGGGTGGAAAATTTGATGCTGATGCTTTGCATGAGTTAAATACTACTTTGATTGAGAATCTTTCGGTAAACCCTGAATATGTAAAGAGTTTACGTGAGAATGTTGCTCAATTTATTAATGCGGAACGTACATTAAAACCTGCTTTTTCATACGCTTTTAACAGTGATGACTATTTAAAGAGTATGGTGAACTTTAGTGAACAATGTTGCAATCAATATCAAGTAAATCACTTGACTAAAGAAATCGAAAGAGGACAATAAAAATAAATTAAATAATCTATAATTAACATAAAAAAAGAACTTTATCAAATTAAGATAAAGTTCTTTTCTGTTTAAAGATAATTATGATATTTTTGTAAGTGTAATTATTAATTTTGTAAAATTTATCTTTGTTTAAATGTTACAGATTTTCCATCTTTAAGTTTGTATTGTGTAGATGATAAACCATTATCATCAATTATTGTAAAAGGATATTGTTTGCTTTGCAAACCTTTTAACAATTTATGCTTTTCTACACGAAGTTCTGTTTTATTCACATGCGATGATTTCGGGTTGTTTTTATTGCGACTTATGTATGCGATTGTATAATTTTTTACTTGCTGAGTATTGATTGTACATGTATTGATTGTGTTTTCTTGTAAAAATTTAACCGCTTCTGTGATGTGTTGTTTGTCAAGATTGTTTACATTAAATTTACATAAAGGCAAACTTTCCGCTCTTCTCAACTTTTCACTTAAATCTATGGTGTAAATAGGATATGTACGAATCATAGTTGTATAATTATTTGTTAACAAATTGCAATAAGTAGGCGAATTTGAAACACAGTAATCTCTAGCATTACTTCCTTTTATATAAACTATAGCATATTCTACATCATCTAAACTTACTGTTTTTATATCAAAATCAAAGTCTTCCATTTCGCCAAAATGTTGATTTTTATTAAATTTTTTTATAATTGATCTTAAGTAAATTGGTTCTGTTTTCGCTAAAATTCTTTTTATATATACAGGTTTGTAATTTTCTTGTACTTGTACATTTTTTAATATTTGAGAAAGAGGGTGAGGTAATGTTTGTTGAGCTTCTGCTATTGCAATTTTTTCATTCAACATTTTGTTTTTTCTAGTTATTGAATTTGCGCAATAAAAACTTGTATTATCTGTTTGTTTGCCTGTTTCATCGTAAATAATGACCTTGTCTTCTTGATTTATTTTTTCCAAAGCACTTATACCAGCATAAATTGATAATTGTTTTTCCGATACTAAACCACTTGAATAACCGTATGCTGCAGCGTCATCAATATTACGAAAATGCAAAAAGTAATCTATGTTGTTTCCGTTTTCTTCTGCAAGCAAATCATATATTCCGTTTTGTTCCAAGCATTGTAATACTGCGTCATTAAATGTTTGTAAAGTTTGATGAGTAGGAGATTTTATTGTACACAAAGGTATTTCTGCTAAATCGAGCGTTTCCCCGTTTGCTGTAATCCAGCGCATTTCCATATTTTTAAGTATATGACTATCTTCTTGTATAGTCGTAGTAGAATTGTTTTTTAATACGATTAATGACTTCATTAAAAGAGCGGGGTTAATGGATAATTTATGATACAGTTCATCATCTTTTACGCAGTAAACGATAAAATTATCATCGTTCTGCACAAAATATTTAAACTCACCATATTTTTCAAATGTTGGATCATCAAAAAAATGTTGTGAAGAATTTCCTTGCACAAATTTTACCGCTTTTATAAACATACTTTCTTGTTCAGGTGTTGGGTTTTTAATGATAAATAATGGATAACTCGCTTCTGCCATAATCAAATCTTCCTTTTTTCTGTTTGTATCTATTATTTTACCATAAAATTTAGGTATAGTCAATATCTAATTTTTATCAAAGTGTGATTTGTGCCAACTCTATAGTTGTTTTCCTAATTAAACTTGTATATGTCAAAAGGCTTGTTTCGTAATTGTTTTCGTTGACTAAAAATTGAAGCAAACCTGTTATTTTTAAACTAAGTGAATATACGGAAAGCAAAGGATGGTCGGCGCTTTCACTGTTTGTTATATCTATTGTTTTTGCTAATTCTTGGGTGCGTTGTAGCCATAATAGATACAACTGATTTACTCGCACTTGGGCAGAACTTTCAGTAATTATAGCAGTATCTAAATCTATTGAAATACTATATAGCGTTTCAACTGTTTGTAAAAAATGATTGTAAATATTTTCCGCTACATCGTATTGTTTGTCGTCTAGATTTTTGGTGGGTATTTTAGCTGTATTTACTGAGCCAACAAGCGCTTGAATGTTTTGGCCAATTAATTGATTTGCAACACTTGTAGCATCTTTTTCATTAAGATATAACGATAAAAGCACACACCAGCGCTCATTTATAAATGCGGTAAGCCCGGCACCACCTCGGACACGATATTCGTTTGCCTTTTCTTCCGCTTCGGTTGCATCTTGCGCATCGGTTGTGACATATACATAATAATAACTCTTGTAATGTATTCCAGAATTTACAAGATTGTAAATAGAAATTGAAATAAATATGATAAATCCAATTATTAGCGCTCCAACAAAACAAATTGCGATAATTCGTTGAGTTTTTGAACGTTTAAAACTAATAAGGGTTGTTTCATAATAAGGTTTTTTAGGTTGCATATTCAATTTTATGTAATTAAATTTCAAAATATTGCAAAAAAGTTGTCCTTGTGTGGTTACAAATCAAAAATTGTGTGATAAAATATATATGTTTGTACATCAACAAACTTACTTTTTATAGAAAATGCAGACAAAATATGCTTTTAGTAAACACAAAATACAAGTTGTTTCAAAAAGTATTTTACTAACATATATTAATGTTTGCATTGAATTTTTGCGAGGTGAGTAAAAAATGAAAATTGAACCATTATTTGACAAAATTGTAATTAAACCGATTGAGGCGGAAACGGTTTCTGCGGGCGGTATTATTTTACCTAACAACGCACAGGAAAAACCGCAAATTGCGGAAGTTATCGCAGTAGGGAAAGGCGAAATGGTAGATGGAAAACAAACTGTAATGCAAGTTGCAGTAGGTGACAAAGTTTTATACCCTAAATACGCAGGGAGCGAATTTAAGTTTGATGGCGAAGAATATGTGATTATGTCGCAATCAGATGTGTTGGGTAAAATTAAAGATTAAGAGGTGAATTAGTATGGCAAAAATAATTAAATCAGGTGAAGAAGCACGTGCAAAATTAGAGCGTGGTGTAAATATTTTGGCGGATACTGTAAAAGTTACATTAGGTCCAAAAGGTAGAAATGTTGTATTAGATAGGAAATTCCAAACACCCTTAATTACAAACGATGGTGTAACTATTGCAAAAGAAGTTGAATTGAGTGATGTTTGTGAAAATATGGGCGCTCAAATAATTAAAGAAGTATCTATTAAAACTAATGATGTTGCGGGTGATGGGACTACAACCGCTGCTGTTTTGGCGCAAGCGATTATCAAGCAAGGTATGAAAAACTTTGCCGCAGGTGCTAATCCTATGGTATTGCGTAAAGGTATTTCAAAAGCAGTAGATACAGTTGTTGCAGAACTTAAAAAACAAAGCAAATCTATCGAAGATGAAAAATCTATTGTACAAGTTGCTAGTATTTCGGCAGGCGATGAGGAAATAGGAAAACTTATCGGCGAAGCAATGAAAAAGGTTGGTAAAGATGGTGTCATTACTGTAGAGGAAGGAAAGACGCTTGAAACTACTCTTGATGTCGTAGAAGGGATGCAGTTTGACCGTGGTTATGCAAGTAGTTATATGTGTACTAATACCGAAAAAATGGAAGCAGTTTTAGATGACCCTTTGATTTTAATTACAGATAAAAAGATTAGCAATATGCAAGAAATTTTGCCATTGCTCGAACAAGTAGTTAAAGCAGGTAGGCAAATGCTTATTATTGCTGATGATGTTGAGGGCGAAGCGCTCACAACACTTGTAATTAATAAATTGCGTGGGACATTTACTTGCGTCGCTGTAAAAGCACCGGGCTTTGGTGACCGCAGAAAAGCAATGTTGCAAGATATTGCAATACTTACAGGTGGTACAGTTGTATCCGAAGAATTAGGAAAATCACTAAACACAACCACTTTGCAAGATTTAGGGCAGGCACGCAGTGCAGTGATTACAAAAGACAACACAACAATAGTTGCAGGTGCGGGAGATAAAAGAGAAATTAGCGAACGAGTTAGCGCTATTCGTGCTCAAATAGAAAATTGTACAAGCGATTATGATAGAGAAAAATTGCAAGAGCGTTTGGCAAAATTAGCAGGCGGTGTTGCGGTTATTCGTGTAGGTAGTGCTACCGAAGTCGAAATGAAAGAGAAAAAACTTCGTATTGATGATGCACTTGCCGCTACTCGTGCCGCTGTCGAAGAAGGTATTGTTTGCGGTGGTGGTGTAGCTTTGCTTCACGCAATTCCTGCTGTTAAAAAATTGATTGAAAAATTAAACGGCGACGAAAAAGTCGGTGCGCAAATTATTCTTTCAAGTTTGCAAGCACCTGTTCGTCAAATAGCGCAAAATGCTGGTATTGATGGCGGTGTTGTAGTTGATAAAATCTTAAGTAGTGAACAAGAAAATTTTGGTTACGATGCATTGAATGACCGTTATGTTGATATGATTGAAAAGGGTATCATTGACCCAACAAAAGTAACTCGTAGTGCTTTGCAAAATGCCGCTAGTGTTTCAAGTACTTTGCTTACAACCGAATGTATCATTGTGAACGAACCAGAAAAAGAAACTACACCTAATGGCGCTGGCATCAACGGTATGGATATCTAAAAAAGAAAATAATAATATAAAAAATAAAAAGTCATTGCTGTTTGCAATGGCTTTTTATTTTATTTGTCGTATGATTTTAATACTATTTCATACAAAATGCTCATATCGTTATTGTCCAAATCTAAATAAAAGCAACGCCCTTCATAACGGTTTTCGTATTCTCTTATTAGATTAAAACCTTTGTAGTCGGGCATAATATTAATCAAAAGCGCTTTAAATGGCATTTCATTATGAGTTTGCTCTGTTTCAAACTCAAATTTTATCCAAAGTCCTGTTTTAAGTGCTTCACTTGTTTGCTCGTGAATACTTACACCAAAAGCGGGCATTTCGTGTGCATTGTTTATCGTGTGCAAAAATTCATTTGTTATTTGATTATATGCGTTGCTACCTTTTTCAAATGTCTTTTTGTTGCCATTTTTGTAAACAGTTATTTTGTTGCTGTTAGTAAAAAAATCATATAGTCTATAATCTTGTAAAAAATTTATTGTACCCATT
>CALWOW010000015.1 GCA_944383295.1 uncultured Clostridia bacterium
AAACAAATAAACGCTTTCTCTAATCAAAATCCAACATTTACTAATATAACTTTAACTTATACGTTAGACAAAAAAGGTAATTTAATTTCAAATGTTATTAGTGAAACATACAATGTAACTCAAATTATCAATGTAAACATTACAAGTACTATGACTGAAACATTCACAATGTTTACTGCAAGCAATGCAGATAATTATTTAATTAATAAAAGTAATTATGGTTTATAAGAGGTTTGAAAAATGAGCAAACAAAAAACTTTACTTTTTAATAGTTTAATAAGTATTTTGGGAGTAATAACCTTGTTACTCACTTTTCAATTTGATAAAATATTTGTAAAAAACAACACTTATGCTGCTGAAGTAGTAAATTATGACAATTTTCAATTTGAAGATAGCAAAGATGGCGAAACTTCAAAAATTTCAACCTACAATTTGTACAGCAACGAAGGATGTTTATTGCCGTATTTCACGTCAAAGGTAGATGATTATTCGGGTATTTCGGGTGATAATGCTTGTGCTGATGGGAATAACATTTATTATTATAGATATAAGTCTGCTTCGAATAGTTCTAATAGGAATGGTTCGGTTTATAGTACTTTAACTTTTCCGGACAGCTGGGTTCAAGCAGGTAAAAATGGGTATCTAACGGTAAGCATAAATGCAAAATTTGGTTCAGGTGCATATCCATACAATATAGCAGTAGATTACAACGATAGACCCGACAAAGTAACAATGTCGTTTGCTGGGCAAAATAGATTTTTAGAGCCGTCAACTAAAAAAGTATCAAGTCTTTTTGAAACTAAAGAATTGCCATATTATCTGGGCGAATACGAACAGGGTTATGAATTAAATGAAACAATTACAACTCAATTAGTAGAAAAAACCTATGATTTAATATTTAGGGTAGAACGCTTATCAACTTTTAATGACTTGACTAAAAATGATAACTGGGTTACTGGTATGTTCGTTAAAGAACCTACGATTAGTTTTATAACTAATGATGTAACTGCTCCTACTATTGGACAAATGAATGTTGAAAACGAAAATATTTTCACGCAAAGCAAGATGGTTACTTTTGATATTACAGATGAACAGTCTGGGATTGATAAAGTTTTGATAAATGGTGTAGAAGCAAGTTCGGTACGTTATGTTGATAGCAATACTAAAAAACAAGGTACAGTTTCATTTGTAGTAAATGAAAATGATAAAGATTATAAAATTGAAGTGTTTGATAATGTAGGGAATATACAGACTTACACTTATCACTCAAGCAATATAGACATAACTGCTCCTAGTCTTACTTTAGATTTTGATGATAACACAATATTTGAGAATATGCGTGTGCGTTTTAATGTAACAATAGATACCACTTATACACAAGCAGAAGAGAGTTATTTCTATACATTTGACGGTAGCGACCCTAAAACTTCTAGTACACGAATAACACTTGTTAATGGCTTAAATTCTTTTGAGGTGCCAGCAGAAAACAGTTATGTGCTAAAGGTATATGCTTGTGATAGTGCAGGAAATGAAACAGTTATTGAGCGCAATTTTAGTGTTGCATTAAAATATTATAATTATACAATCAATGCAACTTTAAATGGAAATAATGCGCAAAATATTGAAATTTCAAGCGGACAACAAGTTTTAAGTGATACAGATATTACTTGTTCTACTGCTGATATAATTAAAGATGGTGTAACATACAAATTTTACAAGGCATTTATAAATGGGCAAGCAAGTGTAATAAATAATGATACTTTCGTTTTGAAACAAGATACTACAGTTGATTTAGTTTATCGTGAATTTGTAAATTTTGAATTTACTAAACAAAATTACGATGCTACAGGTGAAGTATTAGAAATTGAATATTTGGCAAATTGTCCAAAAGATTTAGTAATTTTAGATATTACAAAAGATGGAAAAGAAAGTGCGTTTAGTACTGCGGGTACTTATTTGGTAAAATATTCAATAGATAATGAAAATTTCGTTGGGGGCGGAGAAATCGAATTAAATATCCTAAACCCTTTAACAATTACTATAAATAGTACTGAATATGTTTATAATGAAAATGGTTTTACTTTTGATTATATTTTAAGTAAAAATAGTGTTGCCAACGAGTTAGTATTTATAAATGAACTAGGTGAGACTATAAGTAAGGAAGAAGCACAAGAAAATTCACTTGATGCAGGCGAGTATCAATATAAATTTACAGTGTTAGACGAAAATTATTATATAGTTGGTACTACATTTGGTAATAGAATATTAAGTGGTGTATTTAGTATACAAAACAAAAATATCGATTTGCCAATTTATTCTCAAACTATCGAATACAATGCGCAAGATTTTGTATTTGAAAACACCTATGGCTACAATGTTGATGTTGTCTTTAAACAAAATAGTAGTGTTGTAACTCCTAAAAATGCAGGTGAGTATCAAGTCGAAATCGTGATTAATCAAAAGAATTATGTTGGTAGTACGAGCGGTACTTTGGTAATTAGTAAAAAAGTTTTAAATATTTCAGCTAATGCTCAATCTAGTGTGTATGGTGATAAATTTAATGAACTTACATTCGAAGTTACAGGTTTTGCAGGCGATGAGTATTTTGCATTTGAGATAACTGGAAATATGCAAAATCAAGCAGGTGTTTATGACATTACTTTTGTACAACCAGGTATTGAAGCAAATCCTATACTCAAAAACTATGAGTTGAATTTCAAAAATGCTGAATACACAGTTTCAAAAAGGTCTGCTGTTGTTAGCATAAAATCAGGACAATCAAAACAATATAGCGAAGATGACCCTATTAAATTTGAATACATTACAAGCAATGTGTTACAAGGTGATGAATTAGGTTTAAATTTAACACGAGAGCAGGGCGAAGATGTGGGCAATTATGCGGTTAAATTAGTTTCTTGGGATAACAACAATTACGATGTACAATTTTTAGGCGATAATTTTAAAATCACTGCTAGAAAATTAATTTTGACAGCGGACTCGCAAACAAAAATTTTTGGTGAAAACGAAAAACCACTTACTTATTCTGTACTTTATGATTCTGTAATGGATAAAGATTTGATAAATCTTGATGTTCAATTAGTGCGTGCACAAGGTGAGAATGTTGGTAAGTACGAAATTTCAATGGTTCCTAATGCCAACAAAAATTATGAAATAGTGTTTATGAATGACTATCTATATATTACGCCAGCAGATATTGAAATCACTGCCATTTCTACTTCAAAGCAATATGGTGATAAAGACCCAGAGTTGAAATTTTTAGTAAATGGCGAAGAAAATTCTACAGTGGAATTTTCAGGCAATCTAGTTAGAGAACAGGGTGAAAATGTTGGCACATATCAAATTTTATTAGGTAGTTTGTTTAATAAAAATTACAACATTATCTTTAAATCAGCGACATTTAATATTGTAATTGCAGATTTAATAATATCAGCAGACAATATTTCAAAAGTTTATGGTGAAATTGACCCAGAATTAACTTGGACTACTGACAAAAATATTGATATCAGTCAAATAAGTGGGAATTTAATTCGTGCGCAAGGCGAGAATGTTGGCACTTATGAAATTACGGGTGAGTTTGAAAGCCCAAATTACAACATAACATTTGTTGCTGGTGAATTTGATATTTTACCAAAAACAGCTTTTATCAATCTTGCTAATCAAAGCAAAACTTATGGAAGCAATGACCCTATTTTTAAATTTGATATTTCAAATGTACTAGATGCGGACATAGAAAATGTAAGAAATAGTATTGTTGTATCTCGTGAGCAAGGTGAAAATGTTGGTGAATATAAACTTTCAGCGACAAGTACTAATCAAAATTACAATTTTATTGTTGTGGAAGCCATATTTAAAATTAACAAGGCAAATGTAAAACTTAATATAAATGATGAAATTTATACCTATGACGGAACTGCTAAAATGCCAACAGCCACACTAGATATAGAAGGTGACATCTCATACAAAATAACTTTAAATGGTGAAAGTGTAGAGCAAGCAGTAAATGCTGGCACATATAAAGTAGAAGCGACTTTCGCTGGCGATGAAAACCACCTAAACGCTGTTGCTACTGCTACTTTTACTATCAACAAAGCTGATGTTGAAGTAATCATTTACAAAGATATTTTTGTTATGAAAAAAGATAGTAGTATTCAAGAACCTACAATAAGTTGTGAATTACCAAGTACGGAATATCAAATTGTATTTGACGAATTAGATGCAGGAAGTGTAGGTACTCACGCTTATACAATTAAATTTAAAAATTCAAATTACAATTCTATTCGTGGTACGGTACAAATTTTACCTATACCATCAAACTCCACAAATGGCGGTAGTGTCGAATTTGTAGAAGGTAGTGTAGATAATGAAGATGTTGATTTAAGTATAGAGAAGACCGAAGATGCAGAAAATGCTCAAAATGCTACGGATATGGTAGTAGATTCGACTTATGAAATAAAATATAATCAAAGCGGTAATGCGCAAGTTAAAGTAGAATTAGATTACAATGCTGAAGACTATACAAATGTATTTGTGTATGTTTACAACGATAAGGGTGAAGCTAAATTGCTACCTTATCAGGTAATAGACGGAAAGATTGTATTTAGTATTGATGCGGATAATGTTAAACTTGCAATAGTTAGACAGGTTGCTGGTATTTCAATAGTAACCATAGGCGCTTTTGTAGTGCTTTTTGGATTAATTGCGGTTTCTGTAATACGTAGTAGAAAGAGAAAGAAAATCAAACATTTACTTCGTGTAAGTTAGTAAAAAATGGACGCTAAATTTTAAAGCGTTCATTTTTTATTTATTTGCATATTTTATTTTTAAAATTAATAAATATAAACTATGATAAAAATTTTGGAAAAGGGTATAAAATCAAGTCTTTTATATACTTGTACCGCTGATGATACTTTGGAAAGTATAGCGAGTAGATTTAATATAACCACAACAGATATTTTAAGGGACAACCCGCTATTTTCTTCTGTTTATCCGGGGTGTATGCTGTACTTAACAGGTATAGGCAAGCATCGTGTAATAGTTGCCCCAATGCAAACTTTGGAAGATATCGCAAGGGAGTACAACGTAACAGTAGAAAGCATAATGAAATCAAACAATCTACAGTCCAAAGTTGTGTTTGTCGGTATGCAATTGTTAATTGATTAAAAAGGGGGTAAGCGAAAATAGCAAAATCACTTTTTCGAGCTGTTATTTTAGTTGCTGGTTTCTCCGTGCTTACTCGCTTTTTTGGCTTTTTATTTCGCATATACTTATCACGAGAGTTAGGTGCAGAGTTGCTTGGAGTTTATCAAGTAGCATTCTCGGTATTTATGGTTTTGATAGTGTTGGTATCTAGTGGTATTCCGCTTGCAATATCGAAATTAACGGCTTCGTATAGAGTAAATAAAGATTTAAAATCCGAAAATGCAGTAACGACAAGCGCTTTATTAATTGGAGTTACCGTTTCGATAATTTTGTGCATAGTTATATTGATTTTTCAAAGTAGCTTAAGTACATTATTTGCGGACGGAAGATGTATGTATATACTAATTACGCTGTTGCCAGCAGTGGTAGCGAGTGCTGTATATTCTGCATTTAGGGGTTCATTATGGGGTACTCAAAATTATTTTAGTGTATGCTGGACAGAATTTGCAGAACAAATTTTACGCATAATTGCCTTCGTTATTATGGCAAATTTCTTGTTTGGTTATCTTGATGGGGCAGAAATGGCGGGCTGGTCAATGTCTATTGCGTGTATTTTGAGTGCTACGCTTGTAATTATAGTTTACTTAAAAAATGGGAAAAGACTTGCAAATCCCAAAGGCTACTTTAAACCTGTTTTAAAAAGTGCCGTACCTGTTACGGGGGTAAGAACGGCTAGCAGTCTTATTCAACCTGTAATTGCTATGCTATTTCCTGCTATGCTTGTGCTTGCGGGGTATACAAGTGAACAAGCAATGGAAAGTTACGGTATGGCTATGGGAATGACTTTTCCTTTGCTATTTTTACCGTCAACAGTAGTTGGTGCGCTAAGTTTTACTTTAATTCCTGAATTATCAACTGCTATAGCAAAAAAAGAAGATTCTTTAATAGCAAACAGAATAAAAACAAGTTTAATATTTGCGTTGTTTATTTCCGCAATGGTTGTTCCTTTTTATTTGGGTATAGGTGAAGCGATAGGTTTGTTTTTATATGATAATGCAAGTAGCGGAATCTATTTAGCTCGCTCTGCGTGGGTAATGTTACCTTTGGGCTTAAGTAACATAACTAGCAGTATTTTAAATGCTTATAATTTGGAAGTCAAAAGTTTTGTAAACAATATATTAGGTGGCGTAGTTTTGTTAGGGGTAGTCGCTGGTTGTAGCGGAATTATGGGGGTAGATGCTCTTGTTTGGGGCTTTGGTGCTTGTATGACTATAACGACTGTATTAAATTTAGTAATGTTAAAAAAACATACTGGTTTAAAATTTGGATTGGTTAAACCTACATTACTTATGCTAGTATTTATTGCGCCTTGTGCGTTGCTTGCTTATTTAAGTTATCCATTATTAGCGGTAGTTTTCCCTAATTTCGTTGCTATTGGTCTATGTGCTGGGCTTAGTATGGGCGGATTTATGGGATTATGCTGGATATTTAGATTGGTTGATTTTGCTACTGTTTTAGTAAAATTAAAACCTAAAAAATTAAAGCATTGAAAATATGTATAAAAATTAACCATATTTGCAAAATAGCAGTATGGTTATTATTTTATTTAGAGTTTTTATAGTATATCTGGTAGTATTGCTCTATCTTCGCATAATGGGGAAACGACAACTAGGTGAAATGCAACCTTTTGAGTTGGTCGTTACCTTACTTATAGCAGATATAGCTTCTTTACCTATGACTCAAACTAGTATGCCGATTTTGTTTAGTGTGATTCCATTGACTGCTTTGGTAATAGTGCATTTTATTGTGTCGTTAATTTCAAGGAAAAGTATAGTTATGCGCAGAGTTATCAACGGAAAACCTGTGTTGGTTGTTACTCCTGAGGGAGTGCAATACAAGGCCTTGGAAGAATTAAATATGACTTTTGATGACTTAATGGAAGGCATAAGAAGTTGTAACTATTTTAATATTGAAGATGTACTATATGCTATTGTTGAAACAAATGGTACTATAAATGTGATACCAAAAATTGAAAGCGCTAATGTAACTAATGCCAATATTCATTTAGATTTACCACAATCAACATTACCCATGATGTTGGTTACTGCTGGTAAAATTATTACAAACAATTTAAAAATAGCAGAAAAAGACGTTGATTTTGTAATGGAAATATTGAAAAAGGCAAATATCAAATCAATTAAAGATGTTTTGTTACTCACATTAGACACTTGTGGAAAAGTTTACATTCAAACATTTTCTGGTGAAACAAAAAATCTTGATGTAGATTTCAAAGGTAATTGGTAAGGAGGCAGTATGACTAAAAAAATCATTTGGATATTTGCTTTGGTTTTAGTTTTAACAGGTTTAGTTGTATGGGAGCAGGTTTACACAGATTCCGCTATACAAAGTATGCTTGAAAATATAACGGTGCTAGAAAATAATTTGGCTGAAGAAAATTTGTCGGCAAGTCGTGATTCTGCAAAAGTGATTGTTGAATTATGGGACGAAAAAGTTTCGATTATTTGTTTATTTGTAGATTTTCGAGATATTGAGCAAATAGGCAGACAAACTGATTTGGTTTATTCGCATTTATTAAATGAAGATTTCGATTTAGCAAGGGTAGAATGTAATACTTTACAACGAGTAATTGAAACTTTTAGGGATATGGTAAAATTTGATTGGCAAAATATTTTTTAAATTTTGAAAATATACTTTATTTAATTATCAATATTAAATCTAATAATCTATGGTTTACAAATTTTAATTTTTAAAAAAGTGTAATTTTTGTATCTTTTTCTCATTATTTAAAGATTTTTGCTGTAATTGATTTTGATTGTAAAATGTTGTATTTTTTACTTTATTTTTTGTTTGAAATGTGTTATACTTGACAAGTATTAATACTAAAATGAGTTAATATACTATTATAACTTGTCTAGGAGGCTAAATTAACAGTGGAAGATAAACCTATAAACACAGGGCCAAAGAAATTTCCTATATTCACCGTAATTTTAATTGCTTTTTTGGCTATTGTACTTATTTTAAGTTTTGCTGGAAGTGGTAATAGCAAAAAAGAAATTAGTCAATCGGATTTCTTTTCGAAAGTTACAGCAGGTGAAGTTGCTGGAGTTTATTTCTATGGAACAACAGTATATGGAATTACTGTAGGTGAAACTACGGCTCAAACGGAAGATAAATTAAAAAATTTCCCAAACAAATATGATTTTTATGTAAATGCTGCTTATTCTTATCAATTAGAAAAGATGCAGACAGCGATAGATGAGTTTAATGCAAATCCAGAGAATGCCGATAAACAAATTTACTTTGATACTGGTGTTGTACAAGAATCGTTTATTAGTCAAATACTGCCATATCTATATATATTAATGTTTATCATTTTGGGATATTTCTTATACAAAACATTTACCAAAATGACAGGCAAAAATATGGACTTTGGGAAAAACAAAGCACGTATGGAATCAGGACTTAAAGTGCGCTTTGCTGATGTAGCAGGTTGCGATGAAGAAAAACAAGAAATGCAAGAAATTGTGGAATTCTTGAAAAATCCTCGCAAATTTACCGAAATGGGCGCTCGTATTCCAAAGGGTGTTTTACTAGTTGGACCTCCAGGAACAGGTAAGACTTTACTTGCAAAGGCTATTGCAGGTGAGGCTGGTGTTCCATTCTTTAGCATCACAGGTAGTGACTTTGTAGAAATGTATGTCGGTGTAGGTGCTGCTCGTGTACGTGATTTGTTTGATACTGCAAAACGCAATATGCCATGTTTGGTATTTATTGATGAGATAGATGCAGTAGGAAGACAAAGGGGCGCTGGTTTAGGCAACACTAATGACGAACGTGAACAAACTTTAAATCAGTTGTTAGTGCAAATGGACGGTTTTGAATCTAGTGATGGTATTGTGGTTATTGCCGCAACCAACCGACCTGATGTGCTTGACCCTGCTTTGTTACGTGCTGGACGTTTTGACCGTAGAATTGTAGTAAACCGCCCAGACCTTGAAGGCAGGATAAAGATTTTAAAACTATATGCAAAGAACAAACCATTTGCCGATGATATTGATTGGGGTGGATTAGCAAGACGCTTGCCAGGTTGTACTGGTGCAGATATTGAAAATATTTTGAATGAAGCGGCTATTCTTGCTGCTCGTCAAGGCAAAAATATTATTACTCAAACTGATATTTTTGAAAGTTCGTTAAAGACTCAATACGGTCTTTCTAAAAAGAATCATAAAACCGACGAAGAAGACCGCAGGACTACAGCATATCACGAAGCAGGCCACGCAATTTTAATGCGTGTATTAAAGAGTACAAAAGTAGAAGTTCAAGAAGTTACAATTATTCCACGTGGAATAGGCGGAGGAATGTCGGGTGGTATGACTTCTCGTATTCCAGAAAAGGAATATCCATATCTTACTCGTGAGCAATTAATGGAAGAAATTATTGCGGATATGGGTGGTCGTGCTGCTGAAAAATTGAAGTTCAATTATTTCTCAACAGGCGCATCTAATGATATTCAAGTTGCAACTGATGTTGCTCGTGATATGGTAACTAAATATGGTATGAGTGAAAAGTTAGGTTCAGTTTGCTATGCCGAAGAAGGCGAAGTATTTTTAGGCCGTGATTTCCAACAACGCACTAATATCAGTGATGCAACCGCTCGTATTATTGATGAAGAAATTAAGGCAATTCTAGATGAAGGGTTGCAACGTGCTATTGATTTATTAAAAGAGCACGAGTCTGTATTGGATGAAATGGCAAAAGTATTGCTTGCGAAAGAAACTATCTACTCACAAGAAGTAAATGAATTGATTGCAGGTGAGTCTGCTGAAACTGTTATGAAGAAAATGGATGAGCGTGAAGCAGAACGCAAACGCAAGGACAAAGAGGCGCAAGAAAAGAAGGAAGCAGAGAAAAAGGCGAAATTAGCACAAGAATCTAAAATGAATGTAGATTTAGAAAATAGGGTTATGAGTGCTTTTTCTGGCAATAATATAAAAGTAGAGAAAAAAGAAGACACTTCTACTAAAACAACTAACAGTTCAAACGAAGCAAATAAGAGCGATACAAAAACAGAAGAAAGTAAATCAGAAGCTCAAAACAATAAGTCAACAAATCAAGCGGACAAGAACGAAAATAGCGGTAACGAAGAAAAATAAATCATATCAATTTTGTTGACCGAAACTGTATTTTGTGTTAAGATATTTAAACAGGCAATTAATAAATAGAGGAAATGAGAAATGAAAGATACAACATTGGAAATTACATCAAAAGCAAGAAGAAAACGCAGGAATAGTAAAATTGCATCTATTGTTTGTTTTGCAATAATTGGAGTTTTAATCTTAACAACTATTCTTTTAGCGGTTATTCCTGTAAATACAGGCGCAAAGTTTGTTAATCAACCCGACCAGATTTATTTAAAAATTGGTTCTACTCTTTATCAAGTAGATAAAGAAGATGAAGCAACTAAAGCCGATTATGAAAAAATTTGGAATGCGTACCTACAAGGAAGTAAACCAACTGTAATTGCTACTATATTTGGAGGCTATGCAGGGAAAGGTATGTCATCAAATTATACTACTTCTTCAAATTCGTTTAATGACCTTGCTGATGAAACTACATTTGAAGTTGTATTTTATTGGAACAACAATCAAACTATGATTAATCCAGATGGAAGTATGTTTACTTATCAAATAGGCGCAAGCGTTAGTACGCAAGCGGTAGAATTCCGTGAAGTTCATTTTGCTGTAAACAATGAGAATGTAGTAAAAGACAATACTTTCTACATCAAGACTACTACAAATGACTCAACAAGTACTAGATTTACTTACACTGGTGTTGCTAACTATAATGGGCTTTATGAAGTGCTAAATCAAATGGTAAAAGATGGTAAATTTACACCTGCTTCTTAATAGGAAGTTGAAAGCACCTTTATAGGTGCTTTTTTTATCGTAAGGGTATTGCAAAACGTTGTTTTGTATGATAAAATATCGTTAATTTAAAGATGAGGTATTCATTATGGAAAGTACCGACAAAAACGAGAACTTTGATAAATCAGTAAAAGGATTACTGCTTGGTCTTACTATCGCATTTGCTATACTTTTTGTATTTGGAATGACTTGTATAATTAGCAAATATATTTCTGTTAATAATGACAAACCTTGTAGTGTGTTTGGCTTATCTGTAATGGAAATAACAAACAATGAAAATGCTGACTTGTTTTCTCAAGGAAGTAGAGTTGTAATAGCATCAAAAAATGTAGATGAAATTGTTGTAGGCGATTTTGTAGCATATAATTGTGCTGGCACTATGTTAAATAGTGACTTTTTTGGACAAGTGCAAAGTATAAGTGATGATATATTTGTAGTTCGTGCTTTAAATGCTCAAGAAGGCGTTTCGATAAGTAAAGATTGCATTTTGGGTGTAGCTACAACTTCTTCTAGTTTTGTTTGTGGAGTAGTGCAGTTTTTACTTTCAGATTGGGTTATTTGGCTATTTGTAGTCATACCTTGTATTGCGCTAATGGCTTGCATTGTGATATGGTTGTTGTTAAGATTAAGTCGCAATATAAATAATAATACCCAACAAGATGGAATTAAAAATCAAATCACACTTTCACAAAATCAAAATGAAAGTAAAGAGAGCGAAAAAGTTACCAAAAATAAAGTTGGAAAAAAATCAAAAAATGAAGTAGAAGGTATGGAACAATTAACCATTAATTTAGATGATTTAGATACCGCTATTTCAAGTGAAACAAAGACAAATGACAAGCAAAAGCAAAGTAAAAAAGTAAATTACAAAGATGATAACTATTTATTAAAAAATGCTATAAAGCCTAAACACAAAACAAAATTAAAAGAAATACCAAATGGTAAAATTGAGGTCGCAAAACCTAAATCAAAAAAACAGGGCGATGATTATATCTACGAAAAATTACCGCCAACTGATACAAATAAACCAATAAAAGAAATGTTAGATAAAGTAACAAAAGATAATAACGAAAATTCTAGCGTATCAAGTTTATTAGATAAAATGCGTAAACAAGAGTGATAATGAGAGGTACAAGATATGAAACTGACAGCATTTAGAGTGCAAAATTTTAGATCGTTTATTGATAGTGGGTGGATTAACTGTCAAGATGTAGTGGCTATCGCTGGTGTAAACGAAGCAGGGAAAAGTAATCTTTTAAAAGCATTGTGGAAACTTAAACCGGCTTTTCGTGCGGATAACAAGATAGTAAACGCAGATTTACCCCTTGACAAAGTAGATGAAATAATGGATTCGCAAGTTTTACCTAACTTTATATCCGCAAAGTTTAAATTACGTCCTTTGGATAAAGAGCAAATACACAAAAAATTTCCTGATGTTCCGTTGTTTGATACTGTTGAAGTTTCTCGTAGTTTAAGCGGACAATACACCGTAAAGATTCCTGCAAAAGTACCAGACAAAGATGCAAAAAAATTATCCGATTTTATTATAAAAATTATGCCAGGATTTATTTATTATAGCAATTACGGTAACCTTGATAGTAATATATATCTTCCGCAAATGCTTGATAAATTTAATAAGTCAGGTGTAAATGCAATTAGCAAATCAAAACGACGTACAATTAAATTGCTTTTAATGTACATAGGTATCACTCCCGAAATGCTAGTTTGTGATTCTCCTATTTTGGAAAATGCTTCTAAAAAAACTATAAAATTGACAAGTGCACAGTTACAGGAATTAACTAAAACAAAAGAGCGTTATGCAAAATTGTTTGAAGAAGCTGGTGCTAGGCTTTCTCGTGAGTTCAATCAATGGTGGCGTCAAGGTAAGTACAAATTTGAATTTGCTTTCGATAACGGTAATCTTACAATATTCGTTACAGATAATGAAGGTGTAAGAGCGCCTTTAGATGCTCGAAGTGTGGGGATACAATGGTTTTTATCATTCTTCCTTGTGTTTACGCTTGAAAGTCAACTTTTCTACACAAATACTATAATGTTACTTGATGAGAGTGGTGCAACTTTACACGGACTTGCTCAACGAGATTTGGTGCGTTTCTTTGATGAATTATCTAAAACTAATCAACTTATATATTCCACACACAGTAGTTATATGTTGCCAACTGAATGTTTAAATAGAACAAAAATTGTTTATAAAGACAGCAAGGGGCACAGTGTTGTGTCGAATAACTTTAATGCTAAAACGAACGCTAGTAAAGCATCATTAATTCCTTTGAATACTTCATTGAGTGTCCAAATTTCCGAAGAATTGATTAAGGATTCGACTCCTGTTATTGTAACTAGTGAAGTGGACAGACTATACCTAAACTTTATGAAAAATTACCTTAACTTAATAGGTGCAACAAATATCGGCTTGATGGAAAAGCCACCTGTGTTTGTAAAGACAAGCATAAATGGTTTAGAAGGAACAGCTCAAATTATTGCACAAGAAAGTACATTACCTATAGTTTATCTTGACAATGTGGACAGCAATGCTGGTATTTGGGAACAGTTGAGAGTGGGTACTTATGCAAATGCAACAAAGAAAATGGTTTCCTTGAAAGGACTAGGCAATTATCAAACTTTGGAAGATTTAATTCCTTACGAAATATTTGCTTCGGCTTGCGGTAATTATTTGGTTGATATATATGGTAGCGAGTTTGCAATACGCACCACACAACCATTTATTCAACAGTTGGAAAAAACGAAACGTGTAAAACCATTGCCAGAAGATTATAGAGAAAAAGTTGCAAAACTTGCCGTTACTTATATGGAAAAGAACAAGCGCAAACTCAAATCATTAAAAACAGCAAGTAAAAATTGGGAAAAATTGTTTGAGTTGTTTGTAGTAGAATAATAAAAAGTAAAAAAGAGTTTAAAACATAAAACTCTTTTTATTTTTGTAGAATTATGTTTAATTTTTTAAATTATATAGTGCTGTAATAATTAAATCAAATATTACTAAATTGTAAAATTATTGCTTTTTGTTTGCAAGTATGATATATTTTAAATAAAGGAGATAATTAAAAAATGAGTAACAAAAAAGTTTTAATAGGTATAGCGTGGACCTACGCAAATAGCGACATACATTTGGGGCATATTTCTGCATATATGCCAGGTGATGTTTTAGCAAGATATCACAGAGCAGTAGGCGATGATGTATTAATGGTTAGTGGTACTGATTGTCACGGTACACCTACTACTGAAAGAGCGATTAGAGAACATAAAACTCCGCAAGAGATTGTAAACAGATATCACGAACAATATGTTGAAGTATTTAAAAAAATGGGTATGAGTTATGATTGTTATACGATGACTGCAACACCTTATCACGCTGAAAAAGTACAAGAAATGATTTTAAAATTAAAAGACAATGGTTTTATTTATCCAAAAACAGAGCCAGCATCTTTTTGTCCAAAATGTAATAAATTTGTGTATGATAGGGAAGTTGAAGTAATTTGCCCTAAATGTGGAGCTGTTAGTAAGGGCGACCAGTGTGGTAATTGTGATTATGTATTTCAAACACAAGACTTATTAAAAGGTAAATGCCGTATTTGTGGCAGTCAAACTGAAATTCGTGATAACACTAATTTATATTTTGCATTATCAAAATTTGAGAAACCTTTGTTTAAACATTTTGAAAACTCAAAACAATATTGGCGTAAAAATACCGTAAACGAAACTGAAAAGTTTTTAAACGAAGGACTGCACGACCGTGCTGTAACTCGTGACTTAAATTGGGGTATAAAAGTACCCCTACAAGGTTACGACGATAAAAGGATTTATGTTTGGATAGAAGCAGTATGGGGATATGTAACTGCTACTCAAAAATATTGTGATGAGCATAATCTTGATTGGCGTGATTGGTGGTTTAAAAACGACAACAATGAAAATTTAATTTATATGTGTCACGGTAAAGATAATATTGTTTTCCATACAATTATTTTCCCTGCTTTGCTAATGGCGACAAAAGAACCTTTCTTAATGCCTGAGCATTGTGTAAGTAGCGAATTTTTAAATATAAATGGCGAAAAAATTAGTAAGAGTAAGGGAAATGGTTGGCCAATGCTTGAAATGTTGGAGAAGTTTGATGCTGATAGTTTGCGTTATTTCTGTATAGCAAATGGTCCAGAGAAGCGTGACAGCAACTTTACATTTGCGGATTATCATGCATTGCATAATGGTGAAATAGTCAACAAGTTTGGTAATTTTGTTAATCGTACATTGAATTTTAAAGGTTTGGAAGGTGTTTTGCCAAACGGTACAATGAATATAGAAGTAGAACAAAAAATCAAAGAAACGTACGAAAAATGCGGAAATGAAGTATTAAACAATAACTTTAAAGATGCATTAGCATCTGTTATGAATTTGGTGGATATTGGTAACAAATATTACGATGAACAAGAGCCATGGAAATTATTTAAAGAAGATAAAGCAAAGTTTAATGATGTAATTTATACTTGCGTGCAAATTATTGCAAATTTAAGCAATTTATTTGACCCATTTATGCCTTTTGCATCTAAAAAATTACGTGATTATTTGAAATTAAATGAAGTAAAATGGGAGTATATAACAGTTGGGAGTGGGGAATATGGTACAATTCAACCTTTATTTACACGCTTAACTGATAAAGATGTTTTATAATGAAATTTATTTTATTCGATTTGGAAGGAACTTTAATAGATAGTAAAAAGTTACAAGTCAAGGTTTTGCAAAAAGTGTTTAATCATTTCGGTGTTGATACGCAAAATATTGATATGGTAAGTTTGATTGGTCCTCCGTTAATTATTACATTTACTAAATACTTTGGGCAAGATTATGCGCAAAATGCTATGGATTATTATATGCAGACTTTTAATAATATCGAAATAAACGATATTTATGTTAATCCTGAAATAAAAGTAGCATTGCCTATTTTAAAAGATTTAGGTTTTAAACTTATCACCACTAGTTTACAAGTTGTTGAAATTGTTGAAAGAGAATTAAAATATTTAGGAATTTATGACTATTTCGATTTTGTAATAGGTGATGATAAATTAAGACCTTATACTTCAAAGACAGATTTAGTTTCAAGACTGATAAAAGACAAAAAATTGGATACAAATCAAATGTTTTTAGTAGGTGATACTGAATTTGATAAGATTTGCGCAGAGAAAAACGGCATAAAATTTGTCGGCGTAGGTTGGGGATATGGCTTAAAAGATGAAAAAGACTGCGTAAAATGTGCAAAAGAATTAATTAATAAAGTATCTTGTTAGTTTATTTATAAATGTTATGATAAATTAATAGTTATAAAACGTACTTAAAAAATTAATTGAGGTGTTGATGTGGAAGTTTTTGGTATTGAGCATATCATTTATATGATTGTGTCTTTGGTTGTAATGATTATAGCACTTGTGTTATTTAAAAAGTTTATACCTAAAGATAAAACATTTATTTTAATTAAAATTTTAGCGGGAATTGGTTTAGTACTAATAATAATCTATAGAATAGTGGTTTCATTGTCCCGTGATGGCACTTTTCTAGATTTTATACCTGATACATTTTGTAGTACAATGGGATTTGTTTTACCGTTAGTTGTTTTATTATGTAAGCCAGAATCAAAGATTTTTCAATTTGCGTTATTTGCAGGCTTTTTCGGTGGAATATTAACGTTCTTTTACCCAGACTTTTTAGTTTATTTTGATGATATATTTAATATCCATCCATTTACAGGATTGCTATATCATACATTTATGATGTTTATCTTTATTGCTAGTCTTGTTTTGGGATATTTCAAACCTTCTTTCAAAAAATGGACTTCATTTGTAACAGGATTGGCTTTTTTGGTCGTTTGGGGTTCATTTGGCAATACTGCATTAGGGCAGTCAAATAATATGTACTTAAATGCTCCATTGATTAGTGGAACGCCGTTCACTTGGTGGTTGACTGGTATATTATTGATAATTTTATATACTGTTATTATTCAAATTTATGAGATGTTTACTTTACCTGTAAAGGAATGGTCAATTATTTTGTTATTTAATAAATTAAAGCAAATATTTACAAAAAAGAAAAAAATCGCAGATAATACAACAAAAGACGAACAAAACTAAAAAATATTTATATGAGAAAAACAAAAAAAGAACGATGATTGAAATTTTCATCATTCTTTTTGTTTGATTAATTCTTATATATAGTTTTTTTAAAGGTTTATCTAACACATATAAATCAAACAATAAATAAGTATTTTTAGTATATCTAAATATGACTTATCTTATGTTTAAAATGTGATAATATAAAATAAGTTTATAAAAAACGAGTATGACCTTTAAATTCATACTCTTTTTTATATTTAAGTTAAATAAGTTTTAAATTATTTTTTAAATTTTTCTAGTTTTTTATTAATTATATCTAAATTAGAAAATTCTGTATAAGCTGATTAATTATTAGCAACTTTTTTAATTTGCATTCGGTTCTTGTTCGAGTGTCATTTCATTATTGCTTTTATCTTTTTTTCTTTTGAACACAATATAGCGTTGATATAAAAATTCGGTTATAAAATTGATTACCATAGTCAAAGCAAGCACAAGATATTCATTCCAACCAATGCGAGTTAACGCTTCGCCCCATAGGGTAGATAGTGGAGTAAATATGGCATAATAAATTAAGACTAGTGACATAGACAATGCTATATTATTTGATGCTTTAAAAGTAAATTTACGGTTTACCGTGTAATTAAATAGAACAGACAAAACTAAACTTGTAAGATAAGCAGGCCAATATGGTATAGTTAGCAATTCATTCATTAAAGTAAATGAAGCTATTTGAATTATTCCAGCGGTAACAGAAAAACCTAAAAATTTGAGCGCTTGTTTAAGATATTCATTCATTTCTTGTTTTGTCTCCGTATAAGATTAGTGGAACACGCATCTCGTCATTTGTCAAGCCCCCGTGAATTCCGTAGGGTTGAGTTTTGGGTGCGCCATAAAGTGTTGAATAAGTTATGTTGCAGTCGCTTACAGCACAAATTAAATAATCACCTAATGTATTATCTAATTCAGGATGCGCAATTCCGTCTCCTAATAAATTATTTTTTATTATATCGGCACGACTAAAAATCTCAAACTTGTCTCCAAAGTACTTTTTAGCGAGTTTTTCAAAAGTTTTTTCTAGTCCTCTTTTGACAAAGAAATTTGCGCATCTTGTTGTGCCACTAGGCATCATTAACAAGGTATCTAAAAAATCTGGATAAAGAGTTAAATCTCTTGATTCATACAAAGGTGTTTGTCCGTGGTCTGCGGATATAATAAATAGGGTATTTGGACAAGTTTTACATAAATTTTCAACTTGATAGTTTAAATCATTAATCATTTTGTATGATTCTTCGGAATGTATTCCTGTTTTATGCATTGTATCATCTGGATGGTTGTAATATGCATAAATTAATTTTTGACCATCTAGGGAACATAGGGTTTGAGCATATTCAACTAATTCATCAAATGTATTGTAAGTTACTTGACTTACGCCAAAATTATCACGAGCTTCGGCTGGGCATAAAGTGTAGGCACGCAAATTTGGATTGTGCCTTACCGCTTCATCTAGTATATTTGTATAGGGCATAACTTTATGTGCAACGTCTTCAATGCCAACTTTTTTCCTACTAAATGCATCATTATTTGTATAAACATTTATAGTTTGTCCCAATGCTTTAAAATATAGGAAATGTCCCCACCAACCGTGTTCAAAAGGAGTAAGCCCTGTTTTAAAACTTACCGTTGCAGGTACGGTGCTACTAGGGTACACAGCACTTAATTCTTGCGCAAAATTTTGACGCAAAAAACTGTCAAAAGGTAGGTGTTGCATTAAAATTTGTTGCCCTAATCCATCCAAAAGCAAAACGACTACATTTTTGTAGCCTTTTTTTAATTCATTATCAACTATAGGTAAAGTGCTGTGAAAAGTGCGAATTCCGTAATGCTTTGCAATAGAATTCATTACATTTACGCAACAATTTTTATAATCAGGTAAAGTATAACGCATTTTTTTAATCCTTTGGTTGTTCTGCTAGCGCTGTATCAATCAATTTTTCATCGAAACCAGCTTCTTTATAGCCATCACGCAAAACCTGTAAGTAATCTTCACTAGGTTTTCCGTGGCGCAATTTTTGTTTGTTAAGATAAATATAACCGTAAAGTTTGTTTTTGCCGATTTTTACGCTAACTTTTTTCTTTTTATACAAGTAAGGGAAAGGTTCGTAATTTGCGATGGTGTAGCGCAATTCTTCAGGAAAGTCCCAAACAGCAACAGGAGTTTTTGCTCCACGTTTTTTAGTTAGGGTAGCAATTGCGTGACCATCATAGCCCACAAATTCAAGTGCGTAGTTGTTTAAATAAGTATATCCCAAAATTTTTACTTCAGGAAATGCTTTGGCAAGTTCGCTTGTTTTTATGTTTGTGCCATAAGCAATAAAATGTATTTCCATATTTTCTCCTTATATAGCAACGAAACTCGATGCTAATAATATAATTGCAATATAGTATAAAATATAATTAATTTTTTGAGTTATAGGTTTTGTATTTCCGCCATAATAAATTTGGCTTAAAACTAAGTCTGAAGCGACAAAGAAAATGAAACCGAGCGCAAGCAGAATACTAATCAAACTGAAATTAGCAGTAAACATAAGTATTATTGAACCAGCAACATTTGCACCTAATAATACTGCATAAATTAATGAAGGGGTAAGACATTTTCCAAAATCTAATTTCATAGGTTTTTTAAGCAAGAATATACACCCAGCAAATACTGCACCAAAAATCAAACCAAATAAGGTGTTGATGTCAATAAATGCTAACATAACAATAAACGCAATTTGGGCTAACGAAAAGGCAACTGTACCACTTGTGTAGATATTTGCTCTCATATTTGTGCCACATAATTCTGGCAATGCAAGGGCAAGGTCCCCAAAAAGACAGAATAGCAAACCAACTAACAATAATATTGTTGTGGTATCCAACATAGACATAGAAACGGTATAAATACCTAAACTAACTACTGAAACACTAGCGAGCCCTTTTAAGAAAAAGCTTAACAAAGCACGGTCTCTTGACCAAGCAATAATAAATGCCGTGGAAAGAACAATAGCAAGCGCTAGTAGAATGTAAAAAGCAACCATAAAACAAACTCCTTTTTTTATTATTTTAACTAGCATAAAATCAATATATACTATGATTATAAACTTTTTTATTTTTTTTGTAAAACAAATTTTAGTAGTTGAGAAAAATAGAATAAAAAAACAAGCATTTTTGAAACACTTGTTTTTTGCTTTTTTATTTAAAGAACAATTCTTGCATCTACTACAAGTAATCGACCTTTATCATCTATCATCAATGGATTTGCATCAATTTCTTTAATTTCAGGGAAATCGGTAACTAATTGACTCAAACGCAATAAAGTTTCTTGTACAACTTTTAAATCTGTTGCCATTCCACCACGAATAAATCCCATTATGTTTTTGGCTTTCGTTCCGTTGATTAAACTTTGAGCATCTTGAATAGTCAAAGGGCAAGGACGGAACGTTACTTCGTGTAATGCTTCTACAAAAATTCCACCTAGTCCAAACATCATTTGATGTACGCCATTTTTTTCTACAACACCAGCAACAAGTTCTCGATTTGCTCCAGAAACTTGTTGCATAACGACAATACCATCTAATGATTCTACTAGATTTGCTTTGTTTAGTCTATCAACTAATCTATTCCACCAAAAACCGAGTTCTTCTTCGGATTTGATATTTGTTATTACGCCACCAATATCCGATTTGTGTGTTACTGTTTTACTCGATAATTTTAATACAACAGGGTAACTAATTTGATTTGCAATGTCTTTTGCGTCTTTTAGTGATTGAGCAATACCAAATTTAGGCAAAGGCAATCCATAAGCATCAAATATCTGTAAACTTTGCATAGTTGTAAGTTGGTTGATACCTTGTTGCTTTGCGTTTTCTAGTATTTGTTTTGCTTTTTCCTTGTTTACTTTCAATGTAGGGGTTGTTTGATTGTCTTTTTCCAAATATTCTTTACGCTCTATCAAACGCTTTATACTGTGCAAAGCATCTACCATAAATCTAAAAGTTGGAATGTCCCAATTAGGAATTTCTGCACGTGCTTCATCTTCAAAGTCGGGGGTAGTCATATATACACACACGATAGGTTTTTGTGGATATTTCTTTTTTAATGTTTCCAAATACTGAGTAATCGCTATGTCGTTTTTACCTGTTATATATAGGTATATAACTAAAAGAATATCAACTTCTTTTGCTCCTAATAAAATTTTAACAGCGTCACAATATTGTTCTGCGGTTGCACTAGCAATTACATCGACAGGGTTGTTTACACTTGCTTGCGAAGGTAGAACTTCGCGCAATTTTGATTTTGTAGCATCTGTCAATGTGGCTAAAGGTATACCATAATCATTTGCTGTGTCTGTTGCTAAAATCCCAGGTCCACCAGCATTGGTAACTATTGCTAATTGATTTCCGCTAGGAATGTCGCATTTTTCAAAAACCTGCGCTGTGTTGAAAAGGTCACGCAAATACAACTCTCTTATTACACCGCTTGTAGCAAAAAGACCCGTTGCAGTGGTATCATCACCCGCAAGACTTCCTGTGTGAGATACACTTGCCGCCGCACCTCGTGCGCTACGACCTGATTTTAAGATTAAAATAGGCTTTTTCTTTGAAATTCTTGATGCTACTTCACGAAAGCGTTTTGTATCAGGTATAGATTCCAAATACATCAAAATTTGTTGGACATGTGCATCGTTTTCCCACATTTCCATAACGTCTAACGCATCTATTTGACATTGATTTCCAAGCGATACCATTTGTGCTAGCCCTATATTTAAAGTTGGTAAAATGTTTATAATTCCACTTGCCAAAGCTCCTGATTGTGTTGCAAAACCTATGTTTCCTTTTGTAGGTTGGAGTGGTGCAAAGGTTGCATTTAGGCAAACATCATCTGCTGTGTTTATGATACCTAGACAATTTGGACCTATTACATTCATATTATTTTCATTAGCGAAATTAGTAATTTGTGCTTCAAGTTCTTTACCTTCTCCACCAACTTCTTTAAAACCGCTAGAAATAATAACTACATTTTTGATTTGTGCTTGTTGGCATTGTTTTACTACATCGAAAACAGCGACAGCAGGTACTGCTATGATAGCAACATCAACAATTTGTGGAATCTCCAAAACGGTAGGGTAGCACGGTACTCCTTCGATTTCGCTATTTTTAGGATTAACAGCATAAATTTTACCTTTAAATTTTGCTTCTAAACTTCTTTTAATTAGTTCATTACCAACAGAACCATTTTTTGCACTTGCACCTATTATTGCTATTGATTTAGGGTGTAACATTGAATATAAATCTTTCATTTTTTTCTCCTAGTGTTTTATGATAATATTATACCCCAAAACATTATAAAATCAAAATGAATTAAAGATTATATTAAAAATTTTATCAAATTTTATTAGTGTAGTTTTAAATTATTGATTAAATTTTAATTATTTGTTAGTATAAACAGAGGTGAAATAATGGAAATAATCAAAATCAAAGGCGAAAATTTTGCAAATTGTTATGTTATAATGGATAGCAATCAATTTATTTTGGTGGATCCGAGTCGTTCAATAAATAAGTTTATTAAAGAAATGAATAATGAGGGGATTGAAGTAAGCAAAGAAAATATTATATTTTTAAAGCAAAATTATTCGCAAAATGTATTGCATAGTACCTTGCATAATACTGAAAAATTTGTGTGTTTGGGTGTGTTTGTTACACATTCGCATTATGACCATATTTTTAATATTGAAGAATGGATAGATGCAGGAGCAAATGTTTTTTGTAGCAAGAATGCAATAAATAACGCAAATAATGAACTAACTAATGCTTCTTTTTTCTTTAATAAACATTGTTATAAAATAAAAAATGAAATAATTGTTAGCGATAATGATATTATAAAAGTAGGGAATAAAAATTTTAAAGTTTTAGAAACTCCAGGGCATACTGATTGCAGTATTTCGCTTTTGGGACAAGATGATTATGGTTACAATGTTTTATTTTGTGGTGATTTGTTGTTTGAAAATGGCGGTGTAGGGCGCACTGATTTGCCAACAGGGAATACAGAATTATTAAATCAAAGTTTAGATAAAATATTTAAACTAAAAAAACCTTTAAAGGTTTATTCGGGGCACGGTAAAGTTTTTGTTATAAATGATTAAGTTTTGTTTAAAAAGTTAAGTTAGGTTAAAAATTTTTAACAAATAATATCTTGTAAACATGATAATTGAAAAAATTTGTTTATTGTATTTAGTTTTCTGCTTTACTAATTCAAGTTATAAATTCAAATTAGTATAATTATCAGTTAAGCATTAGATTATTTACAAGCAAAAAACATAAATTACAAGGAAGTAATAAATTTTACATATCTAATTTTTTTAACTAAAAATAAAACTCAAAGCACAAATTTCTGTACTTTGAGTTTTTAAT
>CALWOW010000016.1 GCA_944383295.1 uncultured Clostridia bacterium
TTCCGCCAAGAGAGATTGCTGTTGAACCAAAATTCAACGGCAATCTCTTTTTCTATTACCATATTAAAATATATTTTCGTTAAAGGTAATGCTGATATAATATTTACATATAAGCCGTTAAAATAGAACCCTGATATAAAGGATTTTATGTATGTTTTTCTTTCTATAAAATTATAAAAGGCGAGAAATTTTCTCGCCTTTTAGTTTTTTAATCGTTAAATAAACTTTCAATTTTTAATGTTGGCAATTTATCCGTATGGAAATCCCAAACTGTATTATCCCAGAATAATTGTTCAATATAGAATGTTGCAGAATAATTTTCTGTTGTTTTTGTTCCTTGAATTTGATCTACACTGCTTGTATTACAATTATAATAGCAATCAATAATTGTACACATATAACTTGGCAACGTAAAACTGAAAATAGCAGAAAGATTGTCGCTTGTAATTCTTCCCGTATTGAAACATTGTCGTATTGTAATACCAATATTAAGACCTGCAATACCGCCAACATACCAATTTCCGTCAACATTACCGCTATTATACGAATTTTCAACCGTGAAATTATTATTAGCAACGGCACCAATAATTCCGCCTGCATTATAATGACCTATTATTGCCCCAACATTGTAAGAATTTTTTATGCTTGATTCTACACCAAAATATTCAGTGTCAACAATTGTAATTGCACCAACAATACCACCTGCACCCTCATATAAATAATTAGTATCAGATATAGTTGTAATATTACCTTTATTCAAACATTTATCAACTATTGAAACATTATCACTGCGCCCAATGATACCACCAGCATAATTTGTTCCTATGATAGTTCCATTATTTTCGCACTCAAATGCAAAACAAAGTATGCCATCACCGATTAAACCGCCTGCAATATCTGCTGTAATATTTCCATTGTTTTTATTCCCAACAAAATGATTTATTTCAGCCGTAGCTTTTTTATAACCAATTATGCCACCTGCAACACTCTTTGTTGTTATATTTGCAGAATTTATACAAGATTTTACGTCGTCTGTGCCACTATAACCAATCAAACCGCCTACATAACTCTCATAAGACGAACTATGGTTTGCTATTGAAATATTACCCGAAACAATAATATTTTCAAGCATAGCGTTTTCGTTTTTAGCAATTACAATACCAACATATATCGTGTTTGAAATTGTAGGCAAATTGATATTAACATTAGCAAAGGTAAGGTCAAATATCTTTCCGCTGCTTGCATATCCAATAAAACCATAATATTTTTGATTTTCTTGCAACTGCGTTATTTTTAAGCCGTTAATTATGAAATTTCCGCCATCAATTTGACCAGTAAACGGTTTCGTTTCCGTTCCAACGGGCGTCCACTCTATTAAGGAAATATCTAAATTGTTTTTTAATTCAAAATGTCCGTTTGGATAGGTATATAATTGTTGCAAATCCTCAACGGTTGAAATTTCAATCGTCCAAGACGTAGTTACTTCAATATCCGTTGTATAATTCCAATCAAACAACGAATTACCATTACTATCCGTTATTTGAATACCATTATAAAACCAACCAATAAATGCACCGTAAGAATTTGTAGCAACGGGTAAAGTAAACGGCTTACCATATTCTATTTTTTTGCTTGCAGGGGAAACGCTACCGCCATTTGCATTTAAGGTTACCGTGTATTTATTTACCGTCCATTTTGCCGTTAAGGTACAATCAGTATCAATAGACCATTTATTATCGGTTACAAGATTTCCGTTATAAAGCCAACCGTTAAAAGTATAACCTATTTGTTCTAATACTGGTAAAGTATATTGGCTATCATAGGTAATAGTAATAGGGCTTTCTATGCTATCAATACCCGTAACAAAAGAAACTCTATATTCATTAGCCGTCCAATCAGCAGTTAAAACCATATCGTTTTTCACAACGTCGGAATTAAAACGCCACTCTTCGCCGTTACAATACCAACCGTTTAATGTATAACCCTTTCTTTCAATTTCGGGGAGTTCAACTTTATAACCGTCTTTAATGGTTTGTTTTGAAACTTTTGTGCTAAATCCCGTATCAAAAGTTACGTCATATACTTCAACGGCAACAATATCAGTTTTTATACCGTTTAACACATAAAATCCGTCGCCAGAGATAGAAATTGTATTTATCGTATTTATTGCATCGCTACCGAACTTACCCAAATTTTCAGTTGTTGTATCGGTGTATGTAACTATTAAATTGCCGTTTTTATCTATGGCATAAGATTCAGGTAATTTCGCTTGAATATCCGTTACTATGTCATTTATAACATAATATCCATCAGAGTTGATTTCTATATCTTCAACACCGTTAGCAATCGTATCGCCGAGAGAGCCTAAATCTTTTGTAGAGCCATCTTCAAACTCTGCAATTAAATTTCCGCTTGTGTCCAAATAATACTTTTCAATAACAGGCGCATTATCGCACGCTGAAAAGCACATTATAGTCAATACAGCAAATAAAACTAATAAAAATTTTTTCATAGCATTTGCTCCTTTAATTCTCATCTTCTTTTCCGTCAATTAGTTTACGGATATTTTTACAAATTTTAACTATTCTTTTTTGCATTTTAGAAGTTGTTACCATAGAATAAATAGCAAGCACAATAGAAACAATACCTACAACTAATGAAACAATAGCAAGCCAATCCATTTTAATACTCCTTTTTTAACTAAAATAAAAAAAAGTGTCGGCTTGTGAACAAGCCGACACTAGCAAAGTGACGTTGTTCGCAAAATTGCGACATTTAATTTAAACAAATAAATCCCCATAAAAGATTTGTATGTAAAGCGAAAACAGGACACTTATACCCTGAAAGTATACTTTTATGTGAATATATTAAATTAAGGTCGCAAACATATTGTATCACTTTTTAGGCATAAATGCAACATATTATAATTATTATAGTTTTTTTATGATAATTTTAGATAAAAAAGTTCAAACGCAATCACCTCTGTTCCGCCAACGATTCTTTTAATGTACCAAATGCTGTTTGGTACATTATTTATGACAGGAGAAAATTGTGTTAAATATAGAATTTATTACAGACGAAGATATCATGGCTAGAATGATGGTATCAAAAAGCGAAATGCCAGTTGATTTTGCAAATTATTTATGGGATAAATATAAACTTTCTTATATAATTTTGCAGAGAAATTTTAAATCGAATGAAATAGATAATAATATAATTTTAGAATTAAAACAACAAAGTTTTTTTAAAAATTATTGTAATGAAGCCGAAAAAAATTTGAAAAGAATAAAAACTAATTGGGAAAAACACAAAAATAAGATAAACAC